>NZ_FOHT01000006.1:0-158122 GCF_900111425.1 Draconibacterium orientale | reverse complement strand
GCTTCCTTCAGATTCCACCTCACGATGGACACCCTTGCCTTCGGCTAATGGTTGGCACTACAAACCCCCATTCAGGACTTTCACCCTATAGCTATCTACCATGCACGGCACACCAAAAAAAGGGGACACCGTTATGTCCCCTTTTCTTACGATATAATTTCGTTTTATTTATAAATCTCCTTTTTTGCCGACAGCAAGGTATTTAACAACAGCGAGGTACGTGTCATCGGTCCTACTCCACCCGGAACCGGTGTGATGTACGAACATTTTGGAGCTACCTCATCGTACAAAACATCGCCTTTCAGTTTCCATCCCGACTTTGTTTTATCCGATTTTACTCGGGTAGTACCCACGTCGATAACAACGGCACCTTCTTTAACCATATCGGCCGTTACAAACTCAGGAACTCCCATCGCAACGATTAAAATATCGGCATTGGCACAAACTTCTTTCAGATTAGCAGTGCGACTATGAGCAACGGTTACAGTGGCGTTAATTGCCTTTTGCGACATCAATACACTCATTGGGCGGCCAACAATATTACTGCGGCCCAAAACCACACAGTTTTTACCGCTGGTTTCAATGTTGTAGCGCTTCAGCAATTCAACAATTCCGTAGGGAGTTGCCGAAACAAACGACGGCAAACCAATTACCATGCGTCCAACGTTTATCGGGTGAAATCCATCAACATCTTTTTTCGGATCAATGGCTTCAATTACTTTCTGCTCCGAGATATGTTTTGGAAGTGGCAATTGAACAATAAAACCATCCAAATCGTCATCGTTGTTCAATTCTTCTACCTTGGCAAGCAATTCCTCTTCGGTTACATCGTCTTCATAACGAATCAGCGAAGACTTAAAACCAACGGCTTCACAATCTTTAATTTTGTAGGCAACATAGGTTTCGCTACCCCCATCATGACCAACCAGAATAGCTGCCAAATGAGGTTGTTTTCCTCCGTTGTCGATGATTTGTTTAACCTCTTCTGCTATTTCCTGCTTAATTTCAGCAGCAACTTTTTTTCCGTCGATCAAATTCATATTGTCTAATTTCTCGCAAAGGCGCTAAGACGCCAGGTTATTATTATAGAACTGTCAATTGCGTTTTTTAATCGCCAGTGGATAATTGCCACTTTCCAATGACCAGTGACTGATGACCAGTGTCCAATGACCAGTGACCAGTGACTAAAACTTACGTCCCTGCCCTTGCATTCCGGCCATCATGCGTTGAACATTTTTCCCCTGCGATACCATACGCATCATTTTACGTGTTTCGCCAAATTGTTTCAGCAAACGGTTTACTTCCTGAATATCGGTTCCCGATCCGTTGGCAATACGTTTTCTGCGGCCTCCGTTAATCAACGATGGATTTTCACGCTCGGCCGGTGTCATTGAAAAAATAATGGCTTCGATGTGCTTAAATGCGTCATCGTCGATATCCATTCCTTTTAACGCTTTTCCCATGCCCGGAATCATTCCCATCACATCTTTCAGGTTACCCATTTTTTTAATCTGGTTAATCTGTTTCAGGAAATCGTTAAAATCAAATGTATTTTTCTGCAGCTTTTTCTGCAGGCGTTTTGCTTCTTCTTCATCAAATTGTTCCTGGGCTTTTTCAACCAGCGACACAATATCACCCATTCCCAAAATACGGTCGGCCATACGATCGGGGTGGAAAACGTCGAGCGCATCAACTTTTTCGCCGGTACCCACAAACTTAATCGGCTTTTCAACCACTGCACGAATCGATAAGGCAGCACCACCGCGGGTATCACCATCGAGTTTGGTAAGAACAACGCCGTCGAAATCCAGGCGGTCGTTAAATTCTTTTGCTGTATTTACCGCATCCTGACCGGTCATCGAGTCAACCACAAAAAGAATCTCATCCGGATTGATGGCTTTCTTAACGGCAGAAATCTCGTTCATCATCTGCTCATCAACGGCCAAACGACCGGCGGTATCCACAATCACCACATCGTTACCATTGGCTTTTGCATGTGCAATTGCTGCTTTGGCAATTTTCACCGGATCCATGTTTCCTTCTTCGGTATAAACCGGAACATTGATCTGCTCGCCCAGAACTTTCAACTGATCGATTGCAGCCGGACGATAAACGTCGCATGCCACCAACAGCGGATGACGGCCTTTTTTGCTTTTCAGCATATTTGCCAGTTTTCCGGAGAAAGTGGTTTTACCCGAACCTTGCAACCCCGACATCAGGATGACCGCCGGTTTATTTTCAAGCTTAATATCGGTAAAAGTACCACCCATCAATTGCGCCAGCTCGTCTTTCACGATCTTTACCATCATTTGCCCCGGTTTTACGGCAGACAAAACATCCTGCCCCAAAGCTTTGACTTTTACGTCGTCGGTAAATTTTTTGGCAATTTTAAAGTTAACGTCGGCATCCAATAACGCACGACGAATATCTTTTAGCGTTTCCGCCACATTGATCTCGGTAATTTTCCCTTGTCCTTTAAGTAGTTTGAAGGACTTCTCCAGCCTGTCGCTTAAATTATCAAACATGCTTTTACTTCTTTTTGAAAATGAGGTGCAAAAATAGGGAAAAAAGTTTGAAGAAAGAAGCCGGTTGTATGAAGTTTCTTTACAGATTTACAGGAAGTCATCTTTTTGAAATGATGATATGCTTGTCTACCTTTGCGATTCAAGAAAAACAAAATATGCAAAACAAAATCATAGATCTAATTGCCCTCAACCTGGGACTGAACACCACCCAGGTTTTAAACACCATAAATTTGCTGAATGAAGGCGCCACCGTTCCGTTTATTTCGCGCTACCGAAAAGAACGCACCGGCAGTCTCGACGAAGTGCAGGTGCTACAAATTAAGGAGCAAAACGATAAATATGCTGAACTTGCCAAGCGCAAAGAAACCATACTGAAAACCATTAACGAACAAGAACAATTAACTCCGGATCTGAAAAAGCGAATTGAAGATTGTTTTGATTCGGTTGAGCTGGAAGACATTTACCTGCCCTACAAACCCAAGCGCCGCACCAAAGCCACCATCGCCCGCGAAAAAGGATTGGAACCACTGGCAAAAATTGTAATGAAACAGCTGGAACGCGATCCGGAATACCGGGCCAATCCGTTTTTAAACGATGAAGTGCCTGCAGTTGAAGATGCACTTTCGGGAGCCCGCGATATTATTGCCGAATGGGTAAGCGAAAACGAACGTGCCCGGAATATTGTGCGAAAAGGATTTGACCTGGGAGCTTACATTAGCTCAAAAGTTATAAAAGGAAAAGAGGAAGAAGCCGCCAAATACCGCGACTATTTCGATTGGAGCGAACCCTTGAAAAAATGCCCTTCGCACCGATTGCTGGCCATGCGCCGCGGCGAAAACGAAGGATTTTTGCGTGTTTCCATTTCGCCAAACGAAGAGCGGGTACTGGAAAACCTCGAACGTTTTTTCGTAAAAGGCAACAACGACAGCTCGCAACAAGTAGCACTTGCCGTTAAAGACAGCCTAAAACGCCTCATCCAGCCATCGATAGAAACAGAATTTGCCAAACTATCGAAAGAAAAAGCGGATGCAGAAGCCATAAACGTTTTTACCGAAAACCTGAAACAGTTGTTGCTGGCACCTCCGCTGGGGCAAAAACGAACCCTGGCCATCGATCCGGGCTACCGCACAGGCTGCAAAGTGGTTTGCCTCGATGAACAGGGAAACCTGCTGCACAACGAAAATATTTACCCGCACAAACCGCAGGAAGAAAAAAAGATGGCGGCAAAAAAAGTATCGTCGATGGTAGAAATGTACCAGATTGATGCCATTGCCATTGGAAACGGAACCGCCAGCCGCGAAACGGAAGCTTTTATAAAAAAGCTGCGTTATAACCGCGAAGTGCGTGTGTATGTCGTAAGTGAAGATGGTGCTTCGGTTTATTCGGCCTCGTCGGTCGCCCGTCAGGAATTTCCGCAATACGATGTAACTGTGCGAGGAGCCATTTCAATTGGCCGCCGCTTAATGGATCCGCTGGCTGAGCTGGTGAAAATCGATCCGAAAAGCATTGGCGTTGGGCAGTACCAGCACGATGTTGATCAGAAACAGCTGAAAAATAGTCTCGATTCAGTGGTTGAGCTGAGCGTAAACGCGGTTGGCGTAAATTTAAATACCGCCAGCAAACACCTGCTCACCTACATTTCGGGGCTTGGCCCGCAACTGGCAGAAAATATTACCACTTACCGAAAAGAAAACGGGATGTTCGAATCGCGCGACTCACTAAAAAAAGTTCCGCGAATGGGACCAAAAGCTTTTGAACAAGCCGCCGGGTTCCTGCGTATTCCTGATGCGAAAAATCCGTTGGACAATTCAGGTGTACATCCCGAATCGTACAAAATCGTATCGAAAATTGCCAAAGACCTGAAGTGTGAAGTGAAAGACCTGATCAGAAACGAAGAGCTGATTTCGAAAATTGATTTCAAGAATTATGTAACTGCCGAAGTAGGCCTCCCTACCCTCACCGACATAAAAAATGAATTGCTTAAACCGGGTCGCGATCCGCGAAAACCAATCAAAGTTTTTGAATTTGCCGATGGTATTTTCAACATCACCGATTTACAGGTGGGCATGGTACTGCCCGGAATTGTGAACAACATTACCAAGTTTGGCGCTTTTGTTGATGTGGGCATTAAAGAGTCGGGATTGATTCACGTTTCGGAAATGGCCGATCGTTTTATCTCCGATCCGAATGAAATTGTAAAACTGCACGAACATGTAAAAGTGCGCGTAAAAGAACTGGATATTCCGCGCAAACGCATTCAGTTGTCGTTAAAAGGTGTTGATCAGGAATAAATGATGAGAAATGGTGGTATTTCGATTATAACGTTTGGGAAGCCTTTCCCGTTAATGGATCTTTTGTTTGAAGAGCTTACGAATTAGTTTCCTCATTATAAGGATTGAAAGGTTTCTCAGGCGTTACAATCCAGAAAATAATATAAACCAGCAAGCCGGGAAATCCGGCAGAGAAAAGCGATAGCAGCACATAGATTACCCGTACCAAAACCACATCTATCGAGAAATATTCGGCAAAGCCGGCCAAAACACCTCCAAGTACCCGGTTACGCGAACGATATAAACGATCTGCTGCCATTGCTCTTCTGTGTATTTTGCTGAATTAAATCAGCGCGTTAGAAACTACTCCTCGTCGTCTTCTGCCAGTAGTTCTTCGTTTTCAAATTCTTTTTCCAAAAATTCTTCGGCTGCCTCCACCAGTTCTGTAATAAATTTTTCATCTCCTGGTTCTCCGTCAATCCAGTGAATTTCCTGGTTGTTCCAGAAATCATCAATATCTGCTTCAATAATAAAACGTGGAGTTTCGGTATGAACCACAAAAATAGTATCAGGCGTTTCCTGCGAATTGTCGGCTAATAAAAACTTTGGTAACATGATTAATTGTTTTTTATGTTGTTTATGCGAAATTACGAGAAAATACCTTCGCTTTGGTCATTTATCTGAAAGAAAATGGAAATTCGGTTTTAGTTTGGTATTGGGCACTGGTCATTGGTTGACGGAAGCTCCCCTGATCAGGAAAGCCGGCATCAAGCTACTTTCTGCGTTTCATTGAAGCTGTTTTCCCTTTTTAAGGGAAAATGTCGACAGACAAAAGGGTAAAGCAGTTTTCAATACATTTTTTATTTTAATATCCGTACCCCTCATCCGTCAGTTGAGCTTGCGAAATCCCGTACTTTACATCGGGAACAGAAGGGTACTGAAAATAAAAAGAAAGGATGCTGGTTATTGGTCATTAGTCACTGGTCATTAGTCATTAGTCACTGGTCACTGGTCATTTCCGGTATTAAGCAACAATTTTACAATTTCACAGTTTAGCAATTTAACAGTTTCACAATTTAACAGTTTATCAATCCTCCTCAATCTTCAATCCATCTTTTCTCAATCTTCAATCAACCGCAGCGCATCAAAGTCATCTCGTGTCTTCATTTAATAACATTTTAAAAATAAAAATCTCATTTTTTAGCAAATTGAACAGGATTGCTATTTTTAACTCAGTTTTTGAAACGAGCATACAATAATGCCTTTTATCCGAATAAAAGTATTGGGCGATGCGGGGTTCAAAAGTCATCTTTTGAATGAACAATTCAACGTATAAAAAAAACTGCAAATAATGAACAAACTCAATGAGATTCTCTCAACCATCGACGACCATATTGGAGGCTCGGAATGGTTTGTATTTTTATTACTCGGAACCGGTATCTTTTTTACTATTTATCTGAAATTTCCCCAATTCCGTTACATGAAACATTCGCTGCGAATTGTAAGAGGAAAATTCGACAAAGAAGGCGACGAGGGCGATACATCCCATTTTCAGGCCTTAACAACAGCCTTGTCGGGAACAGTGGGAACCGGAAATATTGCAGGTGTGGCGCTGGCCATCCACCTGGGTGGTCCGGCAGCCCTTTTCTGGATGCTGGTAACAGCAGCCCTGGGTATGACCACCAAATTTGTGGAAGTTACCCTGTCGCACAAATACCGCGACAAAGCTGCCGACGGATCGATTGCCGGTGGCCCCATGTATTTCATGAAAAAACGTTTGAACATTCCTTTAAAAAATAACAAGCTTTTAAAAACAGGCACTTTGCTGGGCGGGCTTTTTGCTATAGCCACCATACTTTCGTCGTTTGGCACCGGAAACCTGCCGCAAATCAACAGTATCTCCAACTCGCTGTTCGAAACATTTGGCATTAACCACATGGTAAGTGGAGGTATTTTGGCCGTACTGCTTGGGCTGGTAATTGTTGGTGGAATTAAACGTATTGCCAATGTTACCTCGAAACTGGTGCCACTAATGGCCATTATTTATTTTGTAGGAGCGCTGGCTGTTATCACTTATAATTACGAAAATATTATTCCTTCTATCGCTGCTATTTTCGGCGACGTTTTCAATGGTTCGGCAGCAGTTGGCGGTTTTTTGGGCGGAAGCATTGCTTTTGCTTTTAACCGTGGCGTAAACCGGGGATTGTTCTCGAACGAGGCCGGACAAGGATCGGCGCCAATTGCCCACGCCGCTGCCCGTGCTCACGAACCGGTTTCGGAAGGGTTGGTTGCCTTATTGGAACCATTTATCGATACCATTATTATTTGTACACTAACCGGGCTTGTGCTTTTATCGTCGGGGGTTTGGACCGAAAAACACCAGAACCTTTTTCAGGAAACCGATATTGTAGTGCTCGACGGAACATATTCGGAAGCCAACCAAAACGATGTTAAGCAGTTACACAACTACCTGGTTGGAAAAGCTGATTTGCCGCTATTCAACAATAGTCTTCAGGTACAAAACGGAGAAATTGTAAACCAGCCAACCATCTTACATGCACGCTCGGTAGCCGAAGATATTCGCGTTTTTGTGGACAACCAACCCTATTCGGGAGAAATAATAATTACCGGCGGTAAGATTGACCGGTCGCCGGACAGCCCGAATCCCAAAGGCCTGGTGCTGGAAGGAAAATCGCTGATGCACAGTGCTCCGCTTACCACCATTGCTTTTACACGCAGCTGGTTTGGCGACTACGGAAAATACATCGTTTCAATCGGGCTGTTGCTGTTTGCCTTCTCAACTGCCATTAGCTGGTCGTATTACGGCGGCCGCGCGGTTACCTATTTGTTTGGCGTGAAGGGCGTTGTTTGGTACCGCCTGGTTTATGTTATCGGCTTCTTCCTGGCATCGTTTACCGACACGACAATTGTTTGGACACTTTCGGGAATTACCATTGCATTGATGACGATTCCCAACCTCATCGGTCTGCTTTTCCTTTCAAAAGAAATGAAGAGCGAGGTGAAATTATTCTGGGTAGAATATGGAAAACGTTTCCCTGACGAGAAAGTACCCAAAGGATAGCTTTCAAAAATACACTCAGTATTTTAAACGGGAAAGGGATGTCATCTTTTCGAAAAGATGACATCCCTTTTTCAATAAAAAGAAAATCACGACATTTGATTTATGAAAAGATCAATCCTGGCGCTAAACTTTCTTTTTCTACTAATTGCGAGTTGCCGCCAAAGTAAAAACATAAACTATACAATTGTTTCCGAAAGCTACATTTCCGACTCAACCCAATACGCCCAATGCCATGCTTCAACAATTATCGAAACCAACAACGGACTTTTGGTATCGTTCTTTGCCGGGCCTTACGAGCGGCACCCCGGGGTTAGCATTTACACAGCTGCTTTTGAACGCGAACAATGGCAAAAACCACAAAAAGTAACCGATGGCAAAGTTAACACAACGTTGTTCCCAACATGGAATCCGGTTTTGTTCAGAAGTGCAAAAAATCAAATTGACCTTTTCTATAAAGTTGGCCCCAGTCCAAACGATTGGTGGGGAATGGTTATGCACTCAACCGACGAAGGAAAAACCTGGTCGACACCCGAAAAACTGGCCGACGGAATTTTTGGCCCTATCCGAAATAAACCGATTCAACTGGCTTCCGGTATAATTCTTAGTCCGTCGAGCACCGAAGAAAGCCACGAGCTTTGGAAATCTCATATTGAACGATCAACAGATGGCGGGCAAACGTGGACAAAAATTGCTATTCCTTCACCCGATTCAGTAAAAGTTATTCAGCCCACATTGCTTGTTTATCCCGATGAAAGCATACAGGCACTTTTGCGCAGCAACCAAAATGTTGTGATGCAAAGCTGGTCGTACGACGAAGGAAAAACATGGTCGGAAGTTCAGCCAACAACCATTCCGCATCCCAATTCGGGAATCGACGCTATCACGCTTCAGTCAGGAGAAAAGTTATTGGTAAACAATCCATTGCCAGGTGGCGATTCATGGGAGGCCGGACGAAACAAACTCGATCTTTATTATTCCGCCGACGGAAAATCGTGGCAAACCATCATGCATTTGGAAGACGAAGCAGAAGGCGAATTCAGCTATCCGTGCATTATTCAAACAACTGACGGGTTAATTCACATTTCGTACACCTACAACCGGCGCAAAATTAAACATGTAGTATTAAGTGCTTCGAACTAGAGGGGTATAATCATTCTTCGGGAATGTATTTTTTTAAACGATCGTAGTAATATTCCTGCTGAAGTTTTGGTAAGTTCTGCTCGAATCCTGTACATGTTCCGGTACTATCAATATAAACCTTTAAAAATGCCTTGTTGGTTCGGTATTCCGTATTGCTTTTCGCATCAGAAAGTGCATCGCCAATCTGCCAAACATCAACATCATAATCTCGTTGGCCATCCATATCAAATTGTGAAGTTACAGCCGGCTTAATGCTTTTCGAATAACCAACCATCATTCTCTCTGATACTTCGTACACCAAAACTTTTTCACCTTCATTGGCGGTATTAATTTCGGTAGGCAGTCCAACTCTTGAATACACTATTTTTTCCTTTTGTCCAACAATACCATGGGACAATGCTTTGTTCGTAATTTTCTTTTGAAAAGTACAAGCGGCAATCGCAAATAGCATTACTGTTAACAATAGCCAATTTTTCATTTGGTAAGTTTAATCGTTTATTAATAGCCTACAAATTAAACACAACCATTAATATTAACTCAAACATTTTAGCTGTTTATTACGAATTTTGTTTTTTTTTCGAATAAGAATTGAACCTTCGGAAACAATTAGTCCACAAAGTGTCCTGTTTTACATTATAAAAGGTAAGCAGTATTGCTTTTTGCCTCAACATTCCAGCTCATTACTTCTAATTCTGAGCTCAGAGCTCAATTGAAGTACCTTTTATATTCTATTTTGAAGTTCGGAGCTCAAAGTTTGAAGTTATTAGGTACCTCCCCCTACATCATTTCCTAATTCTTTAAGATAAAAGCTATTTATTTTAAGCTCTGAGCTCAAAGTTAGCAGCTCAGAAGTCCCCCCTCCCTACTTCATTTCTAAAATCATTAAGTTCGGAGCTCATTGTTTGCAGCTCTGAAGTCCCCTCTTCAAGCTATTTCCTCGGTATTTGAAGCTCTGAGCTTCTTCTTTAAAGCTATTTTCTCCTTACATTAAGCTTTTAAGTGGGAGTAGGTACTTCCGAGGTGGGTCAGGGTACCTCGGAGGTGGGTGGGAGTACCTCTGAGGTAGGGGTAGGAACTTCGGAAGTGGGTTGATAAAGTTCTAAACTAATCTATTGAAGTTGCTTACTCCAATTAAAAATAAATTAAGCCGTTGAAGCGACTAAAAGTTGGAATAGTTGATAAACAATAACAACGCTATCATTTTGTTACAGCAAACAGAAAAGTGAAACTATGAACGCGCCACTTTGTACTTTAAACAATGAAGCGTATTTTTGCAGCTGATTAAGAAAAGGCTATGCAAAACATTTATCCAAATAATTTCGAGGCAAAAATTGGTTTCGACCGCATTCGCGAAATGCTCACCAACAAGTGCATCAGCACCATGGGAGACGAGTGGGTGCAGGAAATGCATTTTCAAACGGGGTACGACACCATTTTGCAACAACTGAATGAGGTGAATGAATTTTGCCGAATCGTCCGCGAATTCGATAGTTTTCCGGCTACGCATTTTTACGACCTGCGCGAGGCTTTGCAAAAAATCCGACTGGAAGGCCGCTTCCTCGAACCCGAAGAATTGTTCGATTTGAAACGCTCGCTGGAATCCGTTCGTGCCATCGTTAATTTCTTTTCGAAACAGGAAGATGAAGTCTTCCCTATCCTGAAACAGAAAACATCGCGCGTGCAGGTGTTTCCGTACATCTACGACCGCATTGATGTAATCATCAATAAATTTGGAAAAATTCGCGACAACGCATCGCCCGAGCTGGCACAAACCCGCCGCAGCATTATGAATATGCAGTCGAACATGTCGAAACGATTGCATGCCATTTTAAAACAGGCACAAAAAGATGGTTGGGTAGATGAAGATGCGTCGGTATCGATCCGCGACGGGCGTGCCGTTATTCCTGTTGCGGCTGCCAACAAACGTAAACTAAAAGGTATTGTTTACGATGAGTCGGCCACCGGAAAAACCTCGTATGTTGAGCCCAACGAAATTGTTGAAATGAACAACGAAATCCGCGAACTGGAATATGCCGAACGCCGCGAGATCATTAAAATACTCACCAATTTTGCCAACGATATCCGTCCTTACCTAGAGGAGCTGGCGTATTCGTACGATTTCCTTGGCGAAATGGATTTTATCAGAGCAAAAGCCTTGCTGGCCGTTGAATTTGATGCCATCCGCCCCGAATTTAAAGAGGAGCCAATTGTTGAATGGTACAACGCCATTCATCCGCTGCTTTTAAAAACGTTACAAAAGGAAAACCGGAAAATTGTTCCGCTCGATATAAAACTTACCGACGAGAAACATATTTTACTCATCTCAGGACCAAACGCCGGAGGTAAATCAGTTTGCCTGAAAACCACAGGATTACTACAATACATGCTGCAATGTGGTTTGCTTATTCCGGTGAACGAAGCCAGCCGCACCGGAGTTTTCGAGCAACTTTTTATCGATATTGGCGACGAGCAGTCGATGGAAAACGACCTGAGTACTTACAGTTCGCACCTGATGAACATGAAACATTTTGTGCGCAACTGTAACGAAAAAACGCTGATTCTGATTGATGAATTTGGTACCGGGACTGAGCCGATGCTGGGTGGCGCCATTGCCGAATCGATTCTGGAAAAGTTAACTGAGCTCGGCACTTTTGGTGTAATTACCACACACTACACCAATCTGAAACACTTTGCCTCGTCGGCCGAGGGGATAATAAACGGCGCCATGCTTTACGATTCGCAGCATATGAATCCTTTGTTTAAACTGGACATTGGCAAACCGGGCAGTTCGTTTGCTTTCGAAATTGCACGAAAAATAGGATTACCCGAAGATATTTTGGAACAAGCCACCGAAAAAGTGGGAAAAGACCATATTGATTTCGACCGCAACCTGCGCAAAATTAACCGCGACAAACGCTACTGGGAAACCAAACGAATGAAGATTCGCAAAGTGGAAAAAATTATCGACGACACGGCGGAAACCTACGAATCGGAATTGCAGGAAATACAAAAGCAGCGGAAAGAAATTCTGAAAAAAGCCAAAGAAGAAGCCGATGCCTTGCTGAAAGGTGTTAACAAGCGAATTGAAAACACCATCCAGGAAATAAAAAAAGCACAGGCCGATAAGGAAAAAACAAAAGAAGCACGCGCCAAACTGAGCGATCTGAAAAAAGATATCGACCGCAAAACAACGGGCAACGATTCGCAGATCTCGAAAAAGATGGAGAAGTTACGCCAACGCGAAGACAACCGGAACAAGCACCGTCCCGATGAGTCGAAAAAGCCGTTAAGCAAAGAAAAGCTGGAGAAAAGTATTGAAATGCGCCCCGGCGATAAAGTGAGAATAAAGGGGCAAGATACCATTGGCGACCTTATTGAAATTAACGAAAAAAATGCGGTGGTTGCTTTTGGCCAGCTGATGACAACAATACCAAGTAAAAACCTGGAACGAATCAGTAATAACGAAGCTAAAAAGCTGGATAAAAACCGCGGCGGAAGAGCATCGGTTCTCACCGAAGGTTTCTCGGAGCGCCGCCTGAGTTTTAAACCCGAAATTGATATTCGCGGGCAAAGAGCTGATGAAGCAATCTCTAAAATCACAGCGTTTATTGATGAAGCAATAATGTTTGAATCGGGTCAACTTCGAATCCTCCATGGAAAAGGGAATGGAATTCTTAGACAAATTATTCGCGATTACCTGCGCTCGGAACCCATGGTTCGTAGCTACAAAGACGAGCATGTTGACTTTGGCGGCGCGGGAATTACAGTCGTTAATTTAGCCTTATAAAGCAGCTAGTTCCGTACATTTATCAAAAATGCAATCAGCGTTTTCAGCGAAATCTGCGAGAAAAATAATTATGAAAACCAACTTCAAAGTAATAGCATTTGATGCCGACGACACCCTCTGGGTAAACGAAACCTTCTTCCGCGAAACCGAGAAAAAGTTTTGTGCTTTGTTATCCGATTTCAGTACTTCGCATGAGACAATGGAAGTGCTTTATGCCACCGAACTACAAAACCTGGAAGATTACGGTTACGGCACCAAAGGATTTGTTCTTTCGATGCTAGAAACTGCCTTGAAAATTACCGGAAACAAAGTACCTCAACAAACTTTGGAGCAAATTATCGAGCTTGGTAAAAAAACAAATCAATCAGCCGGTAGAACTGCTCCATGGCGTTATTGAAACGCTGGAATATTTGCAACAAAAGGGCTACAAATTAATTGTTGCTACAAAAGGAGATTTGCTCGACCAGGAACGAAAACTGCAAAAATCGAAACTGGAAAAATATTTCCACCATGTGGAAGTGATGAGCAACAAAAAAGTTGCCGATTACCAAAAACTCATCAACCACCTGGAAATTGAGCCGGAGGATTTTCTGATGATCGGGAATTCGTATAAATCAGATATTGATCCGGTACTGCAACTCGGTGGCTTTGGCCTGCATATTCCGTTTCATATTACCTGGATTCACGAAAAAGCGGAAGAAATGGAAGAACACCCGAACTGGATAAAACTGCAAACCATCGGGGAGGTTAAAAACCTTATTTAATTACTTATTTTAAATCATTGGCAGGAATTGTATATTGCAAAAAAATAGCAATTACCATGAAATATACATTTCTAATAATCCTGTTTTCCTGGCTGTTTACCTTTACAATGCAGGCTTCGGCCTCGGCATCTCCGAACGATACCACTTATATTTTTCTGAAAGATTACGGCTTATACAAAACACGGAAAAACAATGCCATAAAATACTTCTACCAAGCACTGGAAGACCTGAATACCGATCAACCAAAAGTACTGGTATTCTCCACAGGCACCTATCATTTTTATCCCGACGGTTGCGAAACCAGTGTTTACTACCAGGCAAACACCTTAAATGCAAGTCCGAAAGTTTGTGCATTTCATTTTGAGAGTATAAAAAACCTGGTAATCGACGGGCGCGGCAGCCACCTGATCTTTCACCAGGAAATGCAGCCCTTTACCTTCGAAAATTGTGAAAACATTACCCTTAAAAACCTTACTATTGATTGGGAACAACCAGTTATTGCCCAGGCCGAAGTTCTCCGGGCGACCGACCTTTATATTGATATTGCCCTTAATCCCAAAGAAACTCCCTATCATTTAGAGGAAGGAAAGATCTATTTTGATGTGGGAAATGGCCGGACCAATGAATGGAAAGAGACACTGGAGTTCGACCGAAACGGCAGGTACATTGTACCTGGCACCGGCGATATACCTTGTTTGGGAGAAGACTGGGAGGCTTATACAGCCGAGGCTAGCATGCCGGGGATTGTACGCCTTCATTTTAACTTTAAACGCAAGCCCCAAATTGGGAATTTCCTTATAATGCAACACGCCACACCTACACATGCAGGTGTTTTTATTTCAGAATCGGAGAACATTACGGTTGAAAATACCAGGTTGTATCATGCTGCCGGCTCGGGTATATTAGCGCAATACAGCAAAAATCTGGAGTTCGACCGGTACCAGGCAATTCCCAACCGTTCTAAAATACGTTACTTTGGAGGAGGCTTTGATGGCTTACGGATAGTAAATTGCCAGGGCAACGTTTGGGTTAACAATTGCACTTTCGAGGGGCTGGTTAATGAACCGGTTCATGTTTACGGCATCAGCGTTCGTGTTGACGAAATTTTATCGGAAAACGAGGTGAAATGCAGCTTCCTGGATAAACAAAGTGAGATTCAGAATTGGGCTCGTCGGGGAGATCTGGTAAATTTTATCGGAGCGACTACTACGAACACGGTTAAAACGGTAAACCCAATTAATGAAGAACATTTTTCATTACAGTTGGAACAACCGATACCAACAAACCTGCAAGCCGGAGCTATTATTGAAAATCTGAGCTGGACACCTGACCTGACCATTAAGAACAGTAACTTTAAAAGTAGCCGGGCCAGTGGAATGGTGCTGGCTACACCCGGAAAAGTTGTAATCGAAAACAATACATTTGAATCGAGCGGAAGTGCCATACTTATTGCCGGCGATGCCAATACCTCGCTTCAAACAGGCGGCGTAACCGATGTATCCATTTCGGGCAATATATTTACATCGTTATGCCATACAAGTACTTACCGGTACAACGAGGCTATTATTTCCATTAACCCAGTAATTCCTGCTTTACATGATAATACTCCGGCTTATCACCGCAACATCAACATTCAGCATAACCAGTTTAATGCATTCGATTATCCACTACTTTATGCGCTTTCTGTTAAAGAATTAACATTTACGGGTAACACCATAAGCCGAAGTTACGATTTTTCGCCATTTCACAACCGGCTTTATACCTTTAGCCTTGAGTATTGCAAAAATGTTGAGATTACGGCTAATAACATTTCGGATGACCTGCTGGGGAAAACTATTTATTTGAAAAAGACCCTGGAGAATCAATTAAAAACGGATATGGACTCCATCGCTACCACCGAAAAGAACTGATTACTTAGCAACAACTTCATAAAAACTGATTAACACCGTAAAATAAGCGGAATCGAGTGTTGCCATTGCTACTTTTTCTCTTATTGTTTATACTTTTGCAGCCAGACATAATAATCGAAAAATATTAAAATACTGTTGTGATCCATTCCCTGAATGGTACTACATTTTCAGTACACTTTTTGAAGTGGTTTGTAAATACAAAACCGTTCATGCAGATGAACGGTTTTTTTTATTCTGGCCCCTCTATAATATCATGTGAATTCGATACCTCCCCAAGCTTTATTAACATAACATTAAAGTTGAGATAAAAAGAAAGGGTAGAACTTAAGGACGCTTTTTAGTGATGATTGATAATTTACAAACCCCTTTATACAAAACCAATCAAATTAGAAGTCGTTCTACCCTGTTATACAAACCCTATATTTTTATTTTCCTAATTTGTTCTGCTAATAGCAATCGATGTTCCAAAAACATCTATCTCTTCATTTACTGATAGTTAAGCAGACCACACTTATTACCCATAGTCTCATCTTGGGACATTTTTCTCTATTTAGAACTCAAATGAACCACTCACTCTTTTCTGGTTTGCAAATTTTTGGATGAAAATACTTGGGAAGAAATACAGGTTGAAAGAAATGGACTGTTATAAAACAAAAGGCAACTCAACAGTTGCCTTTGTATATTTTCTTACGTCCTAGTAAGATGTAAAAGAATTGTGCCTTATTTAAACTAAATCGTTTATGTTGAATTGAAAAAGGTATTTGAATAACCCCCTGATCAATTTTCATCTTCCCAACAACAATTTGTTCGATCGTTGTTAATCAAAATTACAAATACGATTACAAAAAACCTTGGAACGACCCGCTTTTTCAGCCTATTTCAGCAAACTGCCTAGAATTCGATAGGCGTTTTTAACATCGCGATAAGTTAATTTATCCTACGTTTTATACTCATATAAATTAAAATATCTACACCAAAGGAATGCGGCGTAACAATAAACCTTTTTCACCGAACTTTCCGTTTGCGCTTTTCGAATCATCTTTTAATTCAACCGAGAACAAAGCCCCTGGGTAAATAGATAAAAAATTTAAAAGCGCAATTGCAAAGTACCTGGAAATACAAACCTTCCTGCGCCGCTTTGCTGTTAATTTTAATGTAAATCCACACGGTTAAAGAATCGGTGAAAAACATAAGCATAAAACAGTACTAAAATCTTATTGATTTGACCTGTTTAAATGGATAAAAGAACGAGGCTTGAAACATAATTTTGTAATATGTCATCAAAAACAGACGAACAAATGCCTTATTCTCTTAAAAAAGAACCAGTTAAAACACAGGTAAAACAAAAAGTTATTAACAGGTTGCAGCAAAAAAAATCCACCAGAAAACTCTGATGGATTTTGCGGAGAGAGAGGGATTCGAACCCCCGGTACCTCGCGGTACAACGGTTTTCAAGACCGCCGCATTCGACCACTCTGCCATCTCTCCGAATGCGCTGCAAAAGTAGATTAATTTTTCAAAGTACAAAACACTTTTCAATAAAAATTTCAGAAATTACTTAAAAAAAAAGGGTGCCAGGGTTTGGTTTTTTAAAACATATTTATGAATTTAGCTAAAACTTAAAAAAGTTCTCTGAAACGCTTGATTTTACTGAATGTTTGACGAATTTTAACCCTTGAAAGAGTAGATAGATTCTGAATATTCTTTATAAAGTACATAGAACTAAGTTATTTATTTTCAATCACTTAATTAATTATTTAAAATTTTGCCTTATGAACAAAGCTCAATTACTTGATGCGATGGCCGAAAAAGCAGGCCTCAGTAAAGCTGATGCTAAAAAAGCTCTTGATGCATTTGTAGGTGCTACTACAGACGCTCTTAAAGCTGGAGACCGTGTTGCACTTATTGGATTCGGCTCTTTCTCTGTTTCAGAACGTGGTGCCAGAACTGGTAGAAATCCTCAAACAGGAAAAGAAATTACAATTCCAGCTAAAAAAGTTGTTAAATTTAAAGCTGGTGCTGAATTAGCAGATGCTGTATCGTAACGAAATACGAGTAGGTAAAAAAACTGATTAAAGGGAAGCCAAATGCTTCCCTTTTTCTTTTAACAACATCAATCTTGAGCTAAAATGAACAATAAACTTATTAATTACCTTTCCGGTTACCTAACCCCACAGCGGCTGGAACTTTATGACAAAGTGTTAAACAGGCGCACCAGGCACCTCACAGTTGTTTTGGAAGACATTTACCAGAAACAAAATGCAAGTGCAGTTTTGCGCACCTGCGATTGTTTTGGTATTCAGGATGTACATATTATTGAAGACCGGAACGAATTTCAGGTTAACCGCGAAATTGCCATGGGAGCTTCAAAATGGTTGTCGTTACATAAATACAATAACAAAGAGAATAACGCACTTGATGCAATACAAACACTAAAAAAGCAGGGTTACCGGATTGTTGCCACCACTCCGCACAATAACGATTTGGGATTACAGGATTTTGATATTGCCAAAGGAAAAACGGCGCTGGTATTCGGATCGGAACTACCGGGAATAACAGAAACCATTATGCAGGAAGCCGATGAATTTCTGAAAATTCCGATGTATGGTTTTACCGAAAGCTTTAATATCTCCGTTTCTGCTGCAATTATTCTACATCACCTAACCATGAAAATGAGAGATAGCAAAGACCTGCACTGGCAGTTGAGTAATGATGAAAAGGATGAACTTAAAATGGAATGGATTCGAAAAACCATAAAACGAAGCGAACTGATTGAGAAACGCTTTTGGGAAGAGAACAAAAAGAAATAAGCCGCTGGTTTATGACAAAGCCATATCTTACTATTTTATGACTTTTCGCGAACGAAAGCCGGCTTTAAATGACGAATTTTGATTAACGATTTCTGATTGTCGATTGCTAAGGAAACATGCATTGAGCCTTACTTCGTAATTTTGCATTGGTTAATGATCATTCAAAATTCAATTTTTCTAAAATCATTGGAGAAAAGAAAACTCCTTCCGTTCAAGTGGAAATTCCTGATCATATACATAAGAACTACCCTGCCCTTTTTGATTTTTCCCAGTTAACCGATTGATGGCCTTTTACGTAACGAAGAATCCCCAAAACAGAAGCATAGTTGATCATTACAAAATAATACGGTACGAAAAGCATTTTCATTCGCAGCTTTCTATTTTCGAAATACCACCCGAATGCCGCCATCAGGTAACACAAAACCTGCAGATACAGTGATAGAGCATAAAAATTGCCCCAATTCCAATTAACTGAACTCACTACCAGCAGCAAATTTATAATAAAAAAGAGGAATAAAACCGGCGGAGCAACAGCCCAGCGCAAAACTTTGTGCGAAAAATACTGCCAGCTCAAAATGCCATTCTTAAATGGATTGAGCAGTCCTTTTAATCGCATAATAGTTTGAATTCCCCCGGCAGCAATTCTTACTTTACGTTTTAATTCTTCTTTTACGTTTAAGGAAGCAGTTTCTTCGGCGTATGCATTTGGCGCATACGCGATTTTATAGCCGCGCCGGGCAATACGCAACGAGATAATAAAATCGTCAAGCAGAGTATCGGGTTCCACCTCCTCGAAAAGTTCGGTTCGTATGGCGAAGAGTTCACCTACTGCTCCAACTGCCGAATTCAATTCCCAGTCTTTACGCTTTATCCACGATTCCATTTTCCAATATAGACCTTCGCCGGCACCGGCAGCAGCTTCTGTATCTTTCTGCACAATCCGTTTCTCTCCTGCCACGCAACCAACTTTCGGAATGTTAAAACATTTTACAATCTCACGTATCGATTGCTTTCCAAGAACCGTGTTCGAGTCGGAAAAGATGACAATGGGTGCTTTAACAAATTTCATTCCCCGGTTTATAGCATGCGTTTTCCCGCGTCGTTGCGGCTGATGATAAACCTCCAGTCCCTCTATCTGCTTTAACATTTCCGGGCTTCCATCGTCCGAGCCATCAGTTACCCACACATACTGTATTTTCTCTTTCGGATAATCGAGCGCAAAAGCGTTCTTCACTTTCTGATAAACGTAATCCTTCTCATTAAATGCTGTTACGAACAAACAAATTTCGGGTTCGTAACCATTGCTTTCCGGTGAGTTTTCAGGTTGGGCCAATAGTTTTTTCACCCCCACAAACAACCACAACAAAAGTGCATACCCGGCGTAGGTATAAAAAAGCACAACTAAACATACCCAGAATAAAACGCTTAAAATCATTTAGTGTATTGTTTGTAAAATCCGATCAGCCTTTTCGATAGCACTAAATTATCAAAATTCTGTTGGATAAAAAGGCTGGCATTTCTTCCAATACGTTCAAAACAGTCACGGTCTTCAAGCAAGTTGGAAACAGCTTTAATAAACCTGGTTGCCTCGTTAGCCATTAAAATGTTTGCCCCATCGCTAACATTGATACCTTCAGCGCCGATCGAAGTTGACACGATACTTTTTCCCAGGGCCATTCCTTCAATAATTTTTATGCGCATGCCACTGCCCGAAAACAGCGGAACAATCATAATGGCTTTCGAATTCATAAATTGATAAGCATCGTTAACTTCTCCTTCAAAAAACACCCCTTCAACATTCAATTTATCGATTAGCCACCGCGGAGCATTTCTTCCGGCGATGTAAAAACGCAAATCGGGATATTTGTTGTGAATCTTCGTCCAGCAGTTTTTAATAAACCACAAAAGGCCATCCTGGTTGGGCGCCCACTCCAGCGATCCGATGTGAAAAAGTGATGGAAATTCGAGACTGCTTGTATCCGGCACAACAACCGACGAATCGATTCCGGTTGGAGAAACCTGCTTATCTTTTATGTTTCCCAACGAATCCAGAATATTGCCATCGCGATCAGTAATCGGGACTAACAAATCGTATGAGTTTAACAATCCTGTCTCGAACCGTTTAATCCTTTTTGAAAGATTTTGCAGGTAAATCTTTTTTAGCCCTCGTGATAGTTTTGCCGCCCTTTCCCAAATCTCGAACTCAATATTATGGGCACGATAGACCAGTGTTGCATTGGAGTATTTTCGTATTAACGGAATATACGGACAAACATAAAGGCCCTCGAACTGAATAATATCAAATTGGTTTTCACTTATCAAATCAACCAGCGCCGTGCTAAAATTTTTATTTATAAAACGAACGGCATTATATGGTTTTCGTGAAAAGAGGAGATTTGCCAATGCGGCAAAAGCATTTATTTGTGCCGGAACATCAACCAGCTTAAATGTTGCCAATTGATTTATTTCATCGGGAATTTCATCCGGATGAACATGATGTTTCAAGGTATTCATCGCCAGTACGGTTACCCGATTTCCAAGTTGCGAGAATCCTTTTGTTAAATTCATACAGGCAATGGCCCCACCATCCCTGGCCGGAAACGGAACCTTATTTGTTACCTGCAATATGTTCATTCGGGTTTAATCGTTTGATTTTCTTTTCTTGAAAAACCGTTCGAGCCCCAGGCGCGCAAAAAACTTGGTATAAGCTTCGGCCGTCATGATAGCGGAATCGGTAGCTGCTTTATACGTTAACCACACACCAATGGGCAGAAAGATATAAGACGAAAACCACATTCCGTTAAACATTGCCCAAACATCTTCGCGGGCAGTTTTTTCGCCGCTCATGGAAACTATGTAATACAAAATAAACAGAAAAATAGATACAACAACCGGCATTCCAAGTCCTCCCTTTCGGATAATTGCTCCCAAAGGTGCTCCGATAAAAAAGAAAATTAACACGGCAACCGACAGCGTAAACTTCCGATGTCGTTCCATCCGGTATTTATTCAATGTTTTCTTTTTATTATAAAGTTGCCCCTGAAACATGTTTACCTGTTGCATATTGCTTCGGGCTTTATCAAGTGCGCTTTTGGCAATATCAGCCTGCACCCATTTATCCAGGCCTGCATAAAAAGTATCAAAATTAAATATCGTATCGGCCTCAACTTCATCAATATCGCGTTTCAACGAATCGGCTTTGGCAGTCAGATTATACATTCTCCGGGTAATTGTCGGATTTATATTAATCTGCATCATATAATTTCGAAGCCGACCGTAATAATCGTCCGTTAAACTATCATCGGCAGTCATCAACTGATCGATAGTAAGCATACGGTATTGATTTTTAAAAATGCTTTCATCGCGGCGGTTAAATTCAAAATCGCGCACTTTTACCCTTATCGTTTGTTCTTCAAAACGATTGCGCTGATAAGGATACGTTTCTTTTTTACCCCGGCTTTGCGATTTCTGCTCCTGATACGTCACTCCGCTAAACAGATTTAGTACCATGTACTTTTTATCTTCCGTAATCCGAAGCAATCCCGAATCGGCAACCGTAACACTTTCGTTGGGCTTATTTTTTGTGTGGTCGTATATCAGCAGGTCATATAGCATTTTTGTATCGTTATCGCGCTTGCCAACTTTAATGCTGTAGCCATCCATTTCGTTGGTAAAAACCCCTTCCTGCAAAACCAGTTCGGGTCGCTGCTTTTTTACACTGTATAAAAGCGTCGAGAATTTCAGGTTTGTTTTCGGCAGAATATTATTGGAAAAATAAAAGGCGGTTCCGGTAATAAGAATTGCAATAACTATTAACGGACGCATGATTCTGAACAGCGAAATTCCGGAAGCTTTCATGGCTACCAGCTCGTAATTTTCGCCCAATGCTCCAAAAGTCATAATTGATGCCAGTAACATGGCCAATGGGAAAGCAAGGGGAAGCAAAGCGAACGATGCATAAAACATCATTTCGCCAAGTACTTTAAAATCCAGCCCTTTACCCACCAGGTCATCAACATACTTCCACAAAAACTGCATAAGCAGAACGAAGACCACAATAAAAAAGGTCATAAAAAATGGCCCAAGAAATGATTTTATAATAAAAAGGTGCAGACGTTTCATGTATTTTATTTCAATCTGGAAACGCTTACAAAACTAAGTTATTTTAGGAATTAGTAAAGCAAAAAAGGTTAAGAAACGTTATTACTGCCGGAACACAGCTGTTAATAAACTGAAAAACGAATTACGAGCCCAGCACATGTTTTAAAGCGTCTACCTGCGAATCCCATAAGCCACGGGTTTCTTCAACTTCATCTTCTTCGGCAAAATCGGTTATTAAAAGCGAAACATCGCCGGTAAGTTCATCGCGTGTAATTTTAAATTCGAAGTACGAATCATCTTCTTCATCTATCCAGCTAAACCGTACCAAACGGTTTTCTTTGTGCAATGTCATTTCAGCAGTTTGCTCCGATCCGTCCCAAATAAAAGTATAGCGTTTTCCCCGAACGCGAACATCGTCGGCGAACCACTCAGTTAACCCGGAAGCCGTGCTTAGTCTGTTATAAAGCACCTTAGGAGAACAATTGATAATATATTCCAGATTGATTTTTACTTTACTAGTCATAAGTTTGATTTTTGGCAATATAATTAATAAGAATGTAACTTACAACTAGTTAAAATCGCGGCAAGAAAGTTATTTCGAAAATTTTAAAAAATGATTAGTGAGAATAAAAATAAACACTATATTTGCACCGCAATTTTGAAAAACAAATGGCGAGGTAGCTCAGCTGGTTAGAGCGCATGATTCATAATCATGAGGTCGGCGGTTCAAGCCCGCCTCTCGCTACGAATCAAACAACAAAAGACCTGTAATTTCAACTATTACAGGTCTTTTTATTTTAATGCAGTGTCTTATTCAGTGTCAAATTCAATAAATTTGTTTTTAATTAAAAACGTTTTAACCTTGTCAATATAATCACATTTAAAGATACAAATTTTCATGCAATTCTAACTCAAAAAACCGTTTAATTCAACATCCAATTTTTTCTACCCAGAATTTTTTAAAACCTTACTTTTTCGAAACCAAATTTCATTTTCTGTAAATTTTTCACTGACCCGAATAAAAGCACTTTTCTATATACCCTCAGATTTTTTTATAAAAAATTTGGCAATCACAATATGCAAAAACTGCTTTCCCTATCTGGATTCCCAATTTTTTTTGGCAGAAATTTTTATAAAAAATTATAATAATCAGTTATTTACGACTCTGGAAAACCAGAATTAGGCAAATACCTGTAAAACAACTGCTTGGCGCACCTACAGCACCAGAAGGGGGGCTGGGTGGGAATATCGGCAGTGGGGGTTACCGTGGGGGGTATAATATTGAACATTATTGTCTAAACCAGTTTGCTTCAGTATTTATATTAAAGCAGAGACTATGACTCCAGAGATTAAAAAACATATTCAAAACCATGATACTCACAACACATTTGGATTTCTTCGACTTAAAGGATTCTTTATTCTTGATTATGATTGCATCATGACCAACGATTCTCAAATAGTTAATGTACTTAGTCATTATCTACTTGTCGAATTTGAGGATGGTGGAAAAATAAAATATCGAACGGTTATGTTTTGGCATGCTTTGGTCAAGGATGGATATTTAAAAATAATTGTCTACGATATCAACAAACAGGTTATTATAACAAGACTGCACAATATCGATAAGACTAATTCTATTTGCAACTGGGTTCTGTTGGATAAGAACATCTTCAAGGATGACCGTTTAGAAAGTGACTTTTAATTAAAAATGATGCCATATCTCCATTTCATGCATTTTTAATTAAAACTATATCAAATCACCCATCTAAACATTTTTAATTAAAAGCATAATCAAATCGCAACCTTCATCAATCTAATAAATATCACCTAATCAACTCCATAACTTTTCTAACAGTAGGTGGTGTCGCTATTGGTTTACCAGTATCATCTTTAACCATTTTTGAAATTGCGTTAGCTGTAAGTTTCCCATTTGAATTTTTAATAATATTCACAATAGGTGTGTACTTCTTTAGGAATTTTTCTGAATTTTCAGCAGTTCCTTTTTTCCTTCCGATATACACACCTTTGGCTTTCGCCAATTCAACACCTTGACGTTGACGTTCTCGAATGTTATCCCTTTCCATTTGTGCGATATTGGCTAAAAGGTCTGTGATTAGCTTGAACATCGGGTTTATTTTGCCACTATTAAAAAGTGTTAGACCGTATTCGCTGATTAATAACTGGCAACTGTGGTCTTCAAGATATTTAATGGTCTGTTGGATGTCATATGCATCTCTACCAAGTCGGTCAATTGATTTAACCTGAACAAAATTTATTTCACTTGATTCAATGGATTTAACTAATTTACTTCCACTGGGTCTTTCTTTAAATGGTATCACACCACTACAAGTATCTTTAAACACTTTGCCATTGAAATTTTTTATTTCTTGCCTTAAAGTGCTCTGTGAACCAGAACTCACACGGATGTACAATGCTTTCTTTTCCATAATCCAAAGATATGAAAAAAGTTTCAAAATAGAAATTATTAGGGTGGTTTTAATTTATCTATTATTTCAACGGTTTTGTTGACTTCTAGGGCACGAAAATTTATTCATTGCAGAAAATTTTGATGTACACTCTAATTTTTTTTTATTATCCATGAAAATCAATTATGATTTTAATTGTTCACTTAGTGCTAATATTTGATTATCACGAAATTTCGCTTCACATTTCTTCAAAGAATTACAATTAGTGAAAATTGAAACCAACTACCTTGAAAATTTATAATTCCCAATAATTATTTTTTATTTTCTTGTCGATGCTCTTGATGTTGGGCATACTTGGACAATTTTACGGACAACATGCCTTAAAAACTAAGGTGTTTAGCGTTCTACTGCCCAACGGGGCTGGATTCTGGATTCTCTAATCACCCCGGTAAACCAGCATTAATTGCATCAAAAAGTACAATAAAACGCTATTAATTACCCCCTACATATGGCTTTTTTGAAACCTTGACAGTATCAAAATTTTCAGTATTTATTATTATGAAACAGCAGAGAAAATCAGAAGTAAGCACTGAAAACCAAACCAGATTAAAGGAAATTGCATCTTTTCTAAAGGAGTATCGGTTGCTCAGCCAGCTAACACAGGAAGAGATTTGTAAAATTAGTGGATTAAGCAAATCATCAGTAATTCGATTAGAGGCAGCAGAACCAACCTCATTTCTGACAATCTGTAAATATCTAACAGCAGTTCAATTACCACTTAATCAATTATTCCTAGAAATTTATTAAGCATTTATTTTTGTAGTTTTAGATTCTTAAAATTTAAAACCTTAATTGGTATTTTAAATATCTTTTTGAGCACTTTGTAGTTATGAACACATTCATCGACCAATTTGTAGAAGTATTTGCCGATAATGAATATAAGGCTGATGTCCAACATTACTGCGAATTGAATGGGAAGTCTTCCTCGAAGGAATTAAAGAAATATCTTGAAAAACATTTTCGGAAATTTAAACGAGAATATCTTGGTGTCAACTCAGACAGAAAGGATGAATTATACAGCACTATGCTTGCAAGTCTTAATCGAATACTTACTGATTTCACTCCAGCGTATAAAGAAGTTATGGACTCGAATAATTCTTCGTTGAAAGAATTGTTTAATGTTAAACTGACAATTTTAAAAAGATTAAACGAATTTATTTCTTCAAATCCAACACATGCCGAACTTAGTGCAAAAGATATCGTCTACTATTTCACTGTTAAGAATGATTTTAAATATAAGTATGATATTTACCTTAATAATTTATATTACGGACTTAAAGATGATTTAAAGTATATCAATTGTACTCCAGAACAATTTAAAATGCTGTTCAGACCAGAGGGAAAAAAAAGAATGAAAACTCCTGAGCCAATAATATGGTTGTCTGCATATAGTCACTTATTGCATTTTATAAAATGTTTAGTGGATGCAGATTTTATCCCGAACACAAAAAAACCTTCTTTCAATATCATCGCAAGAAATCTATTCTACGAGAAAGAGGATGGCAAATATTTTAGACAGAGTGGCACTAAAAGAGATGTTAAAGACCTAACCAAGTTTCCTTATGTCGATATCAAGAACATGGTTGTAGATAAATTGAACTTAAAGACCCGACCTTCTTCAGAATTGAAAAAATAAAATTCAACATTTTTTACATTTAATTACCCGTACTTTTTCGCCTTTACGTGGCTTCATACCTGACCATTGACCCGACCATACATAAAGGTCGGTTGTCCTTCCATTGCCTTCCCAATATATTTGTTTCATTATTAACAATTAAAATTCTAATGACATGGAAACAAAAATTTTGACGGAGCAATCATTGAAAGCAAAACAGCCAATGCCACCAGAGCACGCTGCTTACCTCGAACTAAAACTAAATCATTATATCGAAGAAACACCCAAACACTCGGGGGCATATCTTGCAAATACTCCTAAATCGTACGATTACGGCAATCTTAAAGAGCTAAAATCCTTAGCAGCTAATTATATTCTTACGAATTTTAGCCTAGAAGACCTTTGGACAATATTTTTTGACTTCAACGACTCCTCTTATACTATAGACCTGATGTCAATAAAGAAAAAGAAGAAGTTTGCAATTGACTGTATCAATGAGGAGATATTCATAGATGATAATTATCCAGAGAGGCTTAAAAGAAAGGTGTGGAATATGAGTCCTTTAGTTTTCGGACTAATTTATATCGTAGTTTGTGAATCTAAAATATTTTTGGATGAAGAAGTAAACACAGGTATTGAAGGTGCGATTAGACCCGAAAATATTAACGATTTTATAAAGACGGATATTGCATATTCATTGACTAATAATTGGATTTAAACCCTCACAACGGATAGTTTAAGTTTTACTATTCCACTACTGACAGTCGAAATAGCCTGAAAACAAAGGAAACTGCACTGTCGATGTAACCAATGCTGGTTACAACAATAACCAAAACAAAATATAACCAATTGTAAAATTGATGCAAGGCATTAATAGTGGGATAGGTCTGTCCAAATGGAATTGGACAGGTAAAGAGATTGAGTAATAATTTTAAAAACAATAAAAGATGAAAAAAGAAAATTTAAAAACAGAAAAGATGAAAAACGTGTACAAAGGAAAAGCAATTTATAATCCAAGTGGTAAAGCTGGTGAATATAGCAATTGGGCTTGTAATTTTTATGTAGGATGTTCCAACGAATGCAGTTACTGTTATTTGAAAAAAGGAATTACAGCAAAGGTATTAGGAGGCAGTACACCTGTACTGAAAAAGTGTTTTAATAACGAGACTCATGCACTTGATATATTTTCGGCAGAATTGCACAAAAATATTAATGAGTTAAAGCAGCATGGTTTATTCTTTAGTTTCACCACTGACCCAATGTTAAACGAAACGATAAAGCTAACCTTAGAAGCGGCAAAATACGCTGTAGATTTTGGCGTACCTGTAAAGATATTAACTAAAATGGGATTGCTTGCTTTTGAAGTGTTTGATGATGATTACACCCTTAATGCTGGGCGTGACAAAGGGATGGTAGCTTTTGGTGTTACATTAACAGGGCACGATGAATTAGAACCAAATGCAAAGAGCAATAAAGAAAGAATAGAGATGCTTCGAACAGCAAAAAAGTTTGGGTATAAAACATTTGCAAGCATTGAACCTATAATTGATTTTAGAAGTGCGAAAAACGTTATTGAAGCGAGTAAAGATTTCTGCGACTTATTTAAAATAGGACTAGAAAGCGGTGGAAAATATGATGTTTTAGAATCGCAGAACTTTGTTGAATGGCTTAATCAGATTAAGCAGCCTAAAATTTACCTTAAAGAAAGTTTACAAAAACTAAGTAGATATACCAATGCTGAATTGGGTAATTATTTTGTAGAAAGTAATTACAATCTTTTCACTTAGATATGGTATTCTTTTTATTATACGACAGGGTGACAGGATGAAATTGAGTTTTCAACCAATTACTAAACAGTGACAGTAATAAATCAGTATACTAAATAACAACTGTCACTGTCTACATTCCTGTTTAAAACCTGTTTCTATCTTGTCTCCTTGTCCATCCGACCTAAAAAACAATAAAAAGAATAATTATTTACGAGAAAATACCACAAAAAATGGCGTTTACTTTTTTTCTGAGTATTTAGTTTTAGATGGGTGCTAATTGTACCTCAAAAAAATAACAGGATTTAATCTTAAAAAAATGAAAAAGATGAAAAACCAACAAAATGTAAAAATGAACTTGTCTCTGGACAGAGACTTCTATGAGCTACTTCAGGCTAATGCAAAACGAGACTATGTTAAAGTAGCAACATGGACAAAGCAATTCTTAATGAAGAACCTGCTTGAAAAAAATAACAGCGATTCTAAATGTTTAATTCAAAATGAAAAAGAAATGTGATAACAAACAGTCAGAAAATATCGATAAGCTCGACATTGGTTTATCAATAATTCCCGTAAGTTCAAAAAAGACTCCTTTCACCCCTTGGACGGAGTACCAAAGCAATATCGCCCCGATATCACTCTGGCATTCACATTATATTAACCAAGGAACTGTTGGCATAATAGCAGGTAAAGTAAGTGGTAACCTCGAATGTATTGACATTGACACTAAAAACGACCCCAAAAAAACTATCATAACAGAGTTTAATGCTTTGATTCCCGATGAATTGCTCAACAGACTCATTATCCAATCAACTCCAAGTGGCGGTCTACATTATATTTATAGATGCCCTGAAGCAGTTATTGATAAAAATCTCAAACTCGCACGTCATTCCAATGGTGAAATTATACTCGAAACCCGTGGTGAGGGTGGATATTTTTGCACTAGCAAAACCAATAACGAGATAATGCAAGGCAAATTCAACCTTGAAACACTTGAGGTTGACGTACCAATTATCACAGCAGAGGAACGTAATCTTCTGCTAGAGACTGCCAGAAGCCTTACCCGATATTTTCCCAGTGGAAATACTAATTCAAAGAACAATAAATCGTTTAATTACAAAGAACCTGCAATCAATGAGTTCAATAATAAATACGACATAATTGAATTATTTACAAAAGATAATTGGTCTGTTGTTAATGAAGATGATGACAAATTCTATTTACTTCGTGACGGTTCTGCTGCTAGCCATTCAGGGTATTATTTTAAAGCAACCAAGACCTTCTTCTGCTTTAGTACCTCAACTGAATTCAAAACTGAAAAGCCATATAACAACTTCCAGATACTTCAGGTTCTTGAAGGAAAAAACGACTACAAAACAACATTGAGACTGTTATCGAAATATGGTTACGATGTGAAAACTAAACCAGATAAGGTTGATGTAGATGACATTGCATTGTACTTAAATAATATAGGTGTTCGATACGATTCTTTCATTCAAGACCTTACCCTTAATGGTAAAATCATTGAGGAAATGGACTACAATACTGTCTATATCGATTTGAAAAAACACTTCGATAAGCAAATACCCAGAACTAGGTTTGAAGAAACCATCAAGTCACATTATATACAAACGGTAAACCCGATTCTTGATTTTATTGAAGCCAATAAGGAAAGACAGCCATCAGGTACATTTGAAAAATGGCTGGATTGCATCGAATTAAAAAACAAAAGCATCAGCAAATCCAATGTCTTATTTTTTCTGAAAAGGTGGTACGTGGGTATGATTGCTCAGGCATTAGGTGCAGAATATCCAAATGAGTTCTTTCTAACTCTATTATCCACTGAGCAGGGTGTAGGAAAAACTACATTCCTTAGAACTTATACTATTCCCGAGCAACTACATAGTTATCGAAAGGAACACTCACTTAGTTTTGATGACGATTTTAAAGTATTGATGTCTCAGGCAATGCTCATTGTGGATGATGAGATGGATGGTCGAACATTTGGTGAGGACAAAACATTCAAGACGGTTTTAAGTACTAAAGAACTCACCATGCGAAGGAAATACGACAGGAGAATCAGTACAATAAAACGTAGATGCAGTTTTGCTGGTAGTGGCAATAATCTTGCAGTGGTAAGAGAACAACAAAACCGTAGAATCATTCCAATTGAAGTCGAAAAATTTCATTTCGAAAGACTAGCTGCAATTAATTTAGTTGATTTGTTTATGGAAGCCTATCATCTGTATTCTGGTGGTTTTCGATACTCATATCAGCGAGATGACATGGTATTACTAAAGCAAATCTATGATGATTATGTGCAAAAATCCGATGTTGATTTATTGCTTGATGAATACATTATGCTGCCAGAAACAATAGGTGACATCTACTATATCTCAACCCTTGATATTGTCCTGAGTTTAACCCGCAATTTTCCGCAGTTCAGCAAACGAATTAACGTGGTCTCCATCGGTAAACAAATGGTAGAGCGCAACTTTAATTCGGTTAGAAAAGGAAGTAACCGTACATCTGGTTATGAAATAAATAGAAAAAGTAAAATTTTACAAATTCTTGGAAACGACTCCGAATCTTGGAGACTTAATGTTCAGGGATTAGTAGGATAAAAATAATATTAATTAAAAAATAAAAAATTATGCCAAATCATATATATAATAGACTTGAAGTCATCGGAACAGATGAACAAGTAAAACAAGTTTTAGAATTCATAAAAGGAGAACCTTTTGAAAATGGTTCAGAAATGTACATTGATTTTAATAAAATCATTGAAAAGCCAAAAGAATTAAATATTAAATCTGATAGTATTAGTACGACTATCCAATTTCTTTTATTTGGAACAAGGAGTGGAATTCAGGAAGAAAATATTGAAGAAGAACAAAATTTCATAAAAAGGTTCAATTCCAAGGAACTCCGCAAAGGATTTAATTTAGCTATAGCTAGACAAGCCAATTTTGAAAAGTTCGGGTATTCAGATTGGTACGATTGGAGTTATGCAAATTGGGGTACAAAATGGAATGCATATACCCAGTCACTTGAAAAAAATAATGTAGTGTTTTTTAATACAGCCTGGAATGGAGTTCCTGATTTAATGATAAAGCTAAGTTTGATTTTTCCCGATGTAACTCTTAAATACACATTTGAAGACTACTATATTTCATGGAACCTTGAAATAAAGAATGGAGAAGTAGTAAACCAACAGAAAAATGAAGTTGAATGGGTGCCGGTGGATAAGTAGAAATCATGTGTGATATCATTGCCAATATAATTGGAATTTTAATACGATACAGTTTCACAAGATAATAAGTTGAAAATATCAAGGGTTTAGCTATTTATAGCTGAACCCTTTTTTAATACCAATCTATTCGTTTGCAGGCTAAAATCAATTATTCGTTGGTTTATGATTCGCTATGGGAGATAAATTAATCAGAAATTCTTTTTGTACATTTTCTATTTCTTCAGCACTTAAATTTTCAATCAAGTGATTTACGAGTTCTTCTTGCCTGGGTTGTCCCAAAGCAATTCGGTAAACAGAAATTGTTTTCAGCAAATTATTCAATTTTTTGACTTCCTTACTGTAAGGTATTGTTGGTACTTGGCGTTCAATGAATACATGTTCCGGTTCAACATGCCAATATGGAACAAGGTCAGATTTGTTACCTTTCTCATGGTCTATCGCCAATTGAAAAAGTTGTTCCCAAATGTTTGAGGAATCAATTTTTTCCAATTTATTTCTGTATTTCAGAGCAAGGTTTTGCCGGATAGCAAGATTTTTGAAACGATTTATTCTTCCTTCTCTTTGCTCAAAATCAACTGGATTTGCTGGAAGATTCCAGTGCAATATTTTTCGACAATACAAGTGAAAGTCAAGACCTTCCTGACCAATTGAGGTTGTTGCTAATATAAAAGGTCTGAATGGAGAATTGAAGGCATCTCTAACATTATCACTTCGAATAACGTTTTTTTCATTATCTAATGATTGGCTCAAGGCAACACCAAAGTGACAACGGAAATGATTTGGTTTAGAATCTTTTACAAAACTATCATAAGTGTGACCTGCTACTGAAACTGTCCTGAGTCCGATATTTTCAGAAAGTATGGTAATTAGTTTTTGTAGTTTGTTTTTAACAGTAATATTCCACAAGCCATTATGGTCAACCATTGCATTGGAGAATTCATCTAACATGGATTGAAAGTTCCCCGAGGCTGAATAAATTAATACATTCTCCCAATAAGATTTATCCTTTATGGCATATTTATCAACTACAGCAATGTTCTCAGATACATTAAAAAACTTTCTGAAGCTATCTGCAATTTGAAATGCCCCGAAAAATGAAATGTAATCAATATCTTTCTCCAACCTGGAAAATGAATTCAACAGCCGATAAGAGCAAATTGCAGGAGATGAAATTGTAAGGTATGCCAATTTTTGTGCGATGTCAGCAGGTGGCTGTCCAAGCCTTAATTGAATTAATGTATTTCTTATTGCATTTTCAGGTCTAACACCACGAGCTAATTCCCAGGCTGGAATAAATTTTGGTCTTTCAGCAAATAAAATTTCTGTAAATACTTTCTTGTAATATTCACTGGCAACTGACACTTCTGAATCACCTTTTAACCAATCCCAATTATATTCACTTTCGCATTGCTTGATGTGATTTATTTGCTCCAAATTATTCTTTCTGTCGAGCAGAAGCATATAAATCAATGCCCACCGGTCATCATTCTTTTTATTGGGTTCAGAAATGAATTCCTTGACTGAGATTCCGCTAATTAAAGATTTTATTTGTGTGGTAAGGGTAGAAATTAGGTTGGTTAGGTTGGTAGTTTTAATAGCAGGTTTCCAAAGATTACTAAGTGTAATGCACGGATAAAGTAAGGCATAACTTGAAAGTGTACTATAATTATTTCTTTCAATTCTGAATCTTAATCGTGCTTTTGGATTTCTCTCTGAACCTGTTTGAAAATATTTTCTTTCGCTTCTGTCATCAGCATTATTAATGGCACTTTCGTCACCAATTGTTAGTCTTTCGCATTCATAAGATGAAAGTGCTGCTATCATCTTTGGAACCATTATCCAGGAAGAAAATACCAAACATTTCGAAAACAGTTCATTTCCTGCAAATGGTGCTTCAAAATCGTAATATGGCAATGAGGGTGGTATCCAAAGTAAATCGCTTCCACCGTTATATAGTGAGTCATTTAAAAGATAGGCCAGTTTTGCATTAGGACTTCCAATTTTTTGGTATTCGTCCATTTTTGAAACAGGAAGGAATGAGCCACTATTCTTTTTTAAAGCAGATTTTAGTTCACCGTTCCCTTTTTCTATTTCCTTTTGTGCAATTTTTTGAAGTTGGTAACCTTCCATAAATGAAAAGGGGAATGCAGATGATTTACAATATTCAATGGGACTGTTTACATTACTAAGTTTTAATGCAACAGAATCAGCAGAAATAAAACTTAGGATATCATCTTGGTTTATCCACAGAATATCTGATTTTGATGGTTGCAACATCGTATTTCTGTCGTCTGAAACCGTTATACGCTCAGTTCTTGCAATTACATCTTTAAGAAGCCTTTCAACCTTATTCTTTTCATTTCTTATAAAGTCCCAGTTCCCTTGCTGCAAATGAATTAACGAGTTGGAGTAAACTTTCCATGCTTCTTCAAACTGCTTTCTTTTGATTACATCGTTTAATAAGAAATCAACAATGAATTTAAATTCTTCAAAGTGGCTTTCACCTTCATCTTCTTCTGACTGCATCACATACATTTTATATGGGGTTGCAGACAGCAGTAAAATTTTTATTTTATCATTAGTAAACAGACTTTCAGTAATAAGTTTTACATCGTTATCTTCATCCAAATCAATTAAATATTTAAACCTTTGGAATTCATCCATGATAATTAAATCAGGCTGTAAATAGGACACGCAAATTGATGCAAGTAACCTTCTTAAACTACCAATCAATCTCCTATAATCGGCAAATTCCTTTTTGCCAAATCTGTCTTCGCAGACTTTAAATAATGCCCAATACATGTCAGTTGTTGGGTCTAACTTTTGATTGAATTTCGCAACAATTTCGTCTCTCAACTGGGTTTCAACAAAGTTTACCCACCATTCCCAGTTTTCGTCCTTGACATCCAACTGAAAAATCCTTTTTAGCTTCCGTTTATATGGACGAAAATCTGGATGTTTTCTTAGGATATGATAAATTATCGCCCTTTCCTTTACGATTCCGCCACCCCTTGAGATATTGAATGAAGTATTGGGAGATAATGCTATAATATCTAAAAATGATTTTCCATCATGGTTTATGTTTGTGACTGCCAAATCATTAATTCGATGAATTTGTGAAAGCGAATGTTTTTTTTCACGTTCAATATTCAATCTACTTATATTCTGATTTGCAATGCTTTGATTAGAGCATATATAAATGACCTTTAACTGATTTAATTCAATTGATTTGTGATAATCGTAGAACTTGTGAATGATTCCCCGGGCAACTAATGTTTTACCCAATCCAACTTCGTCAGCAATCAAAAAGCGATTACATGGATTTTCTGAATCAGTAAATCTTTGAAATACATAATCTACTGTAGCTATTTGAAAATCTTTTAACTGACTATGAGGATTTGATGTCATTTATCTTTTAGTTTTATTTCTTCGAAAATTCTCCACAGAGTTTTAAAATCCTCTGGGATAATTGATTCTTCCCCATTTCCTTCTTCGCTTAATTTATCCATCACAGTTTTTATCTCTGTCAATTTCTCCGGTTCTCGTGAAATGGCTTTTAGCATATTTTCATAGATGGGTTCTTCACGTGCCATGTAATCTCCAAGACCATGTCCTTTGTAAGGTTTTCCGTTTATTCCATTGAAAGTATGTTCCTCGTCCCAATAATTCTCTGCCAACAGGAAACGAATGTATTTAAAGAAGTTTGCAGTATTTGAGATAATGTCTTTAAAAATCCTTGAACTTCTCGATTCGGGTAAATTATTAATTTGAATTTTTAGAACAAAACGTAGGGCAACCATGGTTCCCTTTATTCTTAATTCAATTATTAGAAAACAGGATAAATCTATTTCAGCAATATTGTAAACTGTCCATTGAGTTTTATCTCCTAATTTTAGCTCTTGACTTTGTTCTTTGTTATTAAGTAAATATGCCGTTGCTTCTACTTTTGCATTTAAAGTTAGGTTGGCCAGGTCACAAACAAATTCGATTGAAAAGTTTGAGTCTTCCTGTTTATTTGCATTTGCTGTAATTATTGAATTGACAATATCTACTTTAAGGTTCTGCAAAACTTCTTCCTGACTGTTCAATTCCTCTTGTTGTTCTGAAAGCGGTTCAGAAGGAGTATAAAGTTGGAATACATTCAAATCCTCATTCACCAATTCTTTAAATAATGCATCGGGGCCAATTTTTGAATTCTTCCCTTTTAGTTGAATCATAAATTCCACGTTACGATGCATGGCTCTTTCACTGCAATTTGCTGAACCTAATAGCAAAACTGCATCCCATCCTAATTTGCAAGAATAGACTTTAGCATGCAAGTCTTGTAATTGGGCGGAAATGTTTTCATCTGTATCAGATTCAATTTTTTCTTCACCTTCAACAAATTCATTTACCAAATGATAGACTGAAAAATCCCCTAAATACTGCTGATTTATCTTGTTTAATTCATATTCTCTGCTAAATAGTTTTGCCTTATTAATTGAATACTTTTTCGCTATATCCAAACCACTATTGGTGAGAAAGGGACTGATAATAAGCATATCATCATAAAACTGATTATTAAAAAGTACGTTCTTTTTATAACCAGGGAAACCTGAAGGTTCAAAAGTGAAACTTTCGAATTCGTTGGAGTTTAACTGAAAGTTTGTTTTTCCTAAATCCGAGATAAAGTCTTCAAACCAATCGGCTTCTTCATAGGTTCCCAAATATTTAATAAAATCAATAAGTGGCTTTGTATTACCGTAATTTCTTTGTCTTTCTTCTATAAAATTTCCATCCAACTGAAATGCAACATCCCAGCTACGGTCGAATGTTAAATTCCGACTTAAAACAATCACCCTGAATTTTATGTCGCCTAAGTTATTCTTGTACTTAATAACCCAAACTTTTGGATGGAATGAATGTCGGTGACTTGGTGGAACCTGAACAATACATGGTTCAATAAAACTGTAGAGCCGGTGTTGGTTATCGGGTACGGAAATCTGACCTTTTTGACAAAAGACTTTTATGGTATCACTTGCTCTCCGAATGGAATCTAAAACTTGAACTATGTCTTGTTTTAAATCGAGTTCTAACGAATGTGAAAAATATAATGCAACCGGAATAGAAATTAGCGCATCCAGGTTAATTGAATAACTTGTTGCTATTGCATTTTCCAGATAATATCCTTCTGGTGGCATTAGCAAACTTCCATAATCTAATCTGTCTTTACTGGGTTGTAACATTATTTGCTATTCCGTTATAAATGTCATTTAAATAAGTTTTTACAGTATTCCATCTGTAGGTTAGATATGAAACAGAACCATCCTGGTAAATGGAAATACCCGTATTATTTTCCTGCTTTTGGGCAATTGCTTTATCACTAAGTCTGGCTCTGCGTAATCCTTTTAATCGTAATTCTCTATTTTTCAACATCAGGTCAGCCTCAGTCTGATTGTAATAATCAGCTTTGACAAATTCAATCCATTGTTCAACGAATCTTCTTGTTGATTGCTTTATGTATGGGCAATATCCCCAAAGTACTTTTGTTTGCCAATCATTCCAATTAAAACGTTGCATCTCGTCCCAATAATTTTCCCAAACGAGTTGCAATTGATTTGTATTCCCATTTTCCCTGTTTGACTGAATCAGTAGATTATACCGAATCAAAGCACCCTGCATAATTGAATTAAAGTCAATGGCAACTTTTATAATTTTTTGTAAATCATCAGGAAGATTAGGAACAGAAAGAAAATCATCAATACCCGAAAAATCCTTTGCATCCTCTAAACAATCTGTAAGTGCAAAGGCAAATAAAGTTTGACTATTGCTTCGGACTATGCTTTCATTTAAAAATTTAGCTTCATCGTTTGATAGCTCAATGGAAAGGTTTTCTTTCCAATCTTTGGGTGGTCTTGGAACCGATGCCCACAATTTATGCTGGTAGAGATGATTCGCATCTTTATCATCTCCAGGAACATTCCCAGTTGCATCTGCCAGTTGATTTTTTGTTTTTTGTTCCTTTTGGAAGTAATATTTTTGATTTTTTATGTAATCGCTTAAAGAACCATGAAATCTAAGAATGTCGTAAATTCTTAATCCATTCCAATAAATTGATGAAGGTTTCCGCTTTGGATTTGAATTCAGTAAAGTTTCGCCAATGATTCTGCTTTTTGTTGGTGAGTTCTTTTTTAACGTTTTTACAAAATGAATTTCTGATTGCTCCAGTTCTGACTGAAACCGGTCAAGTCTTCCTTTTTTTTCGATATCCTGAATTATCCAGGGAATCAGCAGGAAATATTTTGCCCTCGTTTGGATTGTAGAAGTTCCTGGAAATAACAAATCACTCAAAGCATCCCGGATTGTTCCCAAACCAAGTTCGTCAATAACACCTTGTTCTTTGAACATATCCATCACTAACATTACTTTGTTGTGATGTGCTTTTGAAAAATCTATCCATCCAATCTGAGCCATTTGTTCAACTTACTTGTTTGGATTTTGTTATTGGTTCTATCAGGTAATTTGATATGTATTAAAAGATTTATTCTTCCTCGAAATTTAATCCCAATTGTTTAGCTGCTTCTTTTGCCGATTTGTACTGTTGTTTACTTTCATCAATCGGACTGCTTTCGGATGATTTTATTTTGAATTTTACTTCTATATCGATTTTATTCCCACTCATAGCAAAAGGGGTAATAAAATAGTTAAATAGCTCCGTATAACGTTCAAGCGGTACTTTCCCTGAAACAGTTATTGATGAAAATCTTTTTACATCCGCATCATTGGCACTACCGGTATTTGTGCTACCATCAGGTTCGTTTACTACTGGTGGTGTTGAATTTCCACCCCCTGGGGTGTCACTACCAGTGGTAGGTTGTGTGTCCGGTTTTGGAACATCTGGTGCAGGTTTTAAACTTTTCTCTACCATCCAATAGGTACTGTCCATAATATCAAAAAATGGTATGTTCTCCTGGAAGTAATATTTAGTGAAAGTATTACCGTCACCGGTAGCAACACAAAATTCACCATTCATACAATACCGCAGGATACTTTTAGCAATGGCTGGACTTCCGGTAATCATCGGTTTATCATCAAAACGAAGGAATGCGTCATAAACATCTTTTGCTTTAATGGATTGTTCCGTTGTAGGAAGGAGATTATTTTTCCTAAGTGTACTTAATCCAACAGCATCAAGTAACCATTCTTCTTCTTTCAATGCTGAAATAACGTTATCGTTAATCTGGTAATCTAATCGGTCTTTAAACTGCTTAATCAATAATCTCTCAGCACCATTCTTCACTGAATACTTCACAACTATTGAATAAGCGGTTACAATTGAAGAATCGGACTGTTTGCTGGCATCATCGATTCGCTTTTTAATATCAATTTTTTGGTCATTCGTTAATTGTGAAACATATTCGCTACTGATTTTTTGACAAGCCAGATAGTTTTTAATTTCATCATTCAGCTTCCCAATTCCCAGTTCAGAACACACCAAATAAAGCATTGTGTTTCTGTAAATTCGTTCGCTGTTTCCTTTCTTTGTGGCCAGCTTTTCAATAACTGGTTTAGTCTTTCCGTTTACCTCGTTTGGATTTGCGAGATATTTCGGACTAAGTATAACCAGTGTTGGTTTCATCTGTTCAGGGATATCTTCTGAAGGATTTACGAGCGTATTAAATAGCTGAACCATTTTAGCTTTTTCTGTTACCCTGCGAAGGATTTCAGCCGTAATATCTGGCGCCTTTACATCCCCCTTTGCCTGATTAATGAGGATGTTGATATTTGGTGTAGTATCAAACCAATATCTTTTTTGACCAGTAGTGCTATAATACAGATAATGAGCATTTTCTTCCATCCTATCCAATGCTCCGTTGATGTCGTTGTGATTAAAACTCTCTGGTTTTAACATGCACAACTTAATTTCATCAATACCAACTCCTTTGTTCTGTCCTTTTGAACCGAAGGTACCTAATAAAACAGTGGCAGCTATACCCTGTGAAACGTTATGTTTCCCCAGTTCCTTAATTTCTGAATCAATTCGAAACGCATTGGAAGATGAACCCGATACATCAGCACTAATGACAGAATCCCAACTGGGGCCATTCAGTATCGTAATTTGACTGGTAAGGGCTTCTACATTCGCCATAACAACATCAGAGGTATGGATAAGAAATTGACTACCTGCCAAGGATGATTGCCTTTTCCATAGGTCTGAGACAATCGAAGCAAGGATACGTAAAACACCACGAGTACGCTGGAAGTATGGATTGCTGGCCCAACGAAGGCGGAACATATCAATCAGTTCAGGATGGAAAGGATATGATTTCCGTAAACGTTCCTTATACTCTGATTTAACAGCATAACTTGGAATTTCTGAAAATAAGGATTGATACAAATGTGCATATGATGCAACCACCTTCTCAATTTCAGCGCTGTCTCCCAATTCTTCAAAAAGTCGTCTACGAACTACTTCAAAAATTTCATCATCTTCAACTGGTTTCAGATTTGCACCAACTCGGATGATACGATTCTCCAAAGCTGAAAGAATTTGTGAAGAAACAGGTGATGCAGCTAATTCCTGTGCACTGGCAGGTAATGTTGCAATCATTACACAATTATCCGTTCCTGAAACCGACTCAGTTAGTTCCTGCATAAAACTAACGGTCTGGTCGCTTAAATTCGATGATTCAATTTTAACCGCAGATGCACTTACACAATAGTCTGCCAACTCGTCAATAAGTATCAAAGCTGGCTTGCATTTTTGCAATACTGACTTAAATAAACCTTTCGGTGCAGTTCTTTTTTCATCGTTTTCCCGAATAATTTCGTAAGCACTTTTTCCACCTAATTGGTATGCCAGTTCTCCCCACAGCGTTCTGATGTGTACATCATCTACTTTCCTTCCCTGGATAGGGTCGTTGGTGGTGTTGGTGAAAACCGCAATTTTGGCTGTATCAAAAGTTGGTTCACCTGTAATAGCCAGCAAGTCTTTTGTATATTCACTTTGAGTCGCCTTTTTACCCCACTTCGCCAAATGGTAAAGAGATATAAGTGTGTGTGTTTTACCACCTCCAAAACCAGTTTGCAGACTGATAACACGATTATCGGTATCTGCGCCACCATTTAATCCTTTAATAACCCTTTTGGCAATATTTGATAAACCAGCAGTAAAATAGGTTTTTGAAAAGAACACTACAGGATTGGTATAAATCTCTCTACCATAACCCAAAGCAACTTCTGCAAGGTTTGCTGCAAATACAGATTCATCGAGCCGACCTTGCTTAATATCCAAATGGGGAGTAACAACTTTAAACCAGGGCAATTTACCTGAATACGTAATTTGTGGTTCAGAAACCTTTGGTTCTGCAACTTTAGCTTTCCCTTCCTGTAGATTCTGCAAAATAGTCTCCAATTCGTCCATTTTCAATGCACGGGCAATGTTTCGCATGCTAATGAATGTTTCCAAAAACTCGTCTACCGAAATTTCCTGGAAATGAGCCAGCTTATTTCGTGTTTCGTAAATCGTTTCGAAACGTGTGGCTAATTTATTTGTATCCTTTTCAAAGTCTTTTTTAAGCAAATCTTTATACTTCAACGAAAAAGCCTTTAAATAAGGATAATCAATCAATGCTTCAGGTGGAGTACCTGCCTTGATACCCATATTCCAGTTATCCTGTTGGTTGGGATATAATGATTCTACAAACCAGGCCGGCCATTTGTCACCTGCCTCTGCCATTAATAATTCAACCACATAGGGTCGAAACCCTTCAATAAAAAGTCCAAAGGCTTTATATAAATTATCCGATTGGTGTTTTTGTATTGTATTCATTTCCTATTGATTAGCTATTCAAAAAGTCTGGTTTGTTCTGAAGATGTTGTAATAACCGTTTTACTGTCACGAATGAGGCTATCTTTATTTGATAACACCCCAGTTGCTTGTATGAGGTCTTCACTTCCTGCCGGAAGTACTTCGCAAAGGGATGTAACTACACGCCAGAAGCTGCTTTCTGGACTGGATGCCACTTTGTCGATGTATTGTAATAAGGCATTTCTATTTGTTCCTTTGTAAAGAGCCATGGCACGGTGAACCTGGTCAATCAATAGGTTATTTGCTCTTTCTCCAATGTTTTTATTGGCTTTTAATCTTTCCTGAAATCCACCCAAGGTTTGTTTGTTCCCATTCTTAATAAGGATATGTTCGGTAAAAAGTTCCTGAACATTAATGCTGAGTCCAACCCGACTGAATTTGGCTGCATCATCAAATTCACTTTCGGTAAAACCATATAGTTGTAACCATCCAATGTAAAATTTAGTGAAATCATCTCCGTCAAATCCTTTTAATAAAGCATTAAAAGCACTTTCTCTGGCTATTTCCAGTAACTCAGCAACAGTTACTTCACTACCATCAGCCTTCTCCACTTTTTCATATTGACCAAACTCACTTACAGCTTGTCCAAAACAAGCGGTTAACAAATCCGCACCTCTAAAACCAAGACGATACAATTCATCAACTTGTATTGTTACTGTTTTTTCTATTGCTTTTCTTACTTCCCTATAATCTCCAAATCCTTTTCTTTGAGCTGGACGACATGATACTGTTACAGAGGATGATAAAGCAGCATTACCCATTGCTAACATTCTTGCCCCCATTTCTGTATCAATTGCCCAACTACCTGTTATATTCATTCTTGCGCCAAGAATAGAATTACAAAGAGTTGTCCATGCTTCTGTACTTTGATGGGCAAACATAATACTTACAATATCTGAAGTTTGATGTTCAATTGCATCCAAAATCGAAAGTAATTTCCCCTCGAAATGTTTCTTTGCATTATTCAAATTATTCTGATGATGATACTTAATTGCTGTACATTCTTCACTTTTTGGAGTTTGAGGTGTTGCATAGTTGAGAGGATATATATCACCAAGAGATTGTTTATGCCATACATAAAAGAAGTCAGAAAGGTCAGCATACGCAATTGCATCATAGTAAGGGGGGTCCGTAATAACAGATGTTAGATATTTTTCTTTGAATTGACTTTTATCCCCACTTGAAGCATTATTGCAAATTGAATAAAATTCAACAACTGATTCTGAATTAATATATCGTATTAGCCAATCAAGTTGGTTTATTGCGCTTCCAGTAGATTCACAGAAAGGATTTGACTCTGGATAATCAAAAACCATGGGAATAGCTTGCCGTGAAAAGGGAGTTTCTATCTTTTCACCTGGAACATTCCAACGTCCAAAGGAAGTATTTACAGGGATTATTCGGTCAATCCAGATGGCAAGGTATGTTAAGATACATTTTGAATATTCATCCTTTACAAGAACTTCCTTTTTAAAATCATTAAGTTTATAAATAAATGTTTGAATACAGTTTAATTGCCTATCTGAAAACATATCCATCCACCTTTTGTAACCCCAAAGAGGTATTTTTATATTTTGAGAATCCCCTTGTGGCATAAGTTCATCTGACCTTTCCACATTAACCTCTCTTTCTATAATTTTAGATTCATTAGGTGTTGGTTTTCTATACTCTTTCCCGTCTCTACCATCATAAATTACAGCAAGTAATTTTTGTTTAGGTAACTCTTTCTTAAATTGATTCTTTAATAACTTAGCTTCAGTGATATTTCCACAGCATGGACATTTAAGATTTGCTCTTTCCATCCAACCTGGTTCATTGGTACTTCCCGATTCTATTTCAAACTCAATTTTAGTTCCATTAATAATTGGTTTCAGAAATATTTTTTTGTTGGATTTATTACATAAATAAAATCCCCTTAACATGGGTACTTCTGCTTTACAACTTGGATTTGAGCAAACACCAATTTTACTCCAGTAATATGCTATAGGCTTGTTGCCCTTTGAATCCACAGGATATAAATTCCCAATTTCTTTTTCCGTTTCTTTCAATAATTTTTTAGCATAAAACTCCACATCAAATGCAAGTCTGTTTGGAACATTTACAGATGTCCATTGTGAATTTCCAGTAAATACTTTCCAGTCAACTGGCACCTTATTTAATTCTTCTTCACCATATTGTTTTGCAAATTCTTTTATACTGTATGTAATGGGTTTACCATATTTCTGAGGAAATTCAAGGCTCCCTTTTTGTATAATATGGGCTACCGGATTTATATCGTTCCCGTAGCTCCGGCATCCCAAACGTGCTGCTTCTAATGGAATTGCACCACCACCGGCAAAAGGGTCAAATACCTTTGGCATTTTATTTAAAAATGCTTCAATAGCTTCATTTAGTTTATTTTCTTTTGCAATTATAGCATCAGAAGAAATATGTCTATCGGGTGTACTATACAAATCCTGTTCTGCATCTTTTATTGCTTCATAATGACTGTCGAAATCAGCAATCATTCCTTTTGCCGATTTCCCGGATGCGGAGTTATGAGCCACCCAAATCAATTTTCGGGCAATGCCAATAATTCTTTCATCGTTTTTATTATCCCACTTTATGAGACTGGCAAATGATAAGTTTTCTTTTGCACTTGTTTTTTTACCAAGGTGCTCATTTTTTATAAAAGTGTCTGAAAACTTGCCAATATACATCATCAACCTGTTTCTGCCATTATCTTCCATGGGGTCAATTACAGCAGTATAGGGTATATCATCATATGGTTTGTAAGGGTCTCCAGGATTATTCGCTCTACCCAACAATAATTGAACAGCCTCTTTAAATGCCGTTGGACAATTTGGGTCCAATGGGTCCGGAACCAGGCTGGCAAAAACTACCGCACGGCAAACTGGCAAAGGTCTTCTGGCCCACCATAAATGTAAGGTGGAAATATGTCCATGTCTTATTGATTTGTCTCTAACACTTTCTGCCGATATTTCTTTTATCGGCATCGCAACTTCAATTAATTTTTTTGCTTGAGTCATTTTATTGTTGGCTGATTTGTTCAAGTTTATTTAAAAATCTTCTTGCACTTGGGGCGTTTTCGGCTGCACGAGCCAAAGAAAATTTGTCTTTTAATTTATGTGCTATCCTTCCATGTGATGATGTTCCTAATTGTTTACCAACCAAGTCAGAAGGATTTAATATTTCTTCAGGTCGTTGACCGCCACAATCAAAATTCAGTTTTTCATCAGCTAAAAACCATGCTTCCATTTCTTTTGTCATTATAATGAAAATCTGGTTATCTTTTAAATAGTGACCATTATCCCTATAGCCTGTTATTTCATTGACCACAATCATTGGACAGTCAACAGGCTTATATTTTCTGTTTCTTCTTTGCGCTTCCTTATCATCCTGGTCAACCATAATGAAAATGTATTCAACACCTTTTTTGTATAAATTTTGAATAAGAGATTTGAAATCTGTTTTTATTCTCGATTTACCACCACCATATAGTATTTCTTCTTCAGAGTATGTTATTCCGAATTGGTGTTCCAAATATTTCTTGAATCTTTCCGAATTAAGGATTGTCCTATCGGATTTACCTTCAGATATAAATCCAATTTTTACCATGGCAATCCACCACCTTTCAGCATTTTATTCATCCAGGCCTCATCTCCTCTCAATTCTTCGAAATCACCTTCCTGACATGGATACAAATTTGTTTTTCCATCTTTTTTATTTACAATAACCAATTCTTCTTCATTCAATTGAGCTACCAGCGAAACTGAATGTGTTGTTACCCAGATATGGTGCCCATATTTATTTACCATCTCTCTGAAAAACGGAACCAGCTCCTGCAAGATAGCAGGATTTAATCCGGTTTCAGGTTCCTCAATACAAATAAACTGTTGTTTATCTGCCTGGTAAAATACCGCAAGCAGCGCAATGATATTAAATGTTCCCTCAGAAATTAATCCACCTGTTATTGGCTTATCTGGAAATGCTTTTTCGAATACCTGAAGTTCTTCTTTCCCTGATAAATCTTCAGCAATTTTAATACTTTCAATCCCAGGGATTAAAACTTGCATCCATTCAATAATTTCGTCCTTCTTAGTTGTATCACCAAGGATTGTTTTAAGAATTTTATTCAGGTTTGATGCATCGAGCCAAAGTTTATTGTAAAGTTTTAATTTGTTTTCTGCCCGTTTAAAATTATCGATATAGATTCGTGAAAATGATTCCATAATCCTGGTATCCAATGTAGTAATGTCGGTAAATTCTTTTTGAATTTTCTCTGTCCCCAATTCATAATTCAAACCAAAATCGATGATTTCCTTATTTTCATTGCTTTCAAATTCAAGACCTAATTTAATTGTTAAGGTTGCTTTCTCATTTTTGAGTTTTTGTGCATTAAAGTTTACAATCTTTTCAGGCCCACCGAAAATATCAAGTGCTATTTTACCAGTAGTCATAGATGAATGCATCAGAAATTCAATTGCTTCAAAAACACTTGACTTCCCTGAAGCATTTGCCCCTGCAAAAACAAGAAGTGAGGAAGGATTCGGAAGTTCAATATCAACAAGGGATTTGTAATTATTAATTTCAAGTCGGTTAATTTTAAATCTGTAATTTGATTCTTCCAAAACACGTAGAAAGTCATCGTAACTTTCTTCATTTATTTGTCGTTGCAACTCTTTTACAGACCATTTTTTATCGACAGCATTTTTTAAGTAATACTTACGTTCATCTTCATTTAGCTTGTCTTTAATTAACTCGACATTATGACTCCAGTCCAGTTGAAAAGCTAATTCAAGACTATCTGGTGTATTTCTGTATTTGCGGTAAAATTGCTGCATTAGTCCCAGATTCGTAGTACTGAATCCTACTCCCATTGAATCTGTTTTTAATACATCAGATAAAGCAGTTTTTAATTTATCCCATGGAGCTGATTTTTTGTATTTATCAGTTTTGAGTTGGTCCTCTTTAAGTTGATATTTTCTATAAAATTCAGAAATCTCCTTTTCAATTATTTCTGACTTTTCCTTAAAAACTCCCTTGCTTTCAGCATAAAAGTTGGAAATTGTTTCACCTATTTTAAATCGAAGTTCATTGATATTCTTACGATTCCACTTTTGGGTTACATCAATGATATCTTCATATAACTTGTTAATTAATCTTTCCATTAGGAACAGTTTAAATTATATCAACATGTCTGGTATCTCCAGACGAAACAGCATTAAAAAGAGCAGTTTTCCCTGCTTTTGGAGATTAAACTGTAAATATATTAAAATCTTGTCTGGAATCTCCAGACGAAAGAACATTTGCAAAAGCAAAACAAGAATTAAAAACAATATTAGAATGCAACACATAATTACACTTATAAACTTCATGTCTGGAATCTCCAGACAAAACAGCATTAAAAGGGGCAGTTTTACCACCTTTAGCATGTTTATTTAGGGAAATACTTAAATCTTGTCTGGAATCTCCAGATAAAGAAGCAGTGCAAGCATTCAGAGGAATCATTGTTACTCTATTATTTTTGACTTCCATTCTTCCATCCGAAGGAAGTATTGAACTCCTTTCGATTTCAATTCAAACCTTAATGTTTTCGCAGGATTTTGAATACGATGTAGCACTGGTGCATGTTTGCAACTCACAACGATATACAACCAGGCAGTATCACCCAACTGGCCCAAACGATTCATTTCATTTTCACTCAGCATAACACTTCCATCGGCACCACTACGACCCTTAACTTCAATATATCGTTTTAAATCATCGGGACTAATACTTCTAATATCATATCCTTCATTATTGGCACTAACATCAGTAGGTTGCCATCCAGCTTCTGTTTCAAAATCCATGGCTGTTTTCATCGCAATAGCCTCAGCTTCATCATCCCGACTCATACCATAATGCCCCTGATATTCAACCTGAGTTAAAGGAACAACATATGCACAACCTAATACTTCAGGAGCCTTTGGACTAAGTTGTGCCATTAACTCCAGATTCTCCAAACGAAAATGCTTCTTATCTATTAGTTCGGTAATTCGTTTTTGTTTGTGCAATATTTTTTCCTGTACCCGAGCGTCACCTAACAAAACTTTGCCCTGGAGTTCCTGTATTTGTGTTTGCAAATCCATTATTACCTGCGTGAATGCTGATTCGAGATAATACTTTCTATCTGAAGAATCTTTTTGCACATGTACCTTCGTATCTTCGAATTGCTGTTGAGTAATGTTTATAAAACTCCACTGCACCACATCATCATTACTCAATACCGGTGGTGGTTCGATGGGTTTAACAAATGCTGTTGGTGGATGTAAATCGATAAATTTTGCAGGTGAAGTAAGTTGAAAGTCTTCATCCTGTTTTTTATAAACCATTACTAACCTTTCGTCAGCAACACTATCATCTTTCTTGCTTTCCCTGTTATCCACAATCTGGGACTTTACAAAAAATGCAAAATAATCCTCTTTGTCATCAGGAGAGATAAGTATCGTACCTTTGAGCATATCTTCCCTGAATTTGTTTCGAACAACTTTTACCAGACTATCGAATAAAGGATTCCCTGGATTGATATAATGTACTCTACCTAAATCACAAATATTCTGATAATCCAGAAATATATCTTTATCGAAACAAAACTGAATCTGGCGGATGGTATCAGCATAGATATTGTAATCATTTTTAAGCGTTTGAATAACTTCGTCTGGTAGCTTATCAATACGATATATTGACTTACGTAATTCGGTAAATTCACCACCCAGGTATTTGAATGCTTTCTCGAAAAACAAACGAATATAAATAGGTTGTAGCCTTTTTTCGTCTGAATTTTCTTTTAGAACTCTGGCATCTTTAAAATCAACTGTACTGTGGGCCAGTTTTTTCTTTTGTTCCTGAATTTTCTGCTTAAATTTTACTTTTAACTGTTCATCATCCTGCGCAAGAAAATCATTCAAAGCAGTTTCCTGACCGTTGAATATCGAGTTAATAATTGATTCTAAATTGACATTCTCCAGCACATCCTGAATCACATCATATACACGGTCATCACCAATTCCTTCTCGGATAATATCTAATTTAGTGAGCAATCTTTCAAGAACCTTTCCTTCTTTGGTATTATTAGCTACCATATTGAAAACCAACACATCCTGTTTTTGACCATACCTGTGGATTCGCCCCATTCGTTGTTCTAAACGGTTGGGATTCCAGGGAATATCCCAATTTATCAGCAAACGACAGAACTGTAAGTTGATTCCTTCACCGGCTGCATCTGTTCCAATCAATATTTGAGTATCAGGTTTAGCAAAATCCCATTGTGCCTGTCTGCGTTCATCAACCGTTTTCCCACCATGGATAGTTGCTACTTTATAACCACCAGATTTGGTCAATCTTTCTTCGAGGTATAATAGTGTATCTTTGTGTTCAGTAAAAATTACCAGTTTTTCACCATTATCCAGCACTCCCTCTGATTTGAGTAATGCCTGTAACTCCTGGAACTTCTTTTCTTCCTGCTGGCGATTATAAAGTGTTTGTGCCAGTTCATACAACTTCTTTACTTCGTTGGTTTCCTGTTGGATTTCCTGTAAACTCTTAGCCGTGGTGAACAAACGGAATTTACGAGGGTCGGATAGAATATTTTCCAATGCGTCTCTTTCGTCATCTTCAAGTTCTTCAAAATCTTCGATGTTTTCCACATTGAAACCATCCAGTTTATGCCTTTGGTTCCACAAATTGGGATTTTTGTTGACTTCATCGATAATGCCTTGTAGTGCTTTCCATCTTCTTTCCAACGTATTTTTAATAGCAAAAATGGAACTTACAAGCCTTCTCTGCATTACGGTTAAAGCCAGGGAAACATGAATATTCTTTGTTTCAGATGCTTCTTCTTTCTTCTTACTCAAATACCTTGTTACATCATCATATAATTCTTTTTCTTCAGGTGTAAGCTGATATGCAACAGTCCTGGTGTATCGATTTTTAAACAACGGTTGACCTTGCCAATCCGTCATGTCTTCCTTCAGCCTACGAATAAAAAATTTATTTATTCCGTTATGTTCTAACTCCTTTACTCGGGTCGATGCAATTTCATCGGTGGCAAAAATATCTTCGTCTAAAAGCTGTAATAATTTTTTAAACGTATCTATTCTTCCCCTGTGAGGCGTTGCTGTTAACAGAAGTATGTGTTCGCATTGTTGCGATAATACCTGACCAGCTTTGTAACGTTGAGACAGGTATTGTTTTTGGCCGTAGTCATATGCTGATAACTTATGGCTTTCATCAAATACAATTAAATCCCAGTGAGAATTACTTGCGACATTTAGCACATCTTCACGAGAGATAAAATCAATAGATGTCACAATTCGTTGAGCAGTATGAAAAATGTTAGGGTCTGATGAAAACAGGCTTCTGTTGACAAGAGTAAACGGGATATTAAACTTAACCCCCATTTCATCTTCCTGCCATTGCTTAGTTAATCCACCAGGTGTGACAATCAAAATCCGTTCGACCAGGCTGCGCATCAACATTTCCTTAATGAGCAAACCTGTCATAATAGTTTTACCTGCACCTGTATCATCAGCAAGCAGGAATCTGATTTTAGGTAGCGGTAGTAAAAATTTATATACTGCTTCTACTTGGTGTGGCAAGGGGTCAATAATACTACAATTTACCGCAAACAGTGGGTCGAATTGATAAGCTGAATTGATACGTTCTGCTTCAGCAAATAGTGCAAATCGTGTTGGGTCGCCTTTAAAATTGAAAGAACCTTCTTCGGTAAGAACAACTAATTGCTCAAATTCAGTAGCTGAAATTACTTTTGAATTTGATTTGTTTGTATTGACACCAGTATATTTAAGTGACACCATATTCCCCAGAAGCTGCACCTGGTTTATTGTAACAGGCTCGTTAGGAATAAGATTTTTGACTATTTGACCTGGTTCTATTGACATGAAAATCTGTTTAAAAATGTTGATTTGGGTACTCGTTTTTAATGACCTAAATCTAATAAAAAAGAATTTGACTTTAGTTGATTAAAAGATAACCTGGTGGATTTTTAGTGTGTTGGCGACATAAACAAATTGAAGTAGTTTTTATTCTGTGCTTACGGGAAGTACATAATATTTGTTCTTTTCTCCTCTTCTTGGATTATTAAAGAACACATCTCTGTGACCATTAATTTCGTGAATATTTATATCCACAGTATTATCAACATCAACACTACCACTCACATAAGCATCAACAGAATTGATAACTCTGACATTTTGATTAGTTGGGATTATACCTGCATTTTGGAATATTATCACCCAAATACCAATAGCTATAATTATAAGTATAGCTTTTAATGAAATGTTCTTTGATTTAGTTTCCATCAATATCATTTATTAAGAATTAAAATTCGAATCGGTTTGGGAATAGTGTTTTAAGTCGTTTCTCGATTTCAACAGTTAAGTCCTTATATCCTTGCTCGTTTGGGTAATACAATAATGCCCGATGATGACCTAAATCAGTTGGGACATCATCAATTGATTGAGTAATCGGAACAACTGTTTTTCCTAATGTATGTGCAATACCAACTTCATAAAAAACATTCGGGTTTTTACCTGTAAAATCAGCAACAACAACTCTTGATGTGAAAATTAATTCAAAAATATCCTGAATAAATGTTGAATTCTCCCATATATCATCTGCTTTCATACAATCTAAATTCAATTTATCACAAGCATTTTTTACTGCATCAAATGATTTTTGTTGCTTAAAAGGAAGCATCATTGTTACTAGATTGTCATTTTGCGATTTTAAAGGAACTTGAAAAACTTGTGGCGAAAAGGTTATTATTTTTTTTGGTGTGTCAGTATGAGCCGTGGAAATAAAATCAGAAACTAATGGTGTAGCAAACTTGTTTTCTATGTATGATTTTATTTCATTAAAATTTTTTTGGTCTCGTTTTAATATTTCAGTCAGAACTTCCAATATATTTCCTTCATAATCTTCGTCACCAAAACTAAGGCTTTTTAATAGTCGTGAATGTCCCTCAATAACATCATAACATCCTAAAGAATATCCCAAATCCAACCAATCTGATTTTGTGAAATGTTTTGCAATCTGATTCTTAATATCAATTAATTCTTTTTGTTGTTCTTTTTTAATCATGGTTTAAGTTTTACAGTTGCACGGGTTTAGTATTCATTATTCGTAATTATCTGTATTTGAAATATTTATTTCTATCCTTTTTAGGACATTTAAATTTTCTTCTAATGTCTGAAAGCTAATTTCACTAAATAAGGTTTCATTATCTCTCAACTCTGTTGTTGCTCTTTCAATGGTTTTTACAAACTCTGAGTGAAGAAAATTATATTCATTAATTATGTCTTCGTTTCTGAATTCTCTGTTTTCAGTTGTCTCGTTATAAATGTTTGAATAAGCAAAATCACATAGGTCATTGTATTTCTTTAATATGTTGGCATTATATTCATAAACTTGTTTGAATAATTTTATATCGTATAATTGAAACCATTCTTCAATATTTTCATTTAATAATGTCTCCACTTCACCATAATTTCTTAAAGTATAGATTACTTTTTCAATTGAAGGATTTAGTCTTAATACTAATGGAAGGATTCTATTCCATACAGCAATTGTATTCGCAATTAAACCAGGAATAGCATTCATTGTCGGGCGTCTGTTAATTTTACTAATTTCACGTTGAATAAAAAGTCGAAAATCTAATAATGTTCGTCTTTTCCAACTTCCATAAAGGTTATTATGCCTGTGAATCGTTACAACTTCGATTCTTTGCCGCCAACTTGTCTCGGTAAAATTGCTTGAACCATAATAAAGGTCATTTTCTGTCATCAACCATTTTGAGTGATTATTCCCATTCAATATTAATCCGATTCCATTTGTGATGCAAAAATTGATTATTGCTGGTTGGCTATTATTATAACCGGTCAGATTCGAAGGAATTATCATTAAAACGGGAATACCTTGTCTTACCTTGTTTTGAAGAATTCTAAAGAAGGAATAGCCAGCAGTTTTGAATGTAAAATTATACCCCCCAACAATAATGAAAGAATTTGCATTATTTAAAATGCTCAGAATTTCATTAGTAATGTCTTCACCACTATCTTTTATTCCCCATATCGAATAGCGATTATTTCCAATCATTTGTGTTTTATTCTATTTGTAGTTTTTTGAAAAATATCTTATTTCGTAATGTTGCATCGCTTAATAACTTCTTGAAACTAATTATCTCGACATACATTTTGTATCCGTTATGAAATCCGAAATATCCTTCTTGGTCAGGACTTAGAGTTAATTGATGTTTCTTAGCAAAACCGTGAATTTTGGAAGTTAGGTCACAAATTACGTATGCATAGACTGGAGTGTTGTCATTTGCTTTTATTTGTTCTAATCCTTCAGGCATTTCATATTTTCCGTCTCTTATTTTATCTAAATAGTTTCCTATTTGTAAAATAGGGTCATCTTCTTCTTTATAATTTTCTCTTTTGGGTCTTTTGAATTCAAAGATTGTTATTGGATTACTAAAATTATTATCTCCGTTTCTAAACGATTGCTTTTTGTCAAAAACGACCAAATCAGGTTCACCTAACGCATCTTTTTTTGTAGATATCTTTTTATCAGAGGCAACGTATTCTGAAAAAACCAATCTTTCATCAATTAACCATAAGTTATGCTCATGATATTCTGTGTTTTCAGAATCTCTACCCATTGGAAAAATTAAATTATGAACATCTTTCTCTAGTTCTCCTTTCCCATCATCCCTGCGTTTTAATAATTTCACAAACGCTTCTAAAACATTCTTCCGATTAAAAACATAATGGGCCAAATCACTTTTCCCAATCTCAGAAATTTTGGATATGGCTTTTGCCATATTCCCATCAATATCTTCATTGTCATCACTGAGCAATTCTTTAATCTCAGCTCTTGTTTGTAATTCCTTATTAAATTTTACTTTCTGTAATTCTACCTCAATATCCTCATCTTTTAGGTTGTACGCAATACGTGAAATTTCAAGGTCCGGTAAATAAACTTTGTGCCAAGGAGCAGAATTATTAACGTAGTTTCTGATTCTCTGGCTTTTCTTTTCTGTACGTATTTGTACATCAGTCCCAAATACTTCTTTTGTAATTAGTGCTGCATTTGTTTCAATTTCAATTTGTGAATACGGGAAGTAAATGCTACTTCCATCACGATGAAAATCAAAAGTTTCTCTTTCTGTAGATACATTTGAGTCAAGATAATCCCCTAAAACATAAGTCTTGATTATATAATTTTTTTTGCTACCATTGGATTCGTCATAAAAATCATCTTCAAATTCAGGTACATATTTATGCAAAGGTGATTCAGTTACTTCTCTATTGTGACCGGTAAGACTAATTTTACTTTTTTGACTTCCAGGAAAAAATATCTTAAATATTTTTGCAGTAAAAAGTGCTGAATGTCCATTGTTTTTTATTTCAAAGTCTTTACTGCTAAATAATTGAATCTCATTTTTCCCAGTTAAATAGTCATTCAGAATAATGTTTTGTGATGAATCTGCTTCTTTTACAATAATAGTAGGGCATTTGAAAGAATCATTTATAAAGAAAATAAGTATTCGTTCGAGGATTCTTTTTGAAATTGTTTCTATTTGTTTCTCAAATGAATGCTCTTCTTTAAGGTTTTCTAAAAATAAGCTGGAATAAGAGTCTACTGCCTTAGTATCATCAATTGTTTCATCCACAATTATTTCATACTGTTTCCCAAATCTAAATTTTCGTAATTTAAAGTTTTCATTACCATCCTTAAAGACACTTTCAACTCTTACATTGTTAAAGTATTTGACAAACATGAATCTGCCAAAACCTTTACCTCCAATGTTTTTTCTTAGCTCACTATAAAAAGTATCGAATGAGTCACGGTTTTGTTGTGTGAAGCCTAATCCGTTATCTCTAATTTCAATTGATTTTATTTCAGGAGTTGAATTATCAAATTCAAGAATCTTATCTCTTTGCAGAATAATTTCAATTTTACCGTTGTCATTTCCTTTTTCAATAATCGATTGAATCGAATTGACAATAGCTTCAATTATTGGAGTATAAACATTTGATTTACTCCTTATATTTTCAATAGTTCCTTGTATGTTAATTCTACTCATGCTTATACTTTTAAATTGTGTTTCTATTTTTCTCTGTTAGCAATGGCCGTAACTGTAAATCCATTTTTGTATTTATCATTATACATCATTGCTGAAGGTTGAAATTAAGCCTTACGCATTTGAATTTACTATAATTGGCACCCTTTTGTTGTAATAATGGTTTGTTCCAAACAATCTCTGGGATATGCAGATTCTTGCTAAGGCAATAACCCGATGGATATATTTGCCCTTAAAAACTATTATCCTGAATTTAAAAAGTTGTGTATTTAGAGATTGGTTTTTCATGTCAGGTTAATTTGGGTTGTAATTTACAAAATATTTGAACATAATATTCTCATTAAATCCAAAGTTATTACCTGATATCTACTTTCATCTTGTAACTGTTGATGTTGAATGATTAATTTTTATATTCCCTAAGCCTTCTTCTTTTCAGAAATGAAAGATAACAAGTCATTCATTTGCACCCGTTTCTGCCCCATTATCTCTACTTGCGGAATATCACCATCTTTTAACAGTTTGTATACGGACGGTCGAGATAATTGAAGAAAATCACAAGTTTGATTGACTGTAAGTAACTTGAATCTTAGGATGTCGTTATTTAGGTTTTCATCACCAGCTAATAATTTAACCAGTTGGCTGTGCAACAATACATAACCTGCAAAATCGAAAGAGTATTCTGCTTCTTCCGACATTTGTTGAATTTCAAACAATAAATTATTTTGCTTTAGTTCATCTATCATTTCATCAATCGAACTATATTTTTTATTCGAATTTCTAAATTGATAATTAAATTTTTCCCGAATACCTTTCCCTTTGAAATCATGGCGCAATAATTCCCGTAAAACAAACCGTATAAGTGAATGTTTCGATTTAAAATATCTCATTTGAATTTAAAATAATCTTCATATTTAATAAACGCATCTTGTGATATATCACCTGCAATTTTCATATAATAATGTAGCGTTTCAATTTTTCGATGCCCAGTGTACCCCATCACAATAAAAGGTGAAATCCCAGAAATTAAGCAGTTCGTAACAAAAGTAGTCCTACCAACATGACTGCTGACAAGTTTATAAAGCGGTGTTTCCACTGGAATTTTCTTGTTTAAGGTTATTCTTAAACTTGAAACTTCCTCTGTAAGTCCAGCATTTTTACACACATCCTTAATGAAGGTATTATATTGGTTCTCCCCTATCTCCTTACATTTTGCACCAATCTTGTAATCGTACTTCGTTAATATTTCTTTTGCCATTGGATGAAGCGGAATATTAACTGTTGTGGTTGTTTTAAACATCTGAAAGGAAAGCATTTGATTCTTCACAAAATACTTACTAATGCGTAAAAGGTCTGAAATCCTTACCCCTGTCATTATTTGGAAAAGAAACAAATCTTTTACTGTTTCCAAAGTTTTATCGTCAGTTGTCCAATCAATAATTTTTTGCACATGTTCTTTCAATAACACAACCTTAGATTCAGATTCTTTTTTTCGGGATATTTTTTGGTATTCCTTATATGCCAGATTCTTATTAACTTTCAATGTGTCGGTCAAATAGTCCATGAATGTATTGAGCACACTTTGATATTTTGCGATGGTGTTAATACTTAAATCCTTTTTATCGCTTAGGTATGTTGTTAACTCTTCCAAAAAATCTAATGTAATATCAGTCGTATATGTGTTTTTATGCTTTTTCTTTGGTATAAATTCCTCAAGAACAACTTTCAATGTGTTATACTTCTGAATTGTCCGAGACTCAACCTTTTTAGTCTTATACTCAATGAATTTATCAAACAATTCAAATATGTTCTTCTTCGCATCTTCGTTTATTCTTTGTGAAACGTCATAAATATCAGGTGTTATCTCACCATTATTTAATTCCAAATTTCGAAGTAACTCTTCAATTTCTAGTTTCCGTTTTTCTACGAGTAACTTTGCACTTTTTAATGAATGCCTGTGACTTTTTATGCCATTAGAATCAAAATTATTCTTATTAACATATTCGCCAGTATTGACGTACCTGCGGATTTTTTTCTTATTCTCTTTATGTATAAATACAATCTCAAGATTTACACAACCTACATCTTTTGAATTAATATTTTTCAGAACAAATCTGACGTTTGTATTATAACTCATATTTATACCAGTGTCTCATTCAGTGTCGTAATACATGTAAATGTATGTAAAGGTAAGAATTTTTAATTAAAAGAAGTCAGTGTTTACAGTATTTACAGAAGGTTCAGGAAATACCCAAACAGCCCGCCTCTCGCTACTGAAAAAAGGAGTCAGGTAATTACCCGGCTCCTTTTTCTTTTTTAATCCCAAGATTAAAATCAGGCCTGTTTTTGTAAAACAAAAGGCAAATAAATCCCGCCACTGTTTTTGCACTGTCACGTCTGTACGAAATAATTATCTTTGGGCAATTTTTGTACAGAATGATATCGATAGATAAAATAAATCTAAGTTTTGGCGGTTTCGAACTGTTTAAGGAAATCAGTTTTCTGGTTAACCCAAAAGACCGGATTGGACTAATTGGTAAAAACGGAGCCGGGAAAAGTACCCTGCTAAAAATTATTACAGGCACCGAATCACCAACGGCCGGTACAGTTGCCGTTCCGAAAGAAACAAGCGTTGGGTATTTACCTCAGCAAATGGTGGTTTCTGATACCCGCACACTTAAAAATGAAGTTACACAGGCTTTTGAGGAGCTTTTAGCTATTGAAAAGAAAATAGCAAACCTAAACCACGAAATTGCCGAAAGCGAAGATTATCATTCTGATGAGTATTTAAAGAAACTCGACCTGGTTACCGAATACAACGAGCGTTACCAACTTTTAGGCGGCGACAACTACGAAGCCGAGCTGGAACAAACGCTTTTGGGATTGGGGTTCGAAAGATCTGATTTCGACCGTATGACCTCCGAATTTAGCGGAGGCTGGCGTATGCGTGTTGAGCTGGCAAAATTGTTACTTAAAAAACCAGATGTTTTTTTACTGGATGAGCCAACTAACCACCTCGACATCGAATCGATACAGTGGTTGGAAGATTTTCTGAAAACATACAGTGGAGCTGTTATTTTGGTTTCGCACGATAAAGCCTTTCTTGATGCCGTTTGTAACCGCACAATAGAAATTTCGCTGGGAAAAATTACCGACCAAAAAATGAATTATTCCCGTTTCATGGACTGGAAAGCCGAACAACGCGAGATTAATTTGGCAGCTTATACGAACCAGCAAAAAATGATTGAAGACACCGAACGGTTTATCGAACGTTTCCGGTATAAATCATCAAAAGCCGTGCAGGTTCAATCGAGGGTAAAACAGCTTGAAAAGCTGGACCGCATTGAAATAGAAGAAGAAGACAACTCGGCATTAAAAATTAATTTTCCACCACCACCGCGCTCGGGGCGTATTGTGATTGAAGCCAAACACATTAGCAAATATTACGATTCGCTTCATGTGCTCGACGATATTGACCTTTCTATTGAGAATGGCGAAAAAATAGCGTTTGTTGGCCGTAACGGCGAAGGAAAAACTACCCTTGCCCGGATTATCATGAACGAGCTGGAACACGGTGGCACAATGAAGCTGGGCCACAATGTAAAAATTGGCTACTTTGCCCAAAATCAAGCGCAGCTGTTAAACGGAGAACTTACGGTTTTTGAAACCATTGATGAAATTGCTGTTGGCGATATCCGCACAAAAATCAGAGATATTCTTGCTGCGTTTTTATTTCGTGGCGAAGACATTGATAAAAAGGTAAAAGTATTAAGTGGTGGCGAAAAGTCGCGACTGGCAATGATTCGCCTGATGCTTGAACCGGTAAACTTTCTTATTCTGGATGAGCCAACCAACCACCTCGACATGCGTTCGAAAGAGATTTTAAAAAACGCACTGGCCAATTTCTCGGGAACCGTACTGGTGGTTTCGCACGACCGTGATTTCCTGGATGGTTTGGTGAATTGCATTTACGAATTCAGAAATAAAAAGGCCAAACAACACCTGGGCGGCATTTTCGATTTTCTGTACCGAAAGAAAATGGAATCGTTGAAAGAACTGGAAAGTAAGAAAAAGAATACAAAAGCCGCAAAAGTTGTAACTTCGGAAAAAGAAAAGGATGAGCTTTCGTTTGATGAAAAGAAAGAAATAAACCGCACCATTTCGCGAATGGAGAAAAGTGTAGCTCAAACCGAAGAGAGAATTGCGGAACTGGAGGCCAAAATCGAAGACATGGACAAACTGCTTGCTAAACCCGAGAATATTGACGACCATTCGGTTTTTGAGCAGTACGAACAATTAAAAACAGACCTGGAACAGAGTATGCTCGATTGGGAGAATGCCCACGAAGAACTTGAAAACTGGAAGGCTAAAAAAACCTGGTAATAAAAGAAAAGATGAGACAAAAAGCAATAGATAAAGAAGATTTTCTGTTTGGAACAAGAGCCATAATAGAAGCCATAAAAAAAGGTAAAACAATCGACAAAGTACTGATAAAAAAGGGCTTGCGAAATGAGCTGATTACCGAACTGCAGGAACTGATAAAAGAAAACGAAATTGGCGTTCAGTACGTTCCCATTGAAAAAATAAACCGTATTACACGAAAAAATCACCAGGGAGTACTGGCCTTTGTCTCACCCATTGAGTTTGACAATATCGAGACCGTAATTCCTGGAATTTACGAACAAGGCAAAACTCCCCTCCTGCTTGTTTTAGACCAGATAACCGACGTGCGCAACTTCGGGGCCATTGCCCGATCGGCCGAATGTGCCGGCGTACAGGCTATTATTATCCCCGAAAAAGGCATGGCACGTATTGGTGCCGATGCTGTAAAAACATCGGCAGGTGCTATTCATAACATTCCAATTTGCAAAACCAGCAACCTGTACCATACCGTCCGCTTTCTGAAAGATTCGGGTATTAAAATAATTGCTGCCACCGAAAAAGGCGACAAACTTTACTCGGATGCCGATATGAAATCGCCACTGGCCATTGTTATGGGCTCAGAAGACACGGGTGTTTCTGCTCAAATTCTGAAACTTGCCGATGAACAATTAAAAATCCCGATCTTAGGTCAGATCGAATCATTAAATGTTTCGGTATCTGCCGCTTTAATGATTTACGAGGCAGTCAGACAACGGAATTAGACATTAACAGGAATAGTACGTTTAAACGACTCTTCAAGAGAAATAAAAGTTTCGGTACTGGCAACACCACTAATTTTTTGAATTTTTCCGCTTAAGATATTTTTTAAGTGCTCGTTATCTTTTGCATAAACTTTAATAAAGATCGCGTAAGCTCCGGTGGTGTAATGACACTCAACAATCTCAGGAATTTCCTCCAAACCTTTTACCACTTCGCTGAACAAACCACCTTTTTCGAGGTAAATACCAATGTAGGTGCAGGTTTTAAAATCAACCTTTTTAGGATTGATATGATAGCCCGATCCAACAATCACTTCCAAATCAACCATTCGGTTAACTCGTTGATGCACAGCCGCACGGGAAATACCCACTTCTTTTGCTACATCTTTAAAAGGTATTCTTGCGTTTTTGGTAATTATATCCAGAATTTTCAAATCCCAGTCGTCTAAATTATTCCTCAAAGTCATCTTTAACAATTTTCTACAAAAGTATCAAAAAACTAACATTCTTTCAAAGTAAAGTGCAACTAATCACAATATAGTAACAAAATAACAACAACGAAGCACAGACTCACAAAAAACACAAAAACATTACCTCTTTGTTAATTAATTATGCTTTTCGCTTTCATTATTCTATTTTTTGCGCCTTTTTTAATTCCCTTTAATACATTTACGATAATTTTTTATCAAAACAGACAGCGGTTAAAATCTAAAACAGGTATCGACAGCTTATTTTTCAGCAATAAAAAACAACTCAACTATAACTTACAGTTATGAGCTGCATGGTGCTGTACAGACTTAAAATTAGTAACCTAAAAATTATAGACATGAGAAATTCAACAAGTTGGTGGTTTATTCTGGCCCTATTAATAATTGTTGCCGCTCTCGGTGTAATTATACCTGGCGGGGTTGCAGAAATCGACACTTCGAACCTCGACGCCGGAGATACGGCCTGGATGTTAACAGCAACAGGTTTAGTATTGTTGATGACTCCGGGCCTCGCATTCTTTTACGGAGGAATGATTCAGTCGAGAAATATTATTTCTACCATGCTGCAAAGCTACATTGCCATGGGAATTGTGAGTGTGTTGTGGGTGGTAGTTGGTTTTAGTATTGCCTTTGGCGACAGTATCGGTGGCGAAGGATACGGATTGTTTGGGAACCCATTAACATTCTTTATGTTTAAAGGAGTTAATGGAGGAACACATCCCGATTTTGCACCAACATTTCCGTTTGCTGTATTTGCCATGTTTCAACTAAAATTTGCCATAATTACGCCGGCTCTTATTACCGGATCGTTTGCCGGAAGGGTACGTTTCAGAGCCTACATGTTGTTTATGGTACTGTTTATATTATTTATTTATGCACCGCTGGCGCACTGGACCTGGCATCCGAATGGATTCCTGCGTAACTGGGGAGTACTTGACTTTGCCGGCGGAACAGTAGTACACATGTCGGCAGGTTTTGCGGCTTTGGCCGGAGCCATATTCCTCGGACGAAGGAAAGATGCAAACAAAGAAATTAAACCGGCAAACATCCCTTACATTTTACTAGGAGCCGGCATGCTTTGGTTCGGGTGGTTTGGTTTTAATGCAGGTTCTGCATTGGCAGCCGATTCTGTTGCTGCATCGGCGCTGGTAAATACCAATACAGCATCGGCAGCGGCCATGTTAACCTGGATATTTTTTGATGCCGCACAAGGTAAAAAACCGTCTGCAGTTGGCGCTGCTATCGGACTGGTTGTTGGCCTGGTTGCCATTACACCGGCCGCCGGATTTGTAAATGTTGGATCGAGTATATTTATTGGTGTAATTGCCGCTATTATTAGTAACTACGCCATTACACTCCGAACAAAATCGAAACTGGATGATACACTGGATGTATTCCCTGCTCACGGTATGGGAGGTATTACCGGAATGTTGTTCACCGCTGTTTTTGCCAACGAAGTGGGATTAATTCATGGGGAAATTACCACTTTCCTTTATCATTTACTGGCCTTGGTAATTGTTGGAATTTTTACTTTCGGCGGTTCGATGTTAATGTACAAGATTACCGATATGATTGTTCCGATACGAATTTCTCCTCATGGTGAGAAAGTTGGCCTGGACATTAGTCAACACGACGAATCGTACAATTTTGTTTACTCAGAAGATTAAGACACAATACGTTGATGCATAAAAAAGGCCGGTTAATACCAGCCTTTTTTTTATTTTATCGGAACTTGTCGTTTAAAATCCATTTCCAATGACATGAATGTTTCTGTTCGGGCAATTCCTTCAATGTCCTGTAATTGCTCATCGATCAGACGCTTTAAATGTTTGTTGGTTTTTGTTTGAATTTTTACAAAAATTGCATACGGCCCTGTGGTATAATGGCACTCAACCACTTCCGGAATATTCCGCAATGCCTCGGCAACCTGTGTGTGGTACTTTGCTTTATCAAGATAAATCCCCATATATGCACAAGTGTTGTACCCCAGTTTTTGCGGACTTACAACAAATTCGCTTCCATGTACAACGCCTATATTCAACAGGCGCTGAACACGCTGATGAATAGCGGCACCTGAAACGCCACATTCACGGGCAACTTCTAAGAAAGGAATTCGGGCATTTTTTGTAATTAGCTTTAATATCTTTTCATCCAGCTCATCAATATCAGCCGGTTTTTCTTCTAAATAATCATTCGACTTCATGTTTCAAATCTTCTGAGTTAGTTTCAAATTATAGCACAAATGTAGGCAAAATTTACAATCACTAATCTCAGATGCTTTAAAACATATTATTGCTTACAAACTGTAAGAAATTTATTTTTTTAAAGAAGTTAAAACCAGTGCATTTAACACCTGAATTACCGAAGTGCAATCTTTTCAATATCAGCACCTGAAGGCTCTTGAAACACCCTCAGCTCGAACTCGGGAATAACCGCAAAAATATGATCGAAAATATCGGCCTGAATACTTTCATATTTTGCCCATTCCTGATCGGCGCTAAACACATAAATTTCGATGGGCAAACCTTTTCCCATCGGTTGCAACTGGCGCACTAAAAATGTAAGATCCTGGTTAATTTTTGGATGCTGACGAAGATATACCTCCAGGTACTTCCTAAAAATACCAACATTGGTCTGATGCCGGCCACTTATATAATCCTCCTCGGCCAGGTTCTTCCCTTTGTTATATTCTCTTAATTCTCTTTCTTTTTCCTGAACATACCCTCGTATAAGATCGAACTTTTCGAAACGCTCCAACATGGCCGTATCGCAAAATTTAATGGTATTGGTATCGATGGCAACCGATCGTTTTATACGGCGCCCCCCCGACTCTTCCATCCCTTTCCAGTTAAAAAACGATTCGGAAACCAGCGCGTAAGTGGGAATAGTGGTTATGGTTTTATCCCAGTTCTGAACTTTTACCGTATTTAAACTGATATCGATAACCGTTCCGTCGGCATTGTGCCCTTCCATCTGAATCCAGTCGCCAATTTTAACCATATCGTTTGCCGAAAGCTGAATAGAAGCCACAAACCCCAATATCGTATCGCGAAATACCAACAATAAAACCGCTGCAATGGCTCCCAAACCAGCCAACAGAGCCGTTGGATCTTTCTCGAGCAAAATTGCAATCAACAGTATGCCGGCCATAAAAAACACAAAAATCTTTACCAGCTGCACATAACCTTTTATCGAGCGGTTATGCGAAAATTCGGTTGTATTATAAATCTGTAGGGCAGCATTTAAAGTTGAGTTGGCCACAAAAACAATAATGGCAATAAAATAAATGCGCGATATTTTCGTCAGCAAAGCACTAAGCCCCCAGTAAAAATCCTGCGACAGGGACTTGTACACCTCGGGAGCCAGCTCGCCCACTTGCTGGTGAATATCCGGGTACGAGAAATCGGCACTATAAAACAGTATAAATGCAGGAACCAAATGCGCCAGCCCTTTAAAAACCCGGTTTTCAATTAAAATATCATCCCAGTTTGTTTTGGTACGATTGGCAATACGCTGTACAATCGCCAAAAGAATCTTCCGTGTTACAAAATGTGTAAACCATGCCACAAAAACAATTAGCACAAGGCATATTAATGCAGCTAAAGGTTTGGCTAAAATTTCCATTGTCCCGATTTCACGGATACTATCAAGTAAATAGCGGTAAATAATTTTCATCGTTCTAAAGGTTATTCTTTTCGTTTATTTTTCAACTTCAAAACTCACTTCCTGCTCATTTCCACCAACAATTTATTAGCACAAAGTCGGGAATAAAAATCCTTCGTTAATTCTGAATATTTAATAAATTAAGCCACATGAAGCTTGTTAACAGAAAAGTGGTTGCAATTGTCATTCTTTGTGTTAATATGTATCTTTATTTTCAGCCAAAAATAATAAATGAGCATAAAATGAAGTTGAAGTTTTCTTTTATTCTGTTATTAATCCCCTTTTTATCGTTTGCACAGCCCAAATTCAACACTTATTTTAAAGACAAAACCTTTCGCTTCGATTTTCTGCTGGGCGGAAACAGTAAAGAGGTTGTGGTGTATCCGCAGCAAATGAAACAGGAGCCCTTTTGGGGTGGTTCGAAAACTAACCTCATCGATGTGTTTAACTACGGAAGTTACCGCTACCGTGTTTTCGATCTGAAATCGGACAGTATGATTTACAGCAAAGGTTTTAGCACGCTTTTCCAGGAATGGCAAACCACTGCCGACGCCAAAACCAGCAACAAAACATTTTACCAGGCTGCACTTTTTCCATTTCCGAAAAACGATGTGCGCCTTGAAATTGATGCCCGCCAGTGGGACGGAACGTTTAAAACAATTTACACCACTGATATCGATCCGAAAGACTATTTTATTCTAAAGGAAGATACGCCCGATTTTAAAACGAAGGATATTGTTAACAATGGCGACCCGGCAAAAAAAGTAGATATTGCCATTTTAGCCGAAGGTTATACCGTTGCCGAAATGGAAGATTTCTATGCTGATGCCGCAAAAGTTTCGGGTTATTTATTCGATGCCGAACCGTTTAAATCGGAGAAAGCCAACTTTAATGTGTATGCGGTTTTTACTCCCTCGGAAGATCCGGGAACCGATGTTCCGGGCGAACACCTTTACAAAAACACTTTTTTCAATACCAGCTATTACACTTTCGATATTCCGCGCTACCTCACAACTACCGACATGAAAACCGTTTACGATGCAGCGGCCAGCGTTCCATACGACCATATTTACGTACTGGTAAACACCGAGCGCTACGGTGGTGGCGGATTTTATAATTTTGTATCGCTTTGCACTGCCGACAACGAGCTTACGCCCCAGGTGTTTGTACACGAATTTGGCCATGGATTTGCCGGACTGGGCGACGAATATTACAACTCGGCCGTGGCTTACGAAGATTTCTACAACCTGGAAATTGAGCCTTGGGAACCCAACATTACCACCTTAGTTGATTTTGATAAGAAATGGAAAGACATGGTGGATGAAGACACACCGATTCCGACACCGCGAAAAGACAAATACCGAAATACCGTTGGTGTTTACGAAGGTGGCGGTTATATGGCCGAAGGAATTTACAGTCCGCATATCGACTGCCGCATGAATACCAACGAGGCCGAAGGTTTTTGCCCGGTGTGCCAGGAAGCTATTCGGAAAGTAATTCGATTTTATTCGGAGTAATAGTAGTAGCTCCACAGCGGTGGACACGAATAATGCGGTATGTAATTGAAATATAGAATGATATTGTTTTTCGTTAAAATATTCCTCAGTAAAGGAACTAATTACAAATGCACATTAGAAAATAATTAGGCCAAACGTTATGGCATGATCATTTTAATGTTGACGAAGCTGTTTACTTCAGATTTTATATATTTGATAAAGCTTTCTTTATGCCAAACGATAAGAACAAATCAACATGAATTAAATACCGGCATAAGTAAACAATTGATTGAGCAATTTTTAAATTATGGGTAATGCTAAAATATCTATTCGCTTTTTCGACGACCGCGAGGTTCGTGCCGTTTGGGACGAAAAAAACAGTAAATGGTGGTTTTCGGTTTTAGATATTGTGGCCGTACTTACCAACCAGGACGATTATACTAAAACCCGCAACTATTGGAAATACCTAAAAACCAAATTAAAGAAAGAAAACAGCGAAGTGGTTAGTGCCACTACCCAGTTGAAACTTCTAGCGCCAGATGACAAAAAACGATTGACAGACGTATTAGATTACCATGGGATAATTGAGTTGGGCAAACAGTTTCCGGGCAAAAAGGCAAACCGGTTTATCGAATGGTTTACTTTTAGCGATGAAAGCATTGACGGAAAAAGCAAAACAAAAGCTTATGCGCTGTTTGAAAGCTCTTTTATCAATAGCATAGAGGTTGGCACCACTAAAGGATTGCAACAAATACATGCCTGGTTATTTGGCGGGCTGTATGGTTTTGCAGGACAAATAAGGCAAAAAAACATTTCAAAAGGAGGATTTCAATTTGCGGTTTCACACTTCCTTGGTAACACGCTCAAACAAATAGAAGCAATGCCCGAAACTACGTTTGAAGAAATTGTAGAGAAATATATAGAAATGAATATTGCACATCCTTTCATGGAAGGCAACGGCAGAAGTACCCGAATATGGCTGGATTTGATACTGAAAAAACGTCTGAAAAAATGTGTTGATTGGAGCACTATAAGTAAGGCGGATTATATGAACGCAATGATACTGAGCCCAACTAAAGATATTGTACTAAAATCGCTCCTGAAAAATGCACTTACCAATAAAATAAATGACCGCGAAATGTTTATGAAAGGGATTGATTATTCTTATTATTATGAAGAAAATAACTAAACGTAATTCTATTCCGAATGAAAAAAAAGCGGATGAGCTAAATAACTCATCCGCTTTTTTATTGTATCGCCTCCACTAACTATTCCTCTTTCTTCTTCAAAAGTTTCGAAGTGATAAAGTAAGCTACAATTAAACCAACTCCTCCAAGAACCAGGATTGCGGTAAAGAAGGCTACAACTTCATCCATTACATTCGACAATGAATAGCCAACAACTACTCCCAATCCAACTGCAATTAAAAAAATTCCCCATTTTACCAGCGAAAGCTGCGAGCATTCACCTTTAAATATTCCGGCATCCATCCCTTTTTCTACCAGCGCCAGGCGCTCTTTGGTGCGTGTTGTCCAATAAACATACAAGATGGCAAAGATTGCCAGAAAAAAACCGATTGGTACGAAAATTCCTTCCATGATATTAAATTTTAATTTGTTTTTTTATTCTGTTTTCGCTCTTTTGACGCCACTTTGTTTCTGCGGTTACAACTTTTCAGATTTTTTTCTTGCTGATGAGTAATTTCTCGCAGATTGCGCGGATAAACGCAGATTGTTATACCTTATAAAGACACTGTTGAAGTCATTAGTTTATTTAAAGATTTTGATTTGCCAGTTAGCTTTACCCCTTTGGCTGTAGCCATTTCCCCTCGCAAGGGGAAATATTACAACAACTAAGTTCCCGGCATTATTGCAAAGAAACTTCATTGCTCGCTCCCTTTTGATGTAGGTTTCCGTCGGCTGACAGATGAAGGGCAAAAGAAAATAATAACTACTTCGTGTCTTGGTGGCTTAGTGCTTTTTATTTTTCTGTGTAATCAGCGCCATCTGCGAGAAATATTTTCTTCGTAACTTGTAACCAGAAAATCATTCTTACGTCAAAAGGACAGATGGAGCAGAAAGATGATATCTATTACATCGAAAAGGTAAAGGCCGGACAGACCAATTACTTTTCGTATATCGTTGAGCGATATCAGGATATTGTTTTTTCCATTGCAATGAAAGTTCTTAAAAATCGTGAAGACGCCGAAGAAATGGCACAGGAAAGTTTTATAAAAGCTTACAAGTCGTTGCACACTTTTAAAGGCACCGCAAAATTTTCAACCTGGCTGTACCGCATTACTTATAACAACTGTATTTCGGAGGTTAGGAAACGAAAAATGTATTTTGCATCAACCGACGATGTGCAGATTGCCGACGAAGCTGAAGAAATGAACCTTGATGGAATTCCGGCAGAAAACAGGGCAGAAGCCATAAAAACTGCCATGGACAAACTTCCGGAAGATGAATACACACTGATACTTTTGTATTATTTCGAGGAACAATCGATCGAAGAGATCAGCAGAGTTACAAAACTCTCGGAAAGCAATACAAAAGTGAAGCTTTTCAGGGCTCGTAAAAAGCTCTATACTATTTTAAATGAATTAATGAAGGACGAATTATACACCATATTATGAACGAGCTGGAAGACATAAAATTAAAAGCATTTCTGCAAAACCTGGAACTGGAAAAACCAGACTCCGGTTTTACGGTGCAGGTAATGAATAAGATTTTTGCCGAAGATAGTGCACTCGAACAAATTAAATCGGAAAGAATCCTTGGAAAAGGCTTCTGGATTATTTCAATACTTTTTGTGGTGTTACTGGCAGCCATTTTCGTTGTAAGCAACACCGGCATGCAGGCCGACAGCCAAATCGGGCAATTATTACCCGAAGCCGGACAAGGACTAACAGAAGGCTACGAGTCGTTCTTCAGCAAACTGGGAACTTTGCCATTAAGTATTGCCGGAATTACTATCGGCGTTTCAGTACTCATATTTATTGACAAAATTATTAGCTCGAACAGTAAGATATTTGCCTAAACTTAAACTTTTGATTTTTATTCAAAATCAGGAATACAAATCACTACCCTCTCTCCTGTCTCTCCCTTCCCGGAAGGGAAAGACGATTGACCTCCATAAGAAATAACCAATTGAAATAATTGCATCGAATTTGTTTTAAACCACCAACCGATCGTCCCTGCCTAAAGGGACAAGTAGGCTTATTTGCTTGCAGAGAAGTTTAAGAGGATGGGCACAAATACATTGTAAGAATCTCAGAAAAATGATTCATCCCGGCTGATCAGTCGGGATTTTTTTATTCGTACTGCTTTAGTAATCCCATCATTATTAAGTATTGGGCAGCAATATAGGTTATCATTATAAATAAACCTCCGTAAGGTATTGCCACCAGAAAACGATTGACCGCAATCAGCGAATCGGACAAAACAAAAAACAATGAACCGGCAAACACCAGGCTAAAACTCTGAGGGTGACCATTACCAAAGCGATTCAGTGCCATTGCCGACATAGTTAAGATGGCAACCATATACACAAAAATGGCAAAACGCAATACTAAATCCAGTTGTGGGAAAAGCACAATATAAACAATCAATCCAAACGCAAGATATGGGATAAGCCACATGGGTTTCTTTCGCAAAAACGAAGTTTTTCCCGACAGATCGATGGTTCGTAAAAACAGGAAAACATAAAATACCTGTGCCACCAAGAACGATCCAATCCCCAATACAAACCAGGTAAAATCGGCAGAAAACATCATTAGTAAGTCGCCCATCCACGAAAAGAAAAACCCGGCTCCGGCAAACTGCAATACCTTTTTATCGATATTTTTTGAATGCAAAAAGAAATAACCGGCAATCCATATCAGAAGTAAGGGTTTTGCAATATGATCGATTTGGGGATTTTGCAAATACTCGCCGATTAAATCGGCTGCCACAATTGCCACAAAAAGTAGGTGAAGAAAAATCTTTTTCATCTATCGCTGTTTGAGGTAAATTTAAAACTATTAAGGAAAATAACGAAACCTAAGCTTAAAAACAGGCTTTCGCCATGAGGTATTTGTTCACGTACTCGCTTACGCCTTCCTCTAATTCAACAAAAGGCTTTTTATAACCTGCATCGCGTAGTTTCTGCATTTCGGCTTCAGTAAAATACTGGTATCTTCCGCGCAAATCAACAGGCGTATCAATAAACGAAATTTCCGGATTCATTTTCATACTGCTAAAAACAGCTTGAGTAAGATCGAGAAACGAACGGGCTTTACCGGTGCCCACATTGTAAATGCCTGTATTATCCTGGTTCACCATAAAGTACATCATTACATCGGCAATGTCGTCCACGTAAATAAAGTCGCGGCTTTGCTCGCCATCTTTATAGGCTTTATGGTGCGAACGGAACAACTGCATGTGCCCGGTTTCTTTAATGGTTTTATAAGCATGTAACACCACCGAAGCCATTCGGCCTTTGTGATATTCATTTGGTCCGTAAACGTTAAAGAATTTCATACCTGCCCAAAACGGCGGCGTGCGAAACTGTTTTAGTGCCCACACATCAAAGTCGTGTTTCGACCAGCCATACAAATTAAGCGGTCGTAAATCCTGAATTTTTTGGTGTTCATCTGAAAAACCCTCTTCGCCATTACCATAGGTGGCAGCTGACGATGCATAAAGAAGTGGAACCTGAATTTCGGAACAAATATTCCAGAGGCGCTGCGAATAAATTAAGTTTAGCTGCTGGTAGAGCTCGGGCTCCTGCCCCACGGTATCGGTACGTGCCCCCAAATGAAAAATAAAATCCACATCGTGGGCATTTTTTATTAACCAGTTAAAAAACTCATCCCGGTCAATGTACTCGCGGTAATTTTTTTTCAGAAGATTTAAATCCTTCCAGGGGTCATCAAACTTATCAACCAATACCAGATCTTTGTATCCTGCTTTGTTGAGTTTTCCTACTAAATAACTTCCGATAAATCCGGCTGCTCCTGTTACAACTATCATCTTAAAGCGGTTTCGTGTGGTACGCAAAAACGCTGTTTTCTGAAAAATGTGGCTTTGTAATAAAAAACCAGCCACTTTGCTTTTTATTGTACGCGTGGCAAAATAAATTTAAGTTTTCGTATTTGCCAAAAAATTGCGCATAAACGCAACACTCAAAATAATACGGATTGTTTGTGCCATTACAATTAAAGCCTGTTTTTTTTTGTCAGACAGACGAGAAATGAGTGCAAGCTCCTTATTCCACAGGAGCAGGAACTTGTTTTAAAATAACCGATAATGCTTCTTTCAGGCGCTCAAGTGCCAACGGAATATTCCATTTTGCCGAGTCACGGGGTTCTACATAATTCGATATCGATCGTATTTCGTAACATTTTACCCCCATCCAGTTACACACATAAAAAACAGCGGCTCCTTCCATCGACTCTACGTGCGCTGTAAATTTTTCGCGCATTTCGGCTATACTGGTATCGCGCCCGTAACTTTTGTTGGAGGTTACTCCTTTTACCTTTTTCAGTTTTATCCAGCCATTTGAATTACTGGCCTTCAACAATCCGTTTTCAAACGGAAAATCGTTCATTCCAATGTACCCCGACTCAAAAAGCGTAAGAAATTCATGCTGTTTTTCAATACCCAGGTCGGCAAATTCTTCGCTAACTACATTCACCACCTCGCCTATTTTAAGCTCCTGCGTTAAACTTCCGGCCAAACCAATATTAATAACAGCATCGTATTTTTTTTCGCGAAGTGCGTTTGTTAAATGAAAAGTTGCAAACGAGCTTCCTATACCCGTTACCAATATATCAATATTGAAATCACCAAACCGGTAAGTTTTTACAAAATGACTTTCCTCCTCTACTTTTTCCAGCTCATCAACAATCAGTTTTATTTCCATTGTAGTGGCTGCTACAATCAAAATTTCCATAAGTTAAATTTTGTAATTTTTGCTTCCGATACACTTCGGAACAGTGTCCATCATCACACTTAATCTGTATTCCATTCTTGCTTTTAACACAAGTCATTGTCTCACTCCTCATCAAATCCATATACTCATTCATACTGTTTTTATAAAAAAAAGTTAATCTTTGTATCGATTAAAATTCTAACAACAATGTGTTCATTAAAAAATAATAACTCAAACGGATACCTGCGAACTGATTTGTACAACGAAGAAGCAACGGAACAGCTTTCAGGGCATTATAAAGAGATTTTACAAATTATTGGTGAAGATCCATCGCGCGAGGGACTTGACAAAACGCCGGAAAGAGTGGCCAAAGCCATGCAGTTTTTGTTGCAGGGTTACCAAATGGATCCGGTTGAAATTTTAACATCGGCCATGTTTAAGGAAGACTACCGCCAAATGGTAATTGTAAAAGATATTGAGATTTATTCGATGTGTGAACACCACATGCTTCCGTTTATCGGAAAAGCACACGTTGCTTACATTCCCAACGGAACAATAACAGGTTTAAGTAAAATTGCCCGCGTTGTTGATGTGTTTGCACGCCGTTTGCAGGTGCAGGAACGACTAACAACTCAGATAAAAGATTGTATTCAGGACACGCTAAAACCGCTGGGAGTAGCCGTTGTTATTGAAGCCCAACACCTGTGCATGCAAATGCGGGGCGTACAAAAACAACACTCCATTACAACTACCTCGGATTTTACGGGTGCTTTTGAAAAAGTAGCTACCCGCGAAGAATTTATCAAATTAATTAGTACCAAACTGAGCTAAAAGCTACAGAAACTCGATACAAACCGGCGCCGGCAAATTGATTTGTTTTCCGCTAAACCTGGGCATCCCGGTTTCCTCATCCAAATTAAAAACGGTGATATTATGGCTTCGTTGATTGGCAACCAACATCCAATTTCCATCGGGTGTAATTCCAAAATTCCGTGGCCAGTCACCTTCTACCGGCACAGTTCCCAAAAATGTTAATTCCTGATCGACTTTTACCTTAAAAACAGCAATGGAGTTGTGCCCCCGGTTTGAGCCATACAGATACTGCCCGTCTTTCGAAAAATGAATATCAGCGCAATAACTCTCGCCGGCAAAATCTTTTGGCAAGGTGGAGATATTTTGAAATACCGACCACTTTTCCCCCGTTTTACGAACTGTCGAAATAGTTGAGTTTAGCTCGTTTATTACATAAATTACATTTTCGGTTGGATGAAAAACAAAATGCCTGGGCCCTGAACCGGCCGGGAGTTTTACAAATTCCTGTTCATAACGCCCCAAGTTACCATCCTCGAAGTGGAAAATATTTAACTGGTCAGTTCCCAGGTCGGCACTAAAAATGCTCGGCTCGGTAGATGAAAACTTTACGGAATGAGCATGTGGCTGCGTTTGATTAGAATGCACACTACTTCCGGAGTTATACACAACTGCCAGTGCTTTCTCCAGACTGCCATCTGCATCGACCGGATAAATGGAAGTTGTTCCTCCGCCATACGTTGCAATGGCCACATATTTTCCATTAGGAGAAACATCAATGTGGCATGGCCCGCCTCCATTTGCAATTTGTTTATTCAAAAAGTGCAAACCTCCGCTCTTTTCGAGCTTGTATGCCACCACGTACCCTCCCGATGGTTCAACTTCGGGCGTGGTGCGCGAAACAGCATACAAAAATTTCTTTTCAGGCCCTAATCGCAAAAACGACGGATTATCGATTCCCTTAAAAGTGGTGAGCAACTCAATGTCTCCGGTTTTAGTATTCAAACTGCAGTAGTTTATTCCTTCCGCACCTTCAGAAGTAAAAGTCCCTACATAAAAAAGCTGTTTTTGCTGTGCAAATCCGGCAGTTACACCAAATAAAATTAGCACGCAGTTAAACAAAATAGTACGCAACATATTTGTATATTTAATGAACGTAAAACAAAAAATAAGCACAATTTGAATCGTTCGAAGTTGTTTTTCTTGGAATCAATTCAATCTTGTGCCAATGTATAACAAAAATTTTAAAAGTATGAAGAAACCTGTAATAGCTGAAAAAGCACCAAAAGCACTTACGCTTGAACCGGGCACTTACTATTGGTGTTCCTGCGGACGAAGTAAAAACCAACCCTTTTGCGACGGATCGCACCAGGGCACGGAATTTTCTCCACTACCTTTCGATATCGATGAGAAAAAGGAAGTTTGGCTTTGTCAATGCAAACATTCCAAAAACAAACCATTTTGCGATGGCACTCATCGAACCTTATAGCTATTAAAGTTTACTACACCTTCGTAAAATCGTCTTTTGAAGCGTTGCAGATCGGACATTTCCAGTCGTCGGGCAAATCTTCAAAAGGCGTTCCCGGAGGTATTCCAAGTGCTGGATCACCCTCTTCCGGATCGTATTGATAACCACAAATATTGCACGAATAGATTCCGTCGGCACTCACCGTATGCTCGTGCTTTTCCTCTTCTACCTCTTCGTACTCAACAGGTTCAGGCTCTTCTTCCAGTTTATCTTTATCAATATAAGTTGGTGCATTTTTCGGCGACCGCATTTTATATTTAGTATGATAATACGCATAGGTCAGCGGCTCTTCGTCTGATAGTTTATCACCATCAACCACTTCGGCAGTGATTAAATAATGCGAACCAACATCGGCGTAGTCAATCACTTCGCAATCAAACCAAGCCACCGACGAATCAATAACAATTGGAGCACCGGTTTTTGCCCTTATGGTTTCAATGCCCTGGAACTTGTCGATATCGGCCCCCGACATAAATCCGAACTTGCCAATCAACGAAGTATCAACCTCTTTCTTCAGCACCGAGATTGAAAACTTTTTACTATCAATAATCTTTTGGGCCGAGTAGTTATTTTTATTACAACTTATGGCAATTTTCGATGGCTCGGCAGTAATCTGAAAGGCCGTATTTGCTATATAGCCGGCTTTTTCACCGTTCAATTCGGTAGCAATTAAATACAAGCCATAACTTAGTTTATGAAAGGCGGAATAATTCATTCTAATCTATTTTTGTAATTCGTTTGTTTAAATTTAACAATACATTTTCAATTTCACCTATCAGCACCCTTTTAAATTCTAACATTTTATAAAAGCACTGTTTATCGGCAGCAAAAAAATGTATGTCGATTTTCGAAACTACAACACCAAAAGGAAGCCGGAGTTCAGAACAAGAAACACACTTGCCGGAAAATAGGAAGATAATAAGGTAACAATTTAGCATGGAAAACTTTTTTGGCACGCAAAGCAGTGAAGAAAAAAATTTACAAATCCACGCTAAACCATGGAAATTAGGCACAAATTATTTAAATTTGGGAATCTCATCTAAAAAATTTCCAATATTTGGACATTTTGTTTGATAGATTCTCACATTTAACTATTTTTAAGCACTCTAAATAATAGAAATGGCCAACCAAAAACCCAGGAACAATTACAAAGTGTACATCGTAGAAGACAATGTACTTTACGCCAGAGTGTTGAAGAAGCAACTTCTGGATGATCAACTACAGGTAAAAGTGTTTCACAACGGGACAGATTTCATTAACGCAATGAGCGAAAAGCCTGATGTGGTAACGCTTGACTACACGCTTCCCGATATGACAGGGAAAGAAGTACTCGCCAAAATTCAGGAAAAAATTCCCAATACTCACGTCATCGTAATTTCGGCACAGGACGATATTTCTACCGCCATTGAGCTGATGAAAAACGGTGCCTACGATTACATTATGAAAGCGCCCGATACCCGGGAAAAGCTGAGTAACATTATCCGGAATATTTACAGAACTGACCAACTTCAAACCGAAAACACAAATTTAAAAGAAGCGGTTGCCGAGAAATATAATTTTAAAAACCTTATAAAAGGTAACAGCCGCGAAATTGAGCACGTGTTCGAGTTAATGAACAAAGCCACACAAACCAATATTTCCGTGTCCATTTCGGGAGAAACCGGAACCGGAAAAGAGCTGGTTGCCAAAGGCATTCACTACAACTCGAAACGCAGCGCCAAACCGTTTATTGCGGTAAACGTGTCGGCCATCCCCGACGGACTGATCGAGAGCGAATTGTTCGGGCACGAAAAAGGTGCTTTTACCGGTGCTGATTTCCAAAAGATCGGAAAATTTGAGGCGGCCAACGGAGGTACACTTTTTCTTGATGAAATTGCCGACCTGAATTTAAACCTTCAGGCAAAATTATTGCGCGTTTTACAGGAACGCGAGTTGGTGCGCCTGGGCGGACACGACGTAATACCTCTTGATGTGCGCATTATTTCGGCAACACATAAAAACCTGGCCACGTTGTCGGGCGACGATCAGTTCCGGCAAGACCTTTACTATCGTTTACTGGGTTTACCCATTGAAATTCCGCCTTTACGCCAACGTGGAAACGACAAAATTTTGCTGGCTAAGTTTTTTGTTGATGAGTTTTGCCGCGACAATGAAATGGAACCCAAAACCCTTTCGTCCGAAGCCAAACAAATGTTGTCGAACTACCATTACCCCGGCAACATCAGAGAGCTAAAAGCAATTATGGAGCTAGCTTGCGTAATGTGCAGCCGCGACGTGATTAAACCGAGCCACCTGAATATGAATGTTGATGAAAGCGTACAAAATCTGTTGGCACAGGAAAAAACACTGGAAGAATACAACAACGAAATTGTAAAGTTCTTTTTGAATAAATACAACCAGAATGTACGTTTGGTAGCGTCGAAATTAGGAATCGGGAAATCCACCATTTACCGGATGCTCCAAAAACATATGGACTAGCAGCCTCCCCCAGCCCCTCCAAAGGAGGGGAGCTTTGCAAAACATTTAATGTATTTACAAAAAAATCCCGATCTGTTTATTTGATGTACAGATCGGGATTTTAATTTATCGTTAACCCCAATGTCAGTCTGAGCGAAGTCGAATACTTCTATCCTTCGTAACTGTTAACGCCAACAGTTTCCATTTTGCGATCCACCTTTTTAACCAGGCCCTGTAACACTTTACCCGGTCCAACTTCAGTAAACGAAGTAGCACCGTCGGCAATCATATTTTGTACGATCTGTGTCCATTTTACCGGAGCAGTAAGTTGAGCGATCAGGTTTTCTTTAATCAATGCAGGGTCGGAAACCGGTTTAGCATCCACATTCTGGTACACCGGACAGGTTGGCGTATTAAAAGTAGTTGCTTCAATGGCAGCAGCCAGTTCTTCGCGGGCAGGCTCCATAAACGGCGAGTGGAAAGCACCACCAACAACCAGTTTCAGAGCACGTTTTGCACCTTTTTCGGTTAACAAGGCACAGGCTTTGTCTATTCCGGCTTCTGAACCAGAAATTACCAATTGCCCCGGGCAATTGTAGTTTGCAGGAACCACCACATCGTCGATTTCGGCACAAACAGCCTCAACAACATCGTCTTCCAAACCAACAATTGCTGCCATTGTTGACGGTTCAACCTCGCATGCTTTTTGCATGGCCATTGCACGTTGAGCAACCAGTTTTAAACCGTCCTCAAAGTTCAGTGTTCCGTTGGCAACCAGTGCCGAAAACTCGCCCAATGAGTGGCCGGCAACCATATCAGGAGCAAAATCCTTCAGGGTTTTCGCCAACAATACCGAGTGTAAGAAAATGGCAGGTTGGGTTACTTTTGTTTGCTTCAGATCTTCAACTTCACCTTCAAACATAATATCGGTGATATTGAACCCCAAAATATCGTTTGCTTTTTCGAATAATGCCTTTGCTTCAGCAGAATTTTCATATAAATCCTTTCCCATTCCCGGGAACTGCGCTCCCTGACCAGGGAATACAAATGCCTTCATAATTTTTCAGTTTTAAAAATCCGGCCACAAAGTTACATTAATTTTACAAGGACAAAATCCTTCTACGCATCATTGCCAATAATTTGACAAAGTTTATGATACGAAATCGAACATCAGGTTATTCGGGTCGATAATTGGGAAAATGAGATTCTGGATGCTGGATACTAAAAATTGGATATTCGTCATTAGTCATTGGCCATCGGTTACTGGATGATTGATACTAGATCCTCGATACTAGTAGCTCGTGGCTAGCAACTCACATTACTTTTGCTCCCGACGCTACGGTCGGGATTTGGCTGCGGCCGATTTTCAATTCGCTACGCCCAACTGGATGCTTGATGCTCGATGCCACAAACTGTTAAATTGTAAAATTGTTCTAATTGTAAGATTGTAAAACCTGCAACTCGATACTTAGCTTATTACCCCTTTTGACTTTTTACTTTTGCCTTTTGCCTTGATACTGGATGCTGGATGCTGGATGCTGGATACTGGATACTCGATACTGGACTCTTGATACTAGAAGCTAGTAGCTGGCAGCTAGTAGCTCGTAACACTTTAACCTTTAAATACAAAGTAAATAACCACATATTTCAGCAAAAGCCCCAAAGTACTTACCACCAGGAATCGTCGAAAATTGTAATGCAATATTCCGGCGGCCAATGCAATTACCGGAGATGACAAGGGAAACAGGTTGAATACAAAAATAGTAAGCATTCCAAACCGTTTAATTTTTTGCTCAGCTTTTTCAATCCGCTTCCGCCCCATCACTTCAATAATTTTGTTCGGACATAACAAGCGCCCAATAAAATAATCGATACACTGCGCCGTAACCGCTGTTACCATGGCTGTGGCAATCAGATTAAATCCGGAATAATAAGGCAAATAATAAATAAACGCCAGCTCAACCGGCATGAGCAAAAAGAAAAGGTATCTGGCAAAGTGGACAAGGGCAAAGGAAAAGATACTTTCTGTTTTATCGGCATAGAGTTCGCGACCGATGGTGAACGAGAACAGGCAAATAGCAACAACCGAAGCAAACAAGATAAAATAGAACTTTTTGGGTATTGCTATTTTGCCGTTCATCTGTAAAACAGGATTATAAGTCAATAACTAATCTGATCGTAAAGTTACGCAAATGATTTGTTGCGTCTAATTTTATCGACCACCGACTTAAAAACCTCGTTAAGCGAACAGTTTTATGGGATAAGCACACTACTCCACGGTAACCGATTTGGCCAGATTACGCGGCTGATCGACATTACAACCTTTTAGCAGGGCAATGTGATAGGCCAGCAATTGCAGCGGAATTACCGCCAGCAAAGGCGCCACTGCGGGATGCGATTTTGGTATTTCGATAACATCGTTTACCATCTCTTTTAAGCCTTTGTCGCCCTCGGTTACAATGGCAATTACATTTCCTTTGCGGGCTTTTACCTCCTGGATATTGCTCACTACTTTTTCGTAATAATCATCCTGAGGCGCCACCACCACAACCGGCAAATTATTATCCACCAGCGCAATTGGCCCGTGTTTCATTTCGCCGGCGGCATAACCTTCAGCATGGATATAGGAAATTTCCTTCAGCTTTAACGCCCCTTCCAATGCTACAGGGAAGAGGTAACCACGCCCAAGGTAAAGGGCATTTACGGCTTCGTGGTATTTTTCGGCAATGGCCTTTATTTTTTCTCCGTCGTCGAGAATGGCACGTCCTTTTTCAGGAATTTCGGCCAGTTCTTTTACCAACACTTTATAGGTTTCGTTACTGATGGTTCCCTTACGTTTGGCCAGTTTCAGGGCGATCATCGTCAACACCGTTACCTGCGCGGTAAATGCTTTTGTTGAGGCCACACCAATTTCAACACCGGCATGTGTATAAACCCCGGCTTCGGTTTCGCGCGACAGGGTTGAGCCCACCACATTACAAATTCCGAGCACGGTTGCCCCTTTTGATTTGGCCAGTTCCAATGCCGCCAGCGTATCGGCCGTTTCACCACTCTGACTGATCAGAATTACTACATCGTCGGACGACAGCACAGGCTTGCGGTACCGAAACTCAGAGGCATATTCCACTTCAACCGAAACCTGTGCATATTCTTCAAACAGGTATTCAGCAATCAGCCCGGCATGCCACGATGTTCCGCAACCAATGATTACAATTCGCTTTGCCGCTTCGATTTTTGGAAAGACATTTAGCAAGCCTCCCAGCACAATCTCGGAATAATCGTTTTGCAAACGTCCGCGAAAAGTTTCTTCAATGGTTTTTGGCTGCTCGTGAATTTCCTTGAGCATAAAATAATCGTAAGCGCCTTTATCCATCGCGCCTATTTCCATATCGATATTGCTGATCTTCAACGAAACCGGGTTATTCCGAACATTACTTAGCGTAAACCCATCCTTTTGCAGAATGGCAATATCTTCGTCGTTCAGGTAAATCACCTGGTTGGTGTATTCCGCAATTGGCGAGGCATCGCTGGCAATAAAATATTCGCCGCTACCCAGGCCCACCACCAGCGGGCTGCCCTTTCGGGCCACCACAATTTTACCGGTTTCCTTTTTGCAAAGCACGGCAATTCCATAGGCACCCACCACTTTCGACAAGGCCAGTTGCACCGCCGCTTCCGATGTTATTTCATCGTCCTGTAAATAAAAATACTCAATCAGGTTAGCCAACACCTCCGTATCGGTATCGCTTTCAAACGTGTATCCGTGTGTTTCCAGATCGCGTTTCAGCTGCGCATAATTCTCGATGATACCGTTATGTACAATGGAAAAATCGCCGTTCATCGACACATGCGGATGCGCATTTTTATCGCTGGGTTCGCCATGCGTTGCCCAACGGGTATGCCCAATTCCAACGCTTCCTTCGTCTGCTCTACCTGCTATAAAGTCTTCAAGATCTGAAACCTTTCCTTTCTTTTTATAGTTTTCGAGCGAACCGTTCAGCAAGGCCACACCTGCCGAATCGTACCCACGGTATTCCAGTCGTTTCAGCCCTCCGATCAAAATCGGGAACGCTTTTTTATCTCCTATGTAACCTACAATTCCACACATAATTTTTTTCTTATAGTTATTTATAGTCCGATGGAAAATATATTTCCACTTTGCTACAATCGCCCGTTGCGCCTTTCACCCAATTATCGTTCTTATTCGTTTGCGCAGGGATTAAAGGAGAGTTCTTTAATTTTCAACGGGTTGTCTGCTTTCACGCACCTGCACCATCTGTTCAATCACCCGGCTTCCCAGACGTTCTTTTTTCTTCATGTGTTCTTTAATTTCTTTTACTGTATCATTGTTTTCAAACTCGCCGCGCACTTCGGTAAAATCAAGCTCCCGCGCCCCGTTTTGTCCGTCAACACCAAAACCGGTCATCTTACTCATCGAAAATTCTTTCCGGGCATCTTCGTATAAAAAGCGATCGATTCCCAGTACACTCTCTTTCCATTTCTTTACAATGCTTATCACATCCGACGCTTCAAACTCAGAAATACTTTTTCCATAAAAACTTTCCAGCACATCAACCGCCCATGTCCACTCGAAATTGTAATAATTCTTATGTATGGTCGCCAATGCCGAATTCACCTCCTCAAGCGACTGTACCGAGCCATTTTCTATCGCCTGAAGCAGTTGATCAAGCGCCTCAAAAGGACAGATCATTCCTGCCAGATCAACCCAATATCCTTTCCCGAATTTCATGTCTGGTTGCAACGCTTTTTGGATATCTGCTGCGATTTCATACTCATTTCCGTTCAGACGGGTAATTAACGAATTCCCCAAAAACTTCCAGATCGCCATTTCATACAACTGAATCCCCCGGTTGAGCGCATGTTTTTCGATCTTCATCCGATCGTAAGTATAAACCTCAGTGTTTTCGTCCGATGATTTTTGAAGCTCCATTAATTTCTCCCGGCCTTTAATCATTTTATCGATGGTGTACGGACTCAGCAGGTTGAAATTAATCAGATCGAGAAGATTTGAATCGGTACGCTTATCGCGCTTTGGCCATTTCTGGGTATCACGAATGGTCCCGATACTTTTCAGATTAATACCGGGCACGAGAATACTTTCGTCTTTACTTTCGATCAGGTACGAAAACGGGAAATCAGTGGTATCGCAATGTTTGTAGTGCCGGCCCATTACCAACGTAAATGCGCCAATACGCGTTGGCCACAGCATATAGGAATCGCTGGTAGTTTTGGCTCCGCGCTCCATAATTCCCTGGTGAATTGGCCCCAGTTTGTAAAGGTGGTTGCTTTGGTTCGATCCACTTCCGGCGTTCAAAAAGGAATACATGCCGGCAATCAGCAAAGTAGATTTATGGTGGGTAACGGTGTATGGCCCTGCAAATATGGAACAGGCTTCGCCGTGAAATCCCTGAAAATTGGCAAAGAACAGGGAGTTTTCGGCCGAATAATGCTTATCGAGCACACAGCCCTGGCCAATAAAACATTTTGAAACCAGCGTGGCGTCGGTGATTTTCGATCCTGAGCTAACAATAAAGTTATCCATAATTACTCCTTCGCCAATCTTTACAGGCGCTTCGTAATTGCTGTTTATACTTCCGTTGTGTAGTTTTTTTGCCCCATCGATTATCGTCGCAGGACCGGTTTTTACATTCAAAATGGTGTTACAATTCAGAATGTTTGAATCGGCTCCAATCACCCCCATTTCACTGCGAACATATTGGGTGTAATCGTCAACCATAGTTTTTAGCGAACGTACCACTTCGGGCCGGTGCCTGTACAAGGCCATCATGTAGGCAACATGCGTTGAGAGGTAATCATAAATCGGAATCTCGCGGCCTCCGCCTTCGTTAATGGCTTCAACCACCACTCCGTTACCAAACGATGTTTCGCCATCAACTGCCAGCGTGGTGATGTTATGAATTACTACATTTTCTTCAATCCTGTAGTTTGCAATGTAGCTTCTCACATTGTGAATTAGTGCATTCTTCCCTACCTCGCAGTTGTGCAGCCAGGCGTTGTATATACCTGTTTTAAAGTTAATGCCTCCAATCAGCTTTACTGATCCGGCAAAACTATTTAAGCGAACACTTCCTGAAAACTTACTGTTCTCAATGCAATCGGGAATAAAATCGTGCGAAACTTTTATTAAACTCCAGTCGGAAGACGAACATCCCTGATGAACAAGCTGCCCGATTTCCTCATCGTAGAGATTTCGGTAATTGTTGTCGGTGTTTTGTGACATTGCGGACTATTTTGAAAACCAAAGTTACTGCAAAAACATTATACCAACACACAAAACAACCTAACAACACCACAACAAAAAACGGCATAAACCTAACAAAATATATTCAAAATGCTATTCTAGTGCATTTTAAACAACATCAAAACATATCATAAAAGATCGTACAACAAATAAAATACCTAATATTACAATTGCTCAAGATAGTTTGCCAGGCGATTTTTTCCATTTATGCCCAGTTTTTTACGCAATCGTACACGTGAGATTTCCACGCTTTTGGAAGTAATATTCAGCAGCCCGGCAATTTCCTTGCTCGACAAGCCTAAACGAATGTACGAGCACAATTTTTTGTCGTTAACCGAAACCACCGGATGTCGCTTTTGCAGTCGTTCGAGAAAGCCCGGATGAATTTTATCCACCTGGTTTTCTACCATGCTCCAATCAACCGGCTGAACGGCATTGGCTTCCAACAATTCTTTTAATTGCTGAACCATCGAAACAGCTGCTTTCGGCTTAGTAGCCCCTTCCGACTGAAGCAGGTGAACCGCTTTGTTCAACAACTCATTTTTCTGCGACAGCTGCAATAAAAACGAAACCAGTTCACGGTCCTTCATCTCCAATTCGGTTTGCAATCGCTGCTTGTTTCGGCTATCGAATTCTTTTGTGCGTTCCATTTCCGAAATGTGCCCCATAGCTTGTTTCACGCGGGTAATATCCAACACCGATGCCCGGATTCCCAGGTATTTGCCATTTTTATCGTACACACCTCGCACATTCATCATAAACCACCGAAGCTGCTTGGTACGCGTAAGCACACGAAATTCGAGGGTTTGGTTAACCATTGTCTGATTTAAAGCTCCGGTTAAAAAGTTACTGTATTTCTCTTTGTCGGCATCATAAACCAGCAAGGCTGCAATTCCCGGGGAAGTAATAATCTGGTTAGCTGTATATCCGGTAAGATCGGAGCACGAAGGTGAACAATATTTTATGCTGCCATTGGGTTCGAACCACAATTCCCAGGCAAAAGCAAACTCGGCGATCAACTGGTAAAACAAACGTTTCTCCCGCTCTTGCTCTTCCTGAAACCGGGCATTCTCCAGCTCCAACTTTAGCTTCGAAAGCTCTTGCTCCAGTTCTTCTGTTCGTTTGTTTTGCTCCTGATTTTTTTCGCCGGTCATGCAATAAAAGTAAGAAAAATATCGAGTACAGTGGACTGTTACAGCCCAAAGGAATTTGTCTATTAACTAATATTCCTTTTTATCCTCCTTTTTATTCCACGCATCGAAAACCTGGCGGGCTTCATCGCGCATCATATTTTCAAATTGAATGTGGCGCCGACTCAATTCTGTCTCCAGTTCGTCGTAAATAAACTGGTCGTCGAACTGTGCGTTTGCCGCATCCTGTTTTGTTGCTCCAAAAACCACCTTATCGGGGCGCGCCCAATAAATAGCTCCCAAACACATTGGGCAAGGTTCGCACGAGGTGTAAATTGTACATCCTTCCAGTTGAAAGGTATTTAAAACTTTACACGCTTCCCGTATGGCTACAACTTCGGCATGTGCGGTAGGGTCGTTTGATGAAGTTACCTGATTATATCCTTTTGCGATTATTTTATTATCCTTTACCACAACAGCTCCAAACGGCCCGCCATGATTACCATCCATCCCTTTCCGGGCAAGCGTAATTGCTGCCTGCATGAATTTTTCCTTCTGCTCTTCCATAATTTTCCAACCTATATGACGAACTCGTAAAGTTAAAATAGTTATTGTTAAAATGAAAGCTGATGCAACTATCTCATCACTTCACTGAGGATGAATCACGTGACATCAACCAAAACAAGGCATCAATTACCATCTTGTTTTGCACATCGTTCTTAAATGTAAAAGACAGCTCCTTATTCGTTCCGCTCTCATAATCAATATCGTTGTGCCCCATATTTATATAAAGCATTTTAAAATGCCGGTTAGTCCACACTACAGGATAATATCCGTCGTGCCATATTTCATGTTTCTTCGGACCTGTTCCGAGAGGGAAACTGGACGAATCAATGGAGACAAGAATTTCAATGGCGGGATTTTCTCTGAGATCATTTTCCCAACTATACCATTCATTGGGAGCAGCAACAAAGTTGTTTGGCAGATCCCTTGTAACAGGATGAGTATTATTCTCTACATTCATAATTGCCGTGGTTGGTCGCCAGGTATTCCCCTTGTATTGTCCCGCCCCTAAAAAGATTTCATGGTACCAGTCCCAGTTTTGTGGAAACGAAGACCCATCAAGCGCAAACGCACAAAAATGAAATCCCAGCCAGGCTCCCCCATTTTCCATATAGTTTTGAAAGGCCTGCCGACCTGGTAATGAATCCGGACGTGTATCTAGAAAAACGACCACATCCACATCTGAAAGATTATCCTTATTCAACCTATTCCAGTCGTTTGTCGATTCATATTCAAAACATGAATCTTTCGCCAATTCTGCCAACCAACGGTCGGCTTCATGCACAAAACTTACGTGAGCAGCATCGTTCTTTCCGGTATAAAAAGCGACCACTCTGGATTTAACCGGAGACTGCGCTATGAGCTGAAATGTAAAACAGAAAATAAGTAGATTCAATAAAATTATTCTTGACATTTTGAATTTCATTTGAAGAAATGCGAATATTATTCCACCTGCAAGCCAGATATCAAAACCTTTCCTTTTATAGAAAACCAGCTTAAACCAACAATCCAAACTACTCCGTTTACAAGGATCAACGCTACAACAATTGCAACTGTAGAAAATGACGCATCGGTATTTGTTGACAAAAATGCCGGTAAAGTTGCAACAACAGCTGTAACAAAACCAAGCAAAACACCCGACACCAACAACAATAAATATTCGTTTCTCAGTAATTTAAAAACAGAGCTTTTTGTAAATCCAATGGCTTGCATCAAAGCAATCTCCTGCCGGCGTTCCAAAATTGTTCGGGCCAGGATAACGGCCAACCCAATGGTTCCCAGTATTAATCCCAAAGCTCCGAGCGCCAGAAATATCGATAAATAAGTGTTGGTTACTGAATAAAACTCAACCAGTCGCTTTGCTGCGCTTTCCATTTCCCAGCCATAATCGCGAAATACGGATTGTAACTCGTCGCCAATTGCCGCTTCATTTTCGGCATCGCCACCTACCAAAAATATGTTTGAGCCTGAACTGGTTGGATAGTTTTTCAGAAAATGTTTATTCGATATAATTACGTAACCTTGAAAAACAGATGGTTTGGTTCCGGCGATCAGTCTTAACTTTAATGTGTCACCCAGCTCATTCTGATACAACAACACATCGCCAACTTTCATTCCCAGCCCCCACTGGATAACCGTTTGGTCGGCAATGGCAGGAATTGTTCCGTCATCAGAATCAGTTTCCAGACTTTGCCACGGATCAGCATCCAGGCCTTTCATTTTTGCTGCAAAATCAAACCGGCCTGCCAAGTTTTCGGCATTAACACCTAAAATTGCAGGCTGTGCAATACGATTCAGGTTCAGGCAACTGGCATCGTCGCCATCTACTTTGCGAAACTGCACCACATTAAAATCTTCGTAAATGCCCTCTTCTGCCTTCTTTTCCTCGTTATTAATATCAAAAAGAACGGGCATCGTAGTTTCGGCAAAATACAAAAAGCCTCCGGTGCCACTTGTTTTTTTGTTGGCTCCGGCAATCAAATCCATTTTGTACGAGCCGGTTGATATAACAATAAAGGTTCCCAATGCAAATAGCGTAACAATGGTAACCGATCGGCTAATGTTTCGCGTAAGATTTATGGCTGCCAACTGACGAAACTGAAATTCGCGGGATTTTTTAACCTCACGTTTCATCAGCAGATTTCTGAAAAGCAACAATAATCCGAGCAGCATCAACCCGCCCGACATAAAGAACATTGAAGCATCGGCCTGCGCTGCCAGTAACTGCAGAACAAAAACCACAACCGACAAAGTCAATGCTCCCCACAAAATGCCATTCAGCAATCGTGTTTTTAAACGGCTTTCTTTTACGGTTATCTGTTTTTGCAATTCAACTGCTTTTTGTTTTTGATAGCGTCGCAACGAAATGGCAATGGCCACCAAAGAAACCACCAAACTGATGACCAACCCGATTACCAAAGTAGAAGGCAACAACCGGATTTCGAGCACATTGGTGCGAACAATATCAAACCACAAGGAATTTAAAATGCGGAAAACCAGCGTGGAATAAAAATAGGAAATCACCAGCCCAACAACACTACCAAACAGCGAAACCACAAAACCCTCTGACAGGTAGAAACTTCGAATGTGTTTTTGCTGAAAACCAAGAGCAACAAGTAATCCGATTTGTGCTGAGCGGCTTTCAAGATTTAAACGGAAAAGCAATGCCGTTAAAATGATTGAAGCGATCAGAATGAAAAAGCTCAGACCGATAAACAGTCCGCTAAAATCGGTACCGTTTTGAGCAGCGTGCACGCCCTGTTCACGAATGGGTTCAACGATCATTCCCAAATCGGCAGGAGAAATTGCTGCAGAAAATTCCACTTTATACTTATCATGATTAAATGAAGCGGCCGGATAACGCACAGCCGTATAATCACCAAATCGGTTCGACCACAACTGCAAGGCCCGCTCTGTTGAGATGAACGCCTTTGGTGTACCTTTGTAATCGTCCCAGTATTTTTCATCCTTTTCGCGAATGGCATCCAAATCAATGGGAACTCCGGCTTCCCACTCGCGGCAATGCCCTGCATCCGACAATCCCGGCAAATGCGGTACACGTGTTGGATCAGCAAGTGGCGAATCCATCGAAACAATTTCTTTTAAAACAAACTTCGCCTCTTTATTTATCAACTGGCGCAAAGGGCCAATCTCAAAATATTGCAAACGAATGATATCTCCTATCTTCGCTTTAAAATCATCGGCCGCCCAACGATTTAAAATTATCTCATTTAAAGCCAGTTTTGGGTCGTTCACCGATGACACAAATGAATAGGGAACCGAAGATTGATTATGATCGATAGCGTTTACAAAATAGGTCAGAATCATATCTGCGCCAGGCAAACTTCCCAATAGATCAGAAATTTTTGGCTCCATAAAAACCCGCTCGGTAGAAATTTCCACCTCTCGCCCATCATCCATTTTCATCAAGGTTAATCCGGCATCGGCAGGCGTTAAACAGGTATTCACAACCTCTGAAACCACTTCTGTTTCCAGCTCCGTTGAAACCAGAATCTGATTCGCCTTCCCCTCAAATTCCATTAATCGATTGAGCCGATCGATCGACATAAAAATATTATACGGCGCCGTTTGCGAATTTTTCAAGCTAAAGCGCCCCAAGTCTTCCTTGCTAACTACTTTTTTAATGGTTGCGCGCAAAGCCACACTTGTTTCTTCGGCTGAGACGAACGGAGCATTCATCGGTATCAGACTGGCCTTTTTTATACGAACCAGGATATTGTCGCCGGCTCCTTTTTGTAGGCGCTCTGCCAGATTTTCGCTTATGGCAATCTCGTTATTTTGTAGTTCGGCAAAAAACGGTGTATTTGTAATTTCCTCAAAATCATCATCAACACCAACTACCTGAACTTTATTGGCTCGTTGCTGGCCGCCATCAGCCACAGCCATTCCTTCCAATAAAAGCACTGAAGTAGCTGTCAGATCAGAATTTGCAGTTTCCATCTCCGAAGCCATTTCCTGACGAAAATAACGCTCTTTTACAGCTACTAAATGCGTTGTTTCGCCCAAACGATAAAAAGTTGCCTGGGTTAAACTGTGTCGCACGGAATCGCCTATTACCAGCGAGCCGGTTAAAACCATGGTGCTGACAGCCACACCAATTGCCACCAGTAAATTGGCTTTAAAATAATGAAGAAAAGATTTTATTATGTATTGAAATTTGGTCATAGTCACCCCTCCCGGCTTCGCCTACCCCCCTCAAAGAGAGGAGATTATTCTTTTTCCAATTGTCCGTTTTTCAGTAAGAATTTTGTGTCCATTTTACTGGCCAATTCTGCTGAGTGAGTTACAGTTACCAGCGTTACACCTTCCTCTTCGCTGAGCTGAATAAGCAGCTCGGAAAGTGCGTTGGCATTGGCCTCGTCAAGCGCTCCGGTTGGCTCATCGGCAAGAATTAATTCGGGCTTATTAATCAGCGCACGAACTACAGCAGTTCGCTGACATTCTCCTCCCGACATTTCTGATGGTTTCTGGTTACGCTGATCGGAAATACCAACCTTTTTGATCAGGTATTCTGCCCAGTCTTTTTGCTCCTTTGTTACTTTTCCTTTTGGCAAAAGCGGCAGCAACACATTCTCCCATAAGCTCAGCTGTGGCATTAAATGGTGCATTTGAAAAACAAAGCCCAGATTTTTATTCCGAAAAGCCGCCAATTGAGTTGACGTGTATCCGGTAATATTTGTTCCGTTAAATAGTACTTCACCGGAATCGGGCGTATCCAGCGCCCCCACCAGGTTCAGCAAAGTTGTTTTTCCGGAGCCGCTTGGCCCGATTATCGCCACTTTTTGTCCTTTGCCCAGCTCCAAATCCAGTTCTTTTAACACCGGACGAAAGCTGTGTGTACCGGCTTCGCCGTAACCTTTTGATATGTTTTTTAGTTGTAGTAGCATTTTTTTGTCACCCTGAGCGTAGTCGAAGGGTCGTTATTTATGATTAATATTCTTATCTCTAAAATTAGAAAAATGAGAGTCATTCTGGCAAACAGAGTACTCTTTTAATTTATTCCAGTTCCTTTCAATCAATGCTTCCTTTTTCTTTCTCGACCAACCTTTTAATTTCTTTTCCCATTGCTCCGCAATTTTAAAATCATTATAGGTTTCGTAAAAAACCAGCTCAACTGGTCTCCTTTTAAAAGTAAAGCTATTGGCAGATACTCCTTTATTATGTTCCTCTAATCTTCGTTCTATATCATTTGTAACGCCCACATAATAACTGCCGTCGCTGCACTTCAGAATATATACATAGAATGTTTTCATTTAAGTATTTCTGGTTGAATTCATCCTTCGACTCCGCTCAGGATGACAGTTCGACTTCGCTCAGGATGACAGTTCGACTCCGCTCAGGATGACGTCACACTGAGCGGAGTCGAAGGGTTTCGTACAGCTCAACAATCTCGGCTGCATGATTATGGATATTAAATTTTGTTTTTGTTCCTTCGTAACCGGTCTGGCTCAGTTTTTCTAATTTTTCAGTATCTTTCAATAGTTCAGCCCAGCTTTCACTCAATTTTTCCGGCGTATTTGGAGAATAAGTTATTCCGCCGCCGGACACATCTACAATCTCCGGAAATGCTCCCAATGCAGGCTGCACTACAGGAACTCCTGATGCCATGGCTTCCAACAAATACATACCAAATGCCTCGCCGATACGAACCGGGACCGAGATCATGGCCACTTGCTTAAAAAATTCGTGTCGGGCTGCTCCTTCAAACTCTTCCACCACTTCAAACTGGTGCAATAAACCAGCCTCTTTCAGTTTCTGTTTTTGGTCTTTAAAAAACTTTTTATCATCGCCGGTCAACCCTCCCGTGGCAATTAGTTTCACCTCCTCAAAACCGGCTTTCTTTTTCAATTCGATAAAAGCATCCACCACAATATCGAAACCATCTTTGTGGCACATTCTCGAAATATAACCCACATTTTTTGGTTTCGCTTTTACAGGAATGTAGGGATAATCCTCCACATCGACACCAAGATAAAAAGTATGCACCTTTTGCTCGTCCAGGCGCATGCGCTTTTGCATTTCACCGGCAAAATAATTGCTGACAGCCACCAGCGCATCAACATCCTTCGCCCGCTCGTGCATTAAATCCCAAATGGATTGCTGAAACTGTGGTTGCATGGCATCCACCCAAACATCCTCATCCTGCAGGGAACAGACCACCGGAACACCAACTTTTTCTTTCAGTCGTTTTGCAAGGCCAAGTAGCAAAGCATTTGAAATATGAATTACATCGGGTTTGCAATGCTCTGCAATCCAATCGGCCATTTTATCCAGCTCTTCTTTTTGCTCGCCCTGTTCGCCCAGCAACATCGAAATGGTCATGTCTTCCAGTCCTTTTGCGCGGGTTGAGCCGGCCATTGAAGCAGCCATTTTCATCATGGGCTTTGAATTCAGCAGCTTATCGAACCAAGCCGGTGCTTTCCTGAAAACGGGATAAACCTGCTTGAGATAAGTACTTATGGCACCATAAAAAATCGGGATATCGGAAATGTCGTGTTCATCGGAAAACAGCGGTAAATACATCGGGATTTTTATTACCTGGTGATCCAGTTTTCGTAAAGCATCCACATATTTACTGTCGCGCAGGCAATTTCCGCAGTAAAAGCTGCCACCTGATCCGGGTATGATTTGAATTATATTCATCTTGTTCCTTTCAACACGAAGACACTAATTCCCAAAGAGTTATAAGCACTTCTTATATTCGTCTTCAATTGATTTGCTTCTATCAACATTTATCGCTTCCAATTAAATGAACATCTACAAAATCGACACGAAAAAGTACATAATCAGAACTTTTTTGCTTTGTGTCTCCGTGTCTTTGTGTTCAGACTATTCGCCAAAACAATAAATGTTTCCATCGTAAGCTCCCACAAAAAGCTGCCCGTTGGCCACGGCTGGATTACTAATAATCTGGCTTCCTATTTCATAAGTCCAAACAGGCTTTCCATCCGAAAGGTTCACAATGGCCAGATCGCCGCGCATATTCGCCACAACTACCTTATTTTTAACAATTACCGGAGAAGCCTCCACCTGGCGCCCGGTATTGTATTCCCAAAGTTTCTCTCCTGTATTTTTATTGAAACAATACAAAAACTTGTTGTGGTTGGCCGTTAAAACCTTATCTCCAATTAAAGCCGGCGAAGCAATAAACTGCAAATTGGTTTTTTCATCTGACCACACCCAGGTAGTTTTATCATTTTTTATATCCACCTGAAAAAAACGCCCGTCGTAATCGCCCACATAAGCTTTATTGTTTTCAATGGTAACCGATCCGGCTACATAGGTAGCCACATCAATTTTTTCTACAAGTTTGCCAGTTGTTACGTCAACCACGTGAAGATAGCCATCGCAGCCACCAAATATGGCTTTCCCGTCGGCACAGGCCGCTGCTCCGTTAATGAAATTATCCGATTCGTATTTCCATTTCAGCTCACCGGTTTTGGCATCCACACAATGGAGGTAGTAATCATAACTTCCCATAAAAATATAGGTCGTTCCGACTTCGGTCCACCAGTTCGCCGATCCGATTATCTGGTTTTCACATTCGTACTTCCATAATTCTTCGCCGGTGTCCAGGTTCAAGGCAAATAAAAATCCATCCAAATTTCCTACGTAAACCGTATTATTCAGAATGAGCGCAGGTGCTTCAATTGAATTTTCAGTATTGAATTTCCACAACAATTCACCCGAAGTATCAATACAATAAACAAATCCATCGGTAGAGCCGATCACCACTTTATTGTTGGCAACTACCGGTGCCGACTTGATATTGTCGCCGGTTTCGAAAACCCATAAAAGATCCGGAGAATCTGGTAGTGTCGTCTTTGAAACACCTGTCAGATGCTGCTCACCACGAAAAATTGGCCACGAACCGGCAGGCTGAGCAACAGCTCCAAAACTCAAGACGATTAAAAAAGTTACTATCCAATACTTCATTATTTCTTTGATTTGTGAATATTGATTAACGAATTTCGTTTGCAGATTTACTACTAAAATCGTTACTCAACACTCTTCATTCTTTTTCGAACCACATAGACACATAAGGACACAATAGCGTTTTGCCTATTGCGATTTGCCAATTGCCGACTCAATCATAAATCGTTAATCGACATTCATTATTCATCATTCTTTCAACGAGATTGCTCCCGTCGGACAAGCTTCAGCGACTTTTCGTGCCGTTTCGGTCAATCCCAGTTTAAGGTCTTCGTTAAACGGAACGCCAATCTCCACATCAAAACCTCTGCCAATAAAGGTAAAGCCGAATTTCTCCTTGTATTTTCCAGTGAGGCGCACACAAATTCCGCATTTAATACATTTTTGTGGCTCATAAACCACCAGGTTGTGATTGATTTGTTTTGTAATCTTCCGGCGCTCACTGGTTTTAAAGCGTTTCTGATCCACCTGGTATTGATCGGAATATTCGCGCAGTTTACAATTATCTATAGCACGGCAATCGCAATGCAAACAACGTTTTGCTTCGGCAATGGCTTCCTCACGGGTAAAACCGGAATTTTTCCCTTGTTCAGGAATCTTCCGCTTACCTTCTACCGACTCTTTGAGGTATTCGGCAAACTCGTCGGCAACCATTTTTCCAAAACGCGAATTGAATAAGCGCGGCTCACCTTTTATCTCCTGCCCCGAGAGGAATTGCATAACTGAAAAAGCCACCTCTTTTCCCTGACCAACCGAACGTACTGCCAACCTTGATGAACGCAAAACATTTCCGATGGCAAAAACCTTTTCATCAGAAGTTTGATAAGTTGTTTTATCGGCGTCAATTCCTTTTGGATTGGCTTTCAATCCGTACTTTTCAGAATCATCAGAAACTACACCCGATGCTAAAACTACGGCCTCAAAATCCTTTTTCAACTGTTCAAACTCCGCAGCTCCAATCGACTGACCTCCGCGAAATTCAACTCCGGTTTTCAGAATCGCATCAATTTCTTTATCCAGCACATCCATCGGCAAAACTTCTTCGCTTAATTCTGTGCGAAGCAAACCTCCGGCTTTTTCGTTTTTATCAAAAAGTGTAACATCAATTCCTTTCAACTGCATGTAATACGCTGCTGCCAATCCGGCCGGACCGGCACCAACAACCGCCACTTTCTTTCCTGTTTTCTCAACTTCAGGAAGCGTTGACTCAACACCATCGTCTCCAACAATTCGTTTCAGTAAACAAATTGATATTGGCTCGTCAACTGTTTTCCGATGGCAGGCACCTTCGCAGGGAGCCGGACAAATACGCCCCAAAACTGCGGGCAAAGCAATATCTTTTTTTACCACAGCCAAGGCCTCATCGAATTTTCCGGCAGCAATTAAACGGTTCATCCGCGGAATATCCATGTGCGCCGGACATGCCACCTGGCACGGACCTTCGCAATCGCCAACATGTTCGCTTAACAGCAATTCCAGTGCAGTTTTTCGCGATTCGGCAATTTCCTGATCATCAGTAATCACCTCCATTCCTTCCACTGCTTTTACCGAACACGACGGATAAAGTCGTCCGTTTTTCTTGTCCTTCACCATACAAAGCATGCAGGAAGTAAAGTGCTCCAGCTCGTCGTGCCAACACATATTCGGAATATCAATTCCCTGTTGCTGCGCGGCTTTCATCACCGAAGTTCCTTCTTCAACTTCAATTACTTTGTTATTTATCTTTAGTTTAATCATAGTGTTAATCGCTATTTCACAAAAATGAACAAGGATGATTACTTGAGTTGCAAAAGCCATTCAAGTATTTTTCCCATCTCCGGCACACTCCCCTGATGTTTCAGCTCTCCATTGATTACAATTACGGGAATCATCATTATTCCAACCGCTGTGGCTTTTTCTTCAAATGGTCGTAAAAACTCATCCAATTCATAACTCCAGTTACTTTTATTATAGGCCGCGTATTCATTCACTTTCGCTGACACGCCACCCGTCAATAATCCGGTGAGTTGCGTCTTATCGATTTCTTTTTTTATCGATACAGCTACATCTTTTGCAGTTCCGACTTTTAAACCTTGACTTCTTGCAAAATTTCCAGCCTCTTCGCCTAAGTAATTTAAGTGCCTCACTTCCACATCAAGTCCCAATTCTTCCACTTTCTTTTCGATGAAATGTGTAAGCAATCCACATCGCGGGCACGGCGGTTCTGTTCCTATAATAAGTATCTCGTTCATTACGGCTTAACTACTTTACATCAATTGCATCAACCGGACAAGCAGCGCGGCATGCATCACATTTTATACACAATTCCGTATCGATGGTATGTTTTTCGTGCGGCGTAAACGGAATGGCATCAACCGGACATTTTTGCACACATTTGGTACAGCCGATACAATCATCGTTTACCGAATAAGTAATGAGCTCAGCACATTTTCCGGTTGGGCAGGTTCCGTTGATATGCGCTTCGTATTCATCGCGAAAATGTTTCAAAGTACTCAGCACCGGGTTTGGCGCTGTTTTTCCGAGTCCACACAAACTTCCTTTTTTAGTCCATTCCGCCAGATGCTCCAACTCTTCAATGTCGCCTTTTTTGCCTTTTCCACTAACAATGCCGTCCAGAATGTCGAGCATTCGTTTTGTTCCAACGCGACAGAAAGTACATTTGCCGCACGATTCTTCCTGTGTAAATGAAAGGAAATAGCGGGCAATATCCACCATACAATCGGTATCGTCGAGCACCACAAGGCCTCCGGATCCCATCATCGCTCCCATTTCACCCAACGATTCATAATCGATTGGCGTATTGGAATGTTCGGCCGGAATACATCCACCCGACGGGCCACCAATCTGCACCGCTTTAAACTTTCGTCCATTGGCAATTCCTCCGCCAATTTCTTCAATCACCTGTTTTATGGTAATTCCCATCGGAACTTCAATCAGTCCGCCACGAGCCACTTTACCGGCCAGGGCAAACACCTTTGTTCCGGTGCTTTTTCCGGAGCCAATTTTTGAAAATCCTTCAGCTCCCTCGCGCAGGATGAAGGAAATTTGCGCCAATGTTTCGGTGTTGTTTACCAGGGTTGGTTTTCCCCACAAACCGCTCTCAGCAGGAAATGGCGGACGCATTCTCGGGAAACCACGATTTCCTTCGATGGATGCAATAAGTGCACTTTCCTCGCCACAAACAAAAGCACCGGCGCCTTCGTAAATCTGCAGTTCGAGATCGAAACCACTGCCCAAAATATTTTCTCCCAGGTAATTTTTAGCCTTACAAATTTTAAGGGCCTCACGAATACGTTTTACCGCCAGCGGATACTCGGCACGGATATAAAAATATCCCTGATGAATGCCCACCGCATACGCCGCAATGATCATTCCTTCAATTACCCGGTACGGATACGACTCAAGTAACATCCGGTCCATAAAAGCTCCGGGATCGCCCTCATCGCCGTTACAGATAATATATTTTTCAGGATCTTCCTGTTTTTTTACCAGCTCCCATTTTAGGCCCGTTGGAAATCCGGCACCACCACGACCTCTGATTCCGCTATCTTTTACCTCGCGGATCACTTCTTCCGGGGCCATTTTATTCAGCACTTTTTTTACGGCTGAAAAACCTCCGCGGCTCAGGTATTCATTAATATCCAGCGGATTGATGATGCCACGATATTCGGTGGCGATTGGCACCTGTTTTCCTAAAAATGAAGCCACCGGTTTTTCGCGCATGCTTATTTCGTAGCGCTCAATTCCGTCCCAGTTTCGGTCGGTTTGAATTTCTTCAACTGCATGGAAAAGTTTATTTTTTAGACGGGTAAAATAGCCTGGTGCCTGGAAATGGCTTTCTACAATGTTTTTAACGTCTTCGGGTTTTACTTTAGCGTAAAGGGTCGGCTCGCCTTCGTTTGGAACCACCTCCACAAGTGGCACCTGGTGGCACATGCCCACGCAGCCCACATGTTTCAGGCTGACACGTAAACCACTATCGTTTACCACATGCTGAACCTCTTCCTGAATTTCCTTACTTCCACTGGCTACGCAACACGATCCAAGCCCAATACGAATCTCACCCTGAATTTCTGAACCATCTGCTTTTCGTGCCTTGTTTGATTTTTTTGCTCCTTTAATGCTTTCAAAATCGGCAATTACCTGACCAACCTGATCGGAAGCCACATGGCCGTAGGTAGTTTCATCGATTTGCACTACAGGCGCCAGCGTACAACAGCCCAAACAGGCCACCTGTTCCAGCGTATATTTTCCCGATTCTTCGGTTTCCTGTCCTTCTGCCAACTTTAGTTCACGGCGAAAAGCATCGTAAACCTGACCGGCACCTTTAACATGGCATGCTGTTCCTACACACACTTTTATGATGTGCTCGCCAACCGGCTGCAAACGAAACTGCGAGTAAAAACTGGCCACGCCAATAATCTCCGCCAGACTGATCTCTGATTTTTCAGCCACCAACCTCAACACTTCTTCAGGCAGATAGTTATACTCTTTCTGAATGGCCTGAAGAATAGGAATCAGGCTTTTTTTGGTTGCGCCTTTTTCCTGAATAAGCTGATCGATATATTTATTTTCTTCTGTCATTTATTCCTCCTCAAAGTCCTACTTCCCAATGCAAAACAAGTCTTTCTCTCCACGTATATAAAGCCGTCCATCGGCAAAAGCCGGCGTAGGACCGGATAGTTCGCCCAATACATTTTCGCCAACCTTTTTTAATTCTCTCGAAAATTCGTAGATGCGCATTACGCCTTCGTTATCCATAAGATACACTTTTCCATCGGCCAAAACCGGCGATGAATATACCGGCGAACCGAAATCATCTTCCCAAAGCAATTCTCCCTCTTTCAGGTCGTAGCACACAAAAACGCCATAACTGGTTGCGACAAATACCAATCCCTCGTGTGCTAAAATACTCGCTGCTTCGGGCAGGTAAAAATCATCCTCCCAAAGAATTTCCTGTGTGCGAATATCAATGGCTACCATTCGCGCATATTCGTTGGCTGCCACCACTATTCCGTCGGCATACCCAACCGATGCACCCACTTCGCCCATCATACATTCAACCGACCAAAGCTCTTCTCCAGTTCCCACATCGTATCCGGCCACAATCGGGTCGGCCGTTAACACCAACTGATACTTGCCATCCACCTCGGCCAATACCGGACTTGCCCACGATATTTTTGCATCTCGTTGTGTTTCCCAAACTGTTTCGCCTGATTTATTATCCAGCGCCATCACTTTCCCTGCGCGGTTGGTATCGTATTGAATAAAAAGTTTACCGTTTAAAGTTATCAACGACGAAGAATGTCCGTAATGATTATCCGGAACTCCCAGGTTTCTTGCCCACAAACGTTTGCCATTCATATCGAAAGCGATTACGTCTCCGGTACCAAAAATGGCAAAAACTGCGTTTCCATCAGTAGTTAAAGTTGATGCGGCAAGACCAGTATCCTCCGTTACCCGCGGTGGTGTTGCCGGCGAACCTGAAATATTATCGGCCACTCCTGTCCACATTAATTTCCCATCGTTACGGTTGTAACAATACACTTCGCGGCTGGTGTTATCGGCACCCGACACAAACAGTTTATCGCCCCAAATTACCGGCGAATTGAATCCGTGTTTTGGCACCTCAGCTTTCCAAACCACATTTGTTCCGGCAGCACCGTCCCATTCGGTTGGGATATTTTTATGCATGACCACTCCCTGCGCCAAAGGCCCGCGAAAAGAGTTATGATTTTTCTGAAGTTCGGCAAGTGTTATTCCTGATGATGCCGCTGCCGGTTTGGTTTCTACAGCCGATTTTTCGGCAACCGGCTCAGAAGACGTTTCCTCAACCTGAACTTCTGTTGAAGTTTCTTCTGTTACATTTTCGGCAGAAGCAGATTCATCGGCAGTTGCTTCTACCGAAACTTCGTTGCTTGTGGTTTGCGCCGGAGCAACATTTATTACCTCAACAGCTTCCTCGACCGGAGTTTCATTATCAGCTACCAAAGCACTTGCATCGTATGATTTTAGCTGGTTTACCGAAAGAAAGGAAGCCAGCAGCGCCAAAACCATAACCGCCGCCCCAACAATTATAATTCCCTTTTGAGCAATTATGCGACTGGCAATTTCGTTTTCCAATACTTTCTCCGGTTCTTCAATTTTGCTTTTGGCAGAGTAATAAAGCCGCAAGGCAAGTGCCAACACAATGGCGCCAAAAAGTAACATATAAGCGCCCGTTTCCACCTGCCACTGACTGTTAAAATAAGCTTTTCGGGCCAGCAAATCGAAATTGCGAATCTCCTCTTTCAGCTCTTCATTGTTGGCATCGTCTTTCAGGCGCTCAACCAAGGCCTCCAAAGCCTTACTTTCGATGGGATCGGTTTTGGTGATCTGCCAAAAATTCAATAAAAGCAGCAGCGCAACAGCCGCGCAAAAAATACCTGCAATTAAAGCAATGTTATGCGATAGTTTTAATTTATCCTGGTTGTTCATTTTATTTTTGGTTCTTCTTTTTTATGCAACGTTATTTTTCCACCGGACAATAATCCACACACCGTGCACAACTGAAACAATTCCCTTTGTGCGGCTCGTAATCCTGGCGTTTTCGGAACACCACTGTATTCAGTAAAGTCATTCCGATTACCAATCCCATAAATCCTCCGGCAATCATACTTCCAATGTAAAATTTCTCACGAATTGCGGTGGCTTCACTTACCAGCTGCTCCATCGGTTTTCCAGAGGCCAGGAAAGTCTGCACATCAATATTATCCGGATCGTTTCGCAACTCAGGGTGTGCAATCAACAATTCGGCCAGGTAAACATCCTGATTCGCTTTCGACAGGAAAGTATGCGATTTTGCGCCCACAAAAACACCCAGTGCAATCCACAACGGAATTACCAGCGCGTAGGTTATAAATCGTTTTGGCCCCAATCCTGATTTTACCACCTCTTTTTCGTTGGTTGGGAAATCAATAGCATCAAACGGGCACGAGTGTGTGCATAATTTACACTGAATACATTTTGACGGCGTGATAGTAAGGTGCCGGCTTGAGAAACGCGACATCCAGCTGAGCAGCACGCCATAAGGACACAAAAAGCGACAATAAGGACGGGCAACAAACATTCCCATTAACAGGAAAGCAATGCCCAAAACGATCATCAGGAATTTAGCATCCATACGGAAAATACCAACGAAGGGATCGTATCGACAAATGATAAAATCGGTTCCTGTGGCAGCAAAAAGCACAGCCAGCGACAGGTATAAATACGGAATTAATCCCAACGTTTTATTCAACCACTTTGGCAAACTTATCGGTTTTACCACCACCAAATCCTGAATAGCACCTAACGGACAGGCACCGGCACAGAATGTTCGCCCAAAAAAGAGCGTAACAACAAGCGGTATAATAAAAAACAGCAAGGCCGTTAATGATATGGCATAGGCCGGATCGAAAAAGGTGAGCGTAACATTTTGAATCGCCCCGATGCTGCAAATACACCCATTTCGGTAAAACCCGAAATAAACGAGCGTAAATATCGACAGCCACAAAATACCTTGTCGCGAGCGGCTTTTCAGTGCAAAATAAGTTGCTGCCGCCAAAACGAGGATCAGAATAAGCACATCGAAATATTCCATTGCCAGCGCCCGTGGCTCGGGTGTAACCGGCGATGGTTGCTCGTAACCTGTCTCAAACTCAGGCTTTGGAAACCGTTGTTTCTGGGCCGACAAGTTAAGAGACAAAAGATTGAAGGCAAAAGTGAAAAGTATAAAGGCAAAAGTGAAAAGCACAGATTTTGATTTAAATCCGAAGAATCTACTTTGCTTGTGGCTCGTAGCTTGTAACTTGTGGCTATTTTGGTTAAGTTGATTTCTCATTGTAAATATCAGGCTTCAGGATTGTTTGTAAAGTCGCCTTTTACGTTGTAAGCTTCACTGGCTTTTACCCGGCTAATGGCGTCGGACGGGCAAACCCTGGCGATGGAACATTCGTTACAATTCACGCAAATATGGTGCATAATCTGCAGGTGCATCGAACCGTTTCCGAACGAAGTACATCCTGCAACACATTTTGCACAACCTATGCACAAATCTTCATTAATATGATACTCGAAATAAGGTTCTTCGATAAACCGACGTTCGATGGCTGCTGTTGGGCACAACTGGTTTTCGGCAGCTGTACTTTGCGCGTTGGCATCGGGTTTCAGGTAGCCGCCGCACAAATCGCAGTAGCCACACAAATCAAAAGCGTGGATACATTTTACGGCAGAAGGATTCAACACACATTCCGTTGCGCATCGCCCGCACTGCGTACATTTAAACGGATCGATCTGCCACACATAATCATCGCCACTTACCTTACGAAGCGCCGAAACACTTACCGCGCCCAACGATAATAACAAGGAAGCGCGCACCCCGTTGTGGATGAATTTCCGGCGGCTTTGTGATTTGCTGTTATTTTCCATATCTCCTCTCTAATCTACATTCGTTTTTGCAGCGCTTAGCTATTTGACTATTTCAATCAGCTTTTCTAAAAGCGCCTTTATACTCGTTTCACTCGTTCCCCCCGGGTTAAAACCCGGAGCTATAAAATCCGGATTCTTATGGAGTTATCTCCACTTCTCCCCTCTCCTGTTTAACTTCCGGATTTACACATGCCGAAATCTTCCTACAGTTTTTACAAGTGGGTGAAACCGAACAAGCGGCCGACACTTTTTTGTTCACAACCAAATAACCTGCAGAAGCGGTAATTCCTCCGAGAAGTAAAAGCCGGCCTGTTGTTCTTATAAATTCTTTTCGTTTCATCTCAATAATATTATCTATTCTGAAATTTTTGGTTCGAAAACCCGCAAAACATTTCTGTCGAAATCAAGCGCATAAATATTTCCTTCCTCATCAACAGCAACATCAGGTGCCTGTCCTTCAATTTTTTCATCGAATTTGGTTGGCGGCGCAACAACTCCTGAAAATTCGCCGGAAGCTTTATAAACTTTCACGCGAACCAAACCTTTTTCGCTGGTGACAAAACTGCCATCGGGCAAGAAGCAAAAATGAGCAGGATTGCAGCAACCACTAAAATTCTTGGTTTGATTACCTGAAGCTTTCCAGAACTCACGTAAACGCCCTTCTTTGGTGTAATTTTCCATGGTGTGCATGCCCGGATTGGCCACCCACAAATCGCCATAAGCATTTATATCCAGATCGAAATACGGGCTGGGAATTATAAAACCATGTGCCAGATCGTCGTCGGTTTTCCCTTCAAACTCATTCACAATTTCGCCCCGATGGTTAAAACGCAGAATGCGGCGGTTACCGGCATCGGCAACCATAATATCCTCGCCATCCACCGCAACAGCAGTTAAATACGTGTCTTCACCATCAACTTCCCACTTATCAATGGTAGTTCCCGTTTCATCAACGATCCACACAAATTTCTCGAAAATCACATAAATGGTATCGCCAACCACATCGAGCCCGTGCGGTTCGTCAAGAAAACCAACCTCGCCCAGAAGCGTCCCTGAAAAATCAACGATCTTCAGTTCCTGGTCGCCAACAGCATATATTTTATTATTGGCAACTTCAAGCGCCTCTGCCAAAACAAAGCCCAGGTTAAAATTCCGGGTCTCTTTGTATTTCACCAGCTCTTCCGGAACGTTCCGAAACTCATCAACACTGAATTCAAATTTATTGGCCGCCATGTTATCCGGACGCTTCGAGTACCAGTCAACCACCATTATGCCAACGATTACCACCGCCAGTACAATCAGAAATAGTACGATTCCTTTATTCTTCATGACTATATATTTGCATTAATGCTTTTCTATCCGTTCACATTCAAATCGATACAGATCATTGTTTTTGCATCGCGCAGCAACAAATAACCGTCGGCCAGTGCAAAAGGAGCCCAGGCATCGTGCCCGTCTTCAATTACATTCACCTGTTCCAACTGAATGTATTTTTCGGTACTTGGACGCGCAATCGTAAGTGTTCCGTCGTCGCTCAGAATAAACAGTTTATTGTCGGCAATAAAATACGGTCCGAGGCCAAAACGGGTTTCCTTACCGCTCGTCCACACTACTTTTCGTGTATCATCAGGACTCACGCAGATCAGCTGATTTCGGTTGGCACCACCATCTTTCGGAACAATACCAAACAAATATCCATTCCAGAAAATCGGTGTTTGCTGCTCGCATGCCAGTCCTTCTTTTGGTGCATATTCGTAAAGAGGTTCCACGGTGAAAGTGCCGTTGCTTTCGGTTAATTTCAACATCATACTTCCGGCTCCGTAACCCGCGGTCATAAATAGCTTTCCGTCGGGCATACAAACCGGCGATGGCGCAACCACCGAGTGGTTCCACTGCGATGTTTCCCATAATATTTGTCCGGCATCAGGTCCGTCGGCAGCAACGCCAAGCAGGCCTCCGATGGCACTATAGACATACATTTTTCGTCCGCGAAAAGTAAAAGGGACAACCGATGAGTGCGACATTTTCCAACCATTAGGATTTGGTGTTTCCCATAATTTCTCACCGGTTTCGCAATCAACGGCCACCATCATTTTACTACCTCCGGTGGCAATAATTGCAACGCCATTGTCGATTATCGGACATTGCCCGGTGTACCAAAAAGGAATTTCATTCTGATACTCTTTTACCACATCGAGTCCCCAGCGGAAATCTCCGGTTTCACGATCAAGACACATCACGTGGCACTTTGGCCCGATGGTAACAATGTAGTCTTCAGTAACTGCCGGAATGGTTCGCGACATGCCGTGATTTCGTTTGATGGCCACATCGTAACCGCGTATCCATTGCTCTTCGCCGGTAACCACCGAAAAACAGCGCAAAATATCGGCGCGCTCCTCTTCGTCGTAGTCAAGCACATACGCTAAACCTTTGTAAATTGCAGCTCCTGAGTGTCCTTCACCTAATTTTTTCGACCACAGAATTTTCGGCCCTTCCGCCCCAAAACTTTCCACCAGTTTTACCGGCGACTTTGAAATGTTATCGTAATCGGCCCCACGAAAGTTGGTCCATGTTTCTTCCAGCACCTGGTAATCCGAAGACAATTCTTCAAAGTGTTCACCTATCGTTACGTCTTGCGGAGGCACGCCTTTTCCCCTGTTATCGGCACCTTCAAGATTAACTGTAAAATCTTTTGTAGGATCGGCATTTAACCACCAAAAAATGGAAATAAATCCAATGGTACCGATCGAGATCAGAATGATATTTATGGTTCTTTTAGTCATCAATTCAGGTTAAAAACAGAAAGATAATAGTTTTGCTGCAAACTTGAGTTAACGCGGGGTTAAGCTTTAATATTGTACACCATCAGCACGTCGCCATGACGAATGTACAGCTTCCCATTGGCAATAAACGGATGCGCCCAATGTGGTCCGGCACCTTCCCGGATTTTAAATTGGCTAATTACTTCAAAACCATCAGGATCGGGTTTTACCAGCCCAACATTTCCACGTTCGTTGTAGCAGTATAAAAGGCCGTCGGCCATAACGATTGAGCCTTTTGTGTCCCAATCGGCTACATACTTTATCTCGCCAGAATCCCAGTTCATGCAAATCCAGCGTCCGCGTTTGTTGTCGAACCAATTTGAGCCGTACAAATATCCATCGTGCAGAATTACGCCGTGATGATGATTATCAAAGGTATGATCAACAAATTTTTCGCTTACAGAAGTTCCTGTTGAATCCATTTCCAGCATCACGGCCGAATAATCGTAGCCCATGGTAATAAAAATACGGTTGTCGTTAAAAACAGGCGTATTGGTCCAAATCAATCCGTCCTGATCCCATTGAGCAGAATTCCAATACCTGTAACTCCAGGCTATCTCGCCGGTTTCGGGAACAATTGCCATAAGATCGGTGCCGATTACCGCCAGAATATAGCGGAAGCCATTCCATTCGTAAATAGTTGCCGACGCATAAGCTCTCGGGCCGCCAAGCGACTTGGTTTGCCAAACTTTCTCGCCAGTTATTTTATTTAGCGCCACAACGCTGGTTTCTTTTCCTCCGGGCGATACAATTACTTTATCGTCGCAAATCAGAACTGTTTCAGAATTTCCCCAAATGTGGTATTCTCCATGAAAATATTCGTCAACGTTAACTTTCCAAATGGTTTCCCCGTTTTCTTTGTTGATGCATGACACCTGTCCGGTTCCACTTTGAACATAAATCCGACTATCTTCAACAACAGGCGTACTACGTGTGTCGGGAAACGATTTATTCCATGACCGACCGTAAGCTACCTGCCATTTAAACGAACCATCAGGATTTATCGCAGTCAGATAATCCATGGTATCAATCATTCCGGTGGTGTAAATCATATCGCCTTCGGGAATTGCCGACGAATATCCTTTTCCGATTTTCTCCACCTGCATCAGCAATTCCGGGCCATCTGCAGGCCATTCTTTTAGCAAACCTGTTTCGGGGAAATGCCCGTCGCGGTTTGGCCCGCGCCACTGTGTAACCTGGGCGCTTATTGAAAAAGCAAATGCGGTAATTAAAAGTGTTAGTGCAATCTTCATGTTTTTTTATTTATGGTTTTTATTTGTTCAAGAATGAATTATAATCGAGTTTTTCAAAGGTCTTTTCACGGTACCTGGTTCCAATCGGGAATTCTTTATCGCCAATGGCCACCATTACCGGACTAAAACTGGTTATCCGGCTGACTGCAACCAAAAATGAGCGATGCACCCGGATAAAGCCCTTATCGGGCAAAGCTTTTTCGAGTGCCGACATGGTGCAGCGGCTGTTAATTTCGCGGTCGTGTGTGTGTAGTTTCAGGTAATCGCCAAAACTTTCAACATAAACAATCTCGGTAACCGGTATTTTATGAATCACATTTTTCTCGCGCAGGTAAATGTATTCTGAATCGCCGTTGTTTTTATGCAGCGAAACCTCTTCCATCAATAAATTTTGCTGATTATATTTTTCTACTGTCTGCAAAAAGCGCTCAAAAGAAATGGGTTTCAACAGGTAATCCAGCACATTCAGGTCGTAACTTTCAATGGCATATTCGCGATAAGCAGTAGTAAAAACAATGGCCGGCAGATTTTTCAGGGTTTTCACCAAATCAGTTCCTTTCATTTCGGGCATATTAATATCGAGAAAAACCAGGTCGATCTTGTGCGACTTTAAAAAGTCGAAAGCCTCAATGGCATCGGCACAAGTCCCAACAATCTCCAACGAATCCAGCTTTTGAATATGCGATTTCAGCACTTCAATGGCAAGCGGTTCGTCATCCACTATTATGCACCTTGTTTTACTCATTGCCCCAGCATACTTTTAGGTTAATCTCAAACTTCGTATCCTGCTTATCAATCGTTAGTTTATGCGATTTCGGATAAAGCAGTTCCAAACGCCGGCGTACATTTTTCAATCCAATTCCTTCGTTCAGCTTCTCTTCCTTTTCCTTCTCAGGATGGATTGAATTCTTCACCTGCAATGCCAGGCATTTTTCATCAATTTTTATATTTATTTCTACTTTCGGGTTTTTACGATCTTTGCTTGCGCCGTGTTTAAATGCATTCTCAATAAATGGCAGCAAAATCAGCGGTGCAATCCGGTGATGGTCAACATCTCCTTCAATGTTGTATTTCAAATCGAGGCGATTATTGTAGCGCATGCTTTCCAGTTCCACATAGCTGTCAATAATCTTAATTTCTTCTTTTAGCGGCACAAAATCGTCGTTACTTTTATAGATCATATAATCGAGCAAACCCGATAATTTCAATACAATATCGGGTGTTTTTTCCGATTTGATCAATGTTAAAGCATACAGGTTATTCAGCGTATTAAAAAGAAAATGCGGATGAACCTGCGACTTCAGAAAATTCAGTTCGGCAGCCAGTTTTTCTTCAGCCAGTTTTTTATTTTTTTGCTCGTCGATATACCACTTTTTAAATACAATTATAAAAGCTGCCAACACCGGAATTCCGTAGTTCGAAATAATCTTACTCAGAATTTTAGGAACATAAAACAGCGGCAACTGCGAGTAATCGAAAAACTCAGGAAATAAATTCGGAAAATAGTACGATATGTAAATGAGAAATCCAAACAGTAGCGCATGGATTAAGGTAAGCACGCCAAATGTTATGAATTTCTTTTTCTCCAGTGCAAAGGGCAAAATCAAATAAATCATCGTATAAGTACCGATGATTCGTGCGGGCAACAATGTCAGCCCGATGATGAATTCCGCGTAATAATGATCGAGATATCCGCCGTAGGTTAGCCAGTAGCCAATAAAAACAACCACCCAAAACAAAAGGTGCCACAGAAAACGGTAGCGGAAAAATATTGGTAGTTGGTTTTGGTTCATGATTTTTTCTCAAATATACTTTTTGAGCTTTTGGTCGTCAAAAACATGCGACAAATACAGGCTAAAAAAGGATGTTTACTTTGCAAACATCCTTTTTCAGTTCCTCCTTCTATTTTATTTTATAAGCAATTAACACATCGCCGTGACGAACAAACAAGCGGCCATTGTTGATTACCGGGTGCGCCCAGTGTTGCGCAGTTCCCAATTCAACTTTTGTTTGGCTTACAATGTTAAAGTTTTCGGGTGTAGCTTCAACCAATGCCAGTTCGCCACGTTCGCTGTAGCAATACAACATGCCGTCGGCATAAATGGTAACACCTTTTGCAATGTCTTTCGATGCATATTTTTCTTCGCCGGTTTCCCAATTCACACAACGCCATTCGCGTCCTTTGTCGCCCGATCCGTATAGATAACCCTCAACCACAACCATTCCTCCCATGCGGCTGTCGAGTTCCGGTTTTTCCCACTGTTTTGTTACACTGCTGCCATCGTTGCTAAGGTCGAGTTTTAAACCGCCTTTACCATAGCCGCTAAAGCAAAACAGATCGCCGTTGTAAAAAAGCGGCGTATTCGGATGAACGCTCCACTGGTTTTTGTGCGGATAATCCCACAGCAATTGTCCGTTTTTGGCATCAACACCAATAATATGATCGGCGGTGTGTGTAACGATAAGTTTTCGTGCCGGAAGGTTAACCAGCAGCGGCGTGCAATAGGCTGACAAATCGCCTTTTCCGGTTGATGTCCAGATCAGATCGCCATTAAAACGGTTTAAGGCCACCACATTATTTTTCTTTCCGCCCGGAGTTAAATACAACACGTCGCCATCAATTAGAACAGTTTCGGTAACACCCCAGCGAATATTTTCACCATCAAAATCAGTAAATGCGTTTTTTGTCCATTTTTTTGCCCCTGAATTGGCATCCATACAAACCAAATCGCCATACCCGGAATATATATACATCAGGTCGCCGGCAACAACTACAGATGAACGACTACCTGGGTAGCTGTCCTTGAAATCTTTTCCGTAATTCACTTTTTGCTCCACCTTGCCATCCTGGTTAAAAACAATTATATATCCGTCTTCTCCCTGCAAAGTTGAAAGGTAAATTTTACCGTTGGCAAATACCGGCGATGAATGTCCTTCGCCTAATCCTTCAGCGGTCCATAAAATCTCGGGACCATTGGCCGGCCACTCTTTTAACAAACCGGTTTCGGAGTATATCCCGTTATTTTCGCCCCGCCAAACCGTAGGTTCCTGGGCAAATAGAATAGTTACTGAAAAAAGCAGTGCCGAAGCAAGAAACAAGCATTTTCTAATCATGACTTTATCGTTAAGTTTTGCTCCTAAAAATAGAACCAAAACCCCACATTAGCAATGCTCAGCAGCAATTTATCAGCTATCTAAATAGTAAGATATGTTTAGAAGTTATTTAGAGATCGTTAACAAATCAGGGACCAGAGAAGTGGATTTAAAACATATGTGTGAATTGCTAAAACGGCAGGAATTGAATTGTCTGAATTAGCTGTTTTTGGGAATAAGTAACAATTGGATACAAATTTGGTTTCTGATAAATCCTATCCCCAAGCCCCTTATAATCCCACAAGGGGGGATAATTTCTCCCCTTGGGGGAGGCTAGGTGGGGTCAATAGGTTCTATTCATTCAATAGACTTCCACAAAAAACATTCATGATTTATGGAATCACCAACAGGGATGAAAGGACATCCATATTGTTTCACGCAAAGAAAAGAAGAAGCGCAAAATTCGCAAAGGGATAGAATCTGTTTTGCGTGCTTTGCGAAAACTTAGTGATCTACTCTGCGTGAACTTTTTTGTTTTACCAAAGTGATTTAAAGAAAAAGGCAGATTGATCATCAACCTGCCTTTCCTGTATTTCTTTAGCTTCTTATTCGCTTATTACCTTTGCACGACGTTTACGCTCATGCTCATCGAGATAAATTTTACGGATACGCATAAAGTTTGGCGTTACCTCAATATATTCATCGTTACGAATGTATTCCATTGCTTCTTCAAGCGAGAATTTAATGGCCGGTGCAATCGATGTTTTTTCGTCGGCACCAGAAGAACGCATGTTCGACATTTTTTTGGTGCGAATAATATTAATGGTCAAATCATCCTGACGCGTATATTCACCAATCACCTGTCCGGCATAAACCTCCTCGCCCGGTTCAACAAAGAAACGACCACGATCCTGCATTTTATCGATTGAATAGGCAATAGCAGTTCCTGTTTCAAGCGAAATAAGTGCTCCGCTTCGTTTTACACCCAGCTCGCCTTTCCATGGCTCATAACCTTTTAATCGGTGTGCCATAATGGCCTCACCCTCGGTGGCTGTAAGCATTTGGTTACGCAAACCAATTAAACCGCGCGATGGAATAAAGAATTCCAGATGTGCACGATCATCTTTTACTTCAATATTCGAAATTTCACCTTTTCGGGCTGTAACCAATTCAATTACTTTTCCTGAAAATTCATCAGGTACCTGAACAGTTAAAGCTTCAATCGGCTCACATTTTTTACCGTCGATTTCTTTCACGATTACCTGTGGCTGGCCCACCTGAATTTCGTAGCCCTCGCGACGCATGGTTTCAATCAGAATCGACAAGTGAAGAATTCCACGGCCATAAACCAGGAACGAATCGGCCGAATTGGTTTCTTCAACACGTAAGGCCAGGTTCTTTTCGGTTTCTTTAAACAGGCGGTCGCGCACTTGTCGGGAAGTTACAAACTTCCCATCCCTACCGAAAAACGGTGAGTTATTCGAAACAAATGTCATGCTCATGGTTGGTTCATCTACCTGAATAGGAGTCAATCCTTCCGGTTCTTCAGCGTCGGCAACAGTATCGCCAATATCAAAACCTTCCAGTCCAAGCACGGCACAAATCTCGCCACACGGAACCGGATCTTTTGTCTTTTCTTTTCCAAGCCCTTCAAACAAGTAGCACTCTTTGGCTACCGATTTTATAATGCTTCCATCGCGTTTTACCAACGATACACGCGATCCCGGAACCAATTCGCCACGCGTTACTTTCCCTACCGCAATACGGCCGGTGTACGACGAATAATCAAGCGAAGTAATGCGCATTTGCACGGTACCTTCCTTGTGTTTTGTTGGCGGAATATGTTCCAGAATCTGATCGAGCAAATAAACCACATCTTCAGTTGGAGTTTGCCAGTCGGGGCCCATCCAACCCGCTTTTGCCGATCCGTAAACGGTTGGAAAATCCAGCTGCTCTTCGGTAGCATCAAGGCTAAACATCAGGTCGAAAACTTTTTCCTGAGCAATTTCGGGAGTACAGTTTTCTTTGTCGACTTTGTTAACCACCACCATTGGTTTTAATCCCAGTTCAATGGCTTTTTGCAGCACAAAACGGGTTTGCGGCATGGGGCCTTCAAAAGCATCAACAATCAGTAAAACACCGTCGGCCATGTTTAATACGCGCTCCACCTCGCCACCAAAGTCGCTGTGCCCCGGAGTATCGATGATGTTAATTTTGGTGTCTTTATAGCGTACCGAAACGTTTTTCGAAAGAATCGTAATTCCACGCTCGCGTTCCAGGTCATTGTTATCCAGAAAAAGCTCCTGAACCTCCTGGTTTTCGCGGAACAATTTTACCTGGTGAAGTATTCGGTCAACCAGCGTAGTTTTACCGTGGTCAACGTGTGCAATAATTGCAATGTTTCTGATTTCTGTCATTTTACTTTTTTCTAATCCAACTAACCAACACCGAAAGACTTTATTTGTTTTCAATCAATTATTTATGACATGAAAAACCAGTCTCCCGAATCGGCGCGCAAATGTAAGAAAGTTTTGCAGTGGAATATGCGTATCGCGATGAATAAAGTACTTCTTACATTTAAATTTAATATCAGCCATCACAACACACTAAAAATGAGCCACCAATATTGAATAACACCAATTTTATTGCATTTTTTTACCTTAGCCGTGTTATGAAACCGGCATTTAAACGTAATCCACAAAAGCAAGAGCTCGTAAAGGATGACATGAGTTAGCAGAGTTACAGGAAAATACCAAACTGGCTTTGTATCATTTTTCGAAAGAAATGAATGCCTGCCTTGCCAATCTTGAAAACGCAAAACGAATCAAATACAAGTTAAATAGAAGCGAGAGAAGACTCCAGTTGCTCCCTGCATTTATTACAAAACTGTGACTTTTTCTGGTCGATGTCCTCCACATAAGTTCCGGGGCGCATAACACAAACCGGCACGTGACAATGAATGAGTCCGAAAGCGTGCCCCAACTCATGAATCACAACTTTTCGGAAACGGTCGTATAAAATACGTTCGTTTCCTTTTATGCCATACTGTTGATTTCGCAAACGATAAAGGGAGGCAATCCCGGTGCTTCCGTTGTGTTGCGCCTGCCCAAAAATGTAAGTTAAAATGGGTATAAACAGATCGACCTGAAAAAGCCCGATGGTCTTTACGGAGTTAGCTGAGTATTCACGATAAACCAGATCCAGTAAACGATTGGCATCGTACTGTTTCCGGGCTGCATCAAAATAAGGGAGAATGTCGTGCGTAAAAGGAACAAGCGAAACCGGCCACCCAAAGGCGATTTCTATGTCCCAAATTAATTGGTCGAGCACCCTTTTTTCGAACTTGCCCTGAACAACCAGCGTTATCCCTTTTTCTTTCAAAAGTTTAGTATTTAAATTGCGCAACCAGCCGGCGGTTACGCGCGTTTATTAAAGTTGAGCTGCCATTAATTCTTAGGTGAACTAAGCTGATACTTTCTAATTTTATTGTACAGCGTTACCCGGTCGATCTGAAGAACTTTGGCCGAACGACTGATATTCCAATCGTATTTTTCCAGTGTTTTCTGAATGTATTTTTTCTCCAGTTCATCCAAACTGTCGTTGGAATCGATAACACTATCGGGTTCCAGCGGAAGATCTTTCAGGCGAACCTCCTTCCCGTTTCCAACTACAATGGCTCGTTCAATCATATTTTCCAGCTCCCGAACATTACCGGGATAATTATATTCTTCGAGTCGTTGCAAAGCTGCCTGATCGATGGTGATCAAATCGCGGCTCATTGAAGTGCAGTATTTTTTAATAAAATAAGACACCAGCACAGGAATATCTTCTTTTCGATCCCGAAGTGGTGGAATAGCAATATTCACCACATTCAGCCGGTAGTAAAGATCTTCGCGGAAGGAACCGTCGGCAACCATTTTTTTCAGGTCTTTGTTGGTTGCGCAAATAATCCGGAAATCCGATTTTATCTCTTTGTTTCCGCCTACCCGGGTAAACGTTTTCGATTCGAGCACCCGCAAAAGTTCCACCTGCATTTTCATTGAAATGGTTGCAATTTCATCCAAAAAAATGGTACCACCGTCGGCCATTTCAAAACGTCCTTTGCGGTTAAACATTGCCCCGGTAAATGCACCTTTTTCGTGCCCAAACAATTCACTCTCGAGCAAATCTTCCGACAAAGCTCCGCAATGTACCGTCACCATCGGGAAAAATTTACGCGGCGAATTGGAATGAATAGCGTGTGCAATCAGCTCCTTCCCTGTTCCGCTTTCTCCCGTAATAATTACCGACGAACTTGAAGCGGCCACATTCTCCACCTCCTTTAACACCCTGATCATATTCTCGCTGTTGCCCACAATATCTTCGATATTCTCCAGCGTTACAATTTTGTTTTTTAGTGTTTCATTTTCACTTCGCAGCGAGATTTGCCGGGCCGCATTACGTATCAGGTGCGAAAGATCGTCCGGATCAAAAGGTTTGGTAATGTAATCGAAAGCGCCATCTTTCAATGCCTGCACGGCTGTTTCAACCGATGCAAAAGCTGTCATTACAATTACAATGGCAGTACTGTTAAATTCTTTAATGCGCCGGTGCATTTCCAATCCGTCCATACCGGGCATCTTAATATCGGCCAGTATAATGTCAAAATTTCCCGATTCGATTTTTGTAAGCGCTTCTTTGGCATTGGCGGCGCTATCAACCTCATATCCATCCTCAATAAACCAGTTATAGAGCGAATCCCTAACCGATTCTTCATCGTCAACTATTAATATGGAAATGCTTGTCTTCATATTATTGATCTTCTTTGGTTATCAAATTAAATACCACCGACATGGTGGTTCCTTTTCCGGGTTCCGAAACCACCTCGATTTTACCTTTGTGGCTTTGCACAATTCCATGAACGATGGCCAGTCCGAGCCCGATTCCGCTGGCGCGTTGTTTTGCCGAATAAAACGGCTGAAATATGCGCGAAATGTCTTCTTTGGCTATTCCAACACCGTTGTCGATGATGTCCATTTTTACGTGATCGGCATCCGGGTTCGATGTTTTTATCAGCACCTCGGCGTTCGTGGTTACCGCTTCCTGAGCATTTACCAATAAGGCCACACACACCTGTTTAATCTGGTTGTCGTTACAAAGAATCAAATCGGATGTTGCCGCAAAATCGGTGTAAAAATGAATGCCGGCAATGTGCATTTGGTGCGCCATTAGGGTGTACGATTCTTTAAGAATATGATTCAAGGAATGTTGCTCAAAATTCTCCTGGTCTTTCCTTGAAAAATCAAGCAGTCCCCGAACAATATTTCCACAACGTTTTGATTCGTTTTCAATCACTTTCAGGTGTTTCAGCATCGAGTCTTTTGAATCATTGGGCAAATCAAGCTTGGCCAGTTTTTTGGCTACCAACTTACTGTAAGTCAGGATTCCGGAAAGCGGATTATTAATTTCGTGAGCTACCGACGAAGACAATTTCCCCAGCGAAGTTATACGCTCGATATGAATCAGTTCATTTTGAATTTCGGCCAACTCTTCCGATTTGCGTTGCACCTTGTATTCCAACTGATGCGACCAGTTTTCGAGCTCGCGGTTGGCCGCATCCAGGTTATCGAGCATGTTGTTAAAAGCCAGCGATACTGAACGCATATCTTCCAACAGGTAGGGTTTAATTTCCAGGCGGCGGCTCCGGTTTCCTTTCGACACTTCTTCACTGGCTACAATTATTTCGTTCAGCGGTTTCTGAATCTTATTCTTTGTAAAAAAAATAAGCAGCGACATTAAAATAATGGTAACAAGAATGGCCAGTAAAAAGAATTCGCTCGACGATTTGGTTACAGCCGAATCCAACTCCGACAAAGGTACTTTAATAATCAGCGATCCCAATATTTCTTCATCCTGACTATGGGCGTGACAAGCACTTACATAACACGAGCGTTCGTTTAAAATTGGCGTTCGCACCAACAGTTGCCGGTGGCTTTTGTCTTTTTGATCGATGTTACAAGGGCTCTTAAAATCGATGATGCGATACGCTTTCTGCCTTGGAGGAAACAAGTCGGAAAGATTTTGGTGACAGCTCACGCAGTTAGGTCCGTTTTTAACGAGCGAGTCGGCAACAAGCGAAGTAGAATACACCAAACTATCGAGGTTATTGTACATGTTCACCTCGTCAATTCCCGGCAGAGAATTGATAATATCGAGCGTACTTTGCAGGGAACTTTTATCGTTTTCCAACATAGAATAATAAAGCGAGCCTTCAACAATCGACCCGATATTATCTCCCTGCTGACGAATAACGGTGCCGAGATATCCTTCGTAAACCGACCTGAAAATCAAGCTATAAGAAACAAACAAAAACAACGAAAGTATAGCAATTATGTAAATTACCCGGGCATATATCGACGAACGAAAACTCAGGTAACGTCGTATAAATTTTGGAAAGGAATCCCGCTGTTTCCGGCCAGACATAGTTGTCCTGTAATTATCGCTTTTATTCATCACGCGTCAGTCAATCGGTTTTTTATAATAAACCTCCAAGGTACGAAAAAGAACAAATGATGAAGAGACTGTCTTGAATTTTTCCTTTAATCCTATTATTCGTCTTTCTCATCAATAAAATCAAAACAGTCTCTGTTAAAACCTTTTCCCATCAACCCTGTTCCAAAAATTCATTTTGAAATTCATCCCAAATACCGGCATCCAGTTTTGCAAGCGGGTAAAGTTCCAGCTCACCACCTTCCTGAAATGCCATAATGGTTGAAACTCCAGCCTGCCGTGCCAGGTTGATATTCAGAAAATCCTTAAGTCGCGTTATCTCGTCGGCAAACCATTTAGCGGCTTCATCACCCAGCAAAAATCCCGAAGTTTCTTTTTGCCAACTGTCTGGCATTATGGAATACAACCAACCTGCCTCAAGCTCGTTCGTGCCATACGGGTCGCTATCTCCTGACAAAACGTTGGCAGCCACAATTTCTCCCGATATGGGCGATTGAACACGTAACCGCTTTCCTCCCTGCTGAATGAGCACCAGTGCTTCTCCTTTTTTTACCGTGTCACCGGCCGATTTCAATGGTTGTATGGAAATTTTTCCCAGCACATTTTGCAGAAAATCATCCAGTCCGATTTTTACCTGGCCCGATTTCTCCAACTCCAGCCAAGTGTGGTTTCGACTAAAAAACAAACCTTTCGGGATACGTAAAAATTTGGGAGCAAGAACCCGAATGCCTTGCTGAATATGCTGTACAACTTCGCTTTTTCGGTTTACCATCACCCAGAAAGGGATCAACAACAAAAGAAATACAATTACTACGATGTATTCAATTCCTTTTGTTTCAAACAAATCAGTATATGTAAATCCTTCCATTTTATTCGCTTTTAAATTGTTAATGTTTATTTTTTGCCCACGATGGCGATTCGCGTAACACAGGCATTCGGCTGATGAACCATCTGAAAATCCATATTTCTATAAATATAATGGCGAAGGATACAACAATTTCCATCCAGGAAGGTGTGTAGTGCATCGCAGAATCCCAACGAAATGCAATAATTGATACGTTCAACCGATTTAACACAATCCCCACTATGGTAATCACTGCGGCTACCCTTGCCCGGAAAATGCTTCCTTTTCTGAAACTTTGAATAAAAAGGAGCATGGGCAATAGTACAAAACCAAATATTTCGAGCATAAACCAGTATCCCATTTGCGAATTTATGTACGCCCATCGGTGCCCGTGAACAAAAACAAGTACCTGCAAAAACAGGTAAATAAACATGCTGAATGCACAAATACGCGAGAGGCTAAGCACGATTTCTTTCCTTGTCTTTTTATCATTTTCGGTAATCTGATCGCTAAAGACCCTTTCACTGATTGACCCCTCGAATATTACCATGGACAAACCTGCAAAGACACTGGAGACAAGAAATAACAGCGGAATAAACCCGGAATACCACAACGGATGGATTTTTTCTTTAGCCATTAAAAACAGCGCCCCAAGCCCCGACTGGTGCAAGGTTGATAAAGTAATACCAAAAATAACGGCTCCCAGCGTTAAGCCAGTAAGAATTTTATGAATACGGCGTGCTCCCAGCCACTCGGCAATGGCAGGCGAAAACTCAATTAACTGAGCAACAATATAGAGCAAAAAATGCCAGGCTACCAGGAATAATACAGAGTTGGCACCAAAATTATTCCCGATTATCGGATTAAAAATGTTCCATGGTTTTCCCAAATCGAGCACTAAAGCTCCGGCATAAAAAACATAAGCCAGAAAACCATTCAACACCGTTACACGCACGATGGAATGAAACTTTTGAACCCCCATAACATACACAACAAAAGTGAGCACATAGGCACCTCCGGCAAAGGCAACTCCTGTAATTACATTAAATCCTTTCCATAGCCCCCATGGAATTTCCTGACTTACGTTGGATACCGCTCCAATGCCATGAATAAAGCGGAAAACGATAATGGCCAGCCCAGCCACAATTACCGGAATTGAAATAATATTAAAAGGTGTTAACCATTTACCTCTTGGTTTCAATTCATTTACTAAAAAGCGCCAAACTGACTTCTTTTCTTTTTTTAGCGGAAATGCAGGGCTAGTCATGATTTTCGTTTTTATTTAAGTTTAAATTAGAGGCTTTATTGAGTCCCAAAAGTAACGACGGTACGAGAACAAAAACAGCAGGCACACTGTATAAAAACCCCTTGGTAAGTGCCGGATACGATGTGTTTTGCACATTGGTATTGAATCCGATTTCTTCGAAAGGCACGGGAGACAAATACAAAAAGGAAGTTCCTCCGGCTTCGGTTTCGCCATAAATATGATCGTAATAAACATCCGGATTTTCGCTGATCCTTCGTTGGGCTTCAGCAATTAATTCGCGACGGGTTCCAAAAAGAAGCGCTTCACCCGGACAGTTTTCCACACAGGCTGGTAATTTACCTTCTTCCTGCCGCTCGAAACACATGTTGCATTTTGTAATTTTTGGATTCGGACTGTTGTACTCGAACTTAGGCACATCAAACGGACAGGAAATCATACAATAACGGCAGCCCATACATTTGTCTTCGCGCCAAATTACCGGGCCTTCCTTGGTTTTATGCATAGCCTGTGTTAAACAGGCAGCGCCGCAAGCCGGCTGATTACAGTGCATACACTGGCGTTTTACATAGACTTCGCCAAGCGAAGTTTCGTAGGCATTTACAACGGTACGCCGGGTTTCATTGGTTTTCCGAACCACACCCATTTCCGGGAAATCTTCCGGCTCGGGCAAATTATGAGCTTCTGCACACGAAAATTCACAAGTTTGGCAACCAATACATTTTGTAGAATCATATAAAATAGCTTTGAATTCTATCACTTCTTCGTTGACGGGTTTTGCCGGTGCTTCTTTCCCCAGAACAAACGTAGCCCCCGTAATACCCAAAGCTTTGAAGAAACTTCTTCTGTTTATACTCATGGTTTGTTAATTTAGATGGTTAGCAGGTATTTAGTGTGTATCAGCAGTATTGATAAAATAATTCTGGAAGTCTTCCCATACCCTGGGATCCAAATCTTTTAATGGATGCAGCATCAATTCGCCTCCTTCCTGAAAGGCCGGTTTTCCCTCTTCCAGGTTCATAATATTCAGTGAACAGGCCAGAAAATCTTTCAGGCGGCTGAATTCCCCGATAATCCATTCGCGATAGCTACGGCCCATTTTTAAAAACTGGGTTTCCCTCAGCCAGTTCGAAGGCTCAATTTTATACACCCAACCTTCACCATAAGGTTCGTTATTAATCATAAACGGATCGGCAACTAAACTTTCATTAATCTCTTTTATCGTTCCCGAAACCGGCGAATTCAGAGTAATTTGTTTACCTTTTCTAATTAAGGTTACCACCGGCTCCATTCGTTTAACCTTTTCTCCCGGGCTTTTCATAATAAGGCGGGTATAGTTGCCGGTAACATTCGAAATGAAATCATCAACTCCCATTTTTACCCGGCCACCTTCTTCCATAAAAACCCAGGTATGCGTTTTATCGAAATACAGGCCATTGGGGAAATCGAGAGAGGCTTCGTTTAACAACTTTACGTACCTTGTTTTATTTAACAAAGGGGCTTTGGCCTTTTGTTTGCGGATGAAATAGCGAACAATAACAAACACCAACAGAAGCCCTAAAACAGCTACAAAAATACTGAAAAACGCAGCGGATCCGGTGCTTGCCGATTCGTATTCGGCCATTAAAACCGGAGGAGTAAGCTTTTCGAGATTCGATTGTTTCTCGGAATGAACCAATTCAGTATATCCATTCTGTGCAACCAATACTTGACCAGAGGAGGTAAGCCAGCTTAAAAAGTTGTTTATTTCAGCATTTTCCGGGAAAGCAGAAGAAACTGCATATATATTGTATATCATCGAATGCGGATATTTCCCGATCCAAACCGACCGCTCAAACTGTTCCGAACTGGCGTAAATATTTTCGTAATAATCCAGCCGTCCGTTTTTGTTACGGTCGATTGGAAGCAGCGCGATATTTTCGGCAAAATCTTTTTGCTCCAGATTGGTAATTACCGACAACCTGCAAAAACCAATGGCATTTATATCACTTTGTACAGCTTTCAGAAATTTATCCTGAGACAGGGCTTCCAATGTGCTGATTTCAGTTGGATCAACTTCGAGGAACTTCGCTACCGATAGTTTTACTTCCGGCTCGTCCAGCACGTAAAAGTTAAGGTTCTCACGATTTTTACTGTCCGCTAATGTGCCCCGGTTTTTATCGTTGTTTTGAAAAACTGTTGCCAGCTCATTAGCAGAAACTCCTGTTTCAGTTAGTTCTTTTGCCAACGGGTTTGCCTTATTAAAAACCGTTACCACCACTTCGCGTCCCAGCGGCAGCTGCCACATTTCACCAATAGTTGATGAAACATCAGCTTGTTGCATAACAATACCAATCGACTGATTACCTGCAACTTTATCTTTGACCTCAGCACGACTGACGGGAGTAAGTTCAAAATTAAAATCAGTGTTTGTTTGCAGGTATTTGGCTATCCACACCTCAGTAAGGTTGCGCATTTCGGGAGTTGTAAAAATCTTTACCTGATCGTTTATCGCCGCGTTTTCGGCGTTTTGGCTTCTCGCACCACTAACTATTAGCAGGAGCAGCACTACGGTTGTTAAAATCCTGGTTCTCATTGTTGAATTAATTTTATCGTTTTTTTTACTGGATTAGAATCCTTTTTACAGATTCTCTTCCAGTTAAAAACGCTTAATCCAATCTTAATGCCAACAACACAAACAACTGACTAACTGAATATTACACAATTCCACCTTGATTTTCAGGCAAAACAAAGTGTTGTATTTTTCAACAGTTATTTTCACCAAACAACCTTCCGTTCTGATTATGTGCAAGTTACATAGATGTTGTATTTTTCAACAGGTGTTGCGTTTTTCAACAGTTATAACTAGCTACGCTTGATTTCGGGCAAATACACATGCTTTTTTTATGAAAAAAGGTATTAATTAATTGAAAAAAGGTGATTTTGTGATCGTAAAAGCATTTTATCGCCAACAAATACCGGTACCGCTTTAACCGTTTCGCTGATATCATTCTCAGCAACTTTCTCGAACGTATCGCCGGGTTTAATGATCGTACAAAATCCTTTTACATTAATAAAGTAAATATTTCCACCGGCATAAATGGGCGACGAATTAAAGTTGCCTCTTAGTTTTTCTTTCCAGATTACTTTGCCGGTCATGGCATCCAGGCAAGTTGCCATTCCGCGGTCGTGTACCATGTACATTTTTCCATCAACAATAAGCGGAGTTGGAATTTGCGGCACCTCATCTTCATACATCCACACCTGATGTGTTTCTGTTACATCGCCCGCACCTGTTGGATCGATGGCAAACTGACGGGTAAAATTCGGTTTTCCATCCAGAAATATCCAACCGGAATTTACAAACACCAGGCCGTTATAATACAAGGACTGACTTACAGTTGAATCGTAACCATATTTAAACGACCAAACGACTTCGCCGGTAGTAACATCGTGTGCAAAACACATAAAAGCAGAGTTACTGATCAGCAAATCGCGGTCGCCAACAGTAATTACAATTGGCGTTTGGTACGACTTCCGGTAAACCGGTTCCAGGGTATCATAAATTTCTTTTGGGCGAACACTTTTCCAAATGGTCTCTCCTGTTTTTTTATCCAGCGCAATTACATAAGGATCTTCGGTTCCTTCCAAATGTACAATCAATTTGTCTTTGTAAATAATTGGCGACGAAGCCGGTCCCTGCATATGGTCACAAGGCATATCATCACGTTTCCAGATCACTTCGAAATTTTCAATATTGACACAGGCAGTTCCAAAACTTCCGTAATGCACGTAAACGCGTCCTTCTTCAACGCACGGAGTTGGCGTGGCATACGAGTTGGTTCCGTGGATACGTTGCGGATCTTCAGCAGTAAATAAGGTTTGTTCATTCAGCAGTTTGCCGGTTTCCAAATCGTAACAAAACAGGTAAAATTCGTGCCCGTCTTTTTCGGCCGAAGTTACCCAAACCCGGCCATCATACACTGCCGGCGACGACCAGCCCAATCCTTTTACGGGCACTTTCCACACTATATTTTCGGAAGCACTCCAGTGCAATGGCACTGTTTCCACATTGGCGTGTCCATCCATGGCTGAACCACGGAAATGAGTCCAGTTTTGCTGCTCATTCCGGCACGAAACCAATACAAAAAGCAAGAAAATAAACGCGGTAAAGTTGTTTTTTTTGGTCATCATTTTAGGTTTAGTTTGTTTGAAATCAAAGTTAATCGAAAAATGGAGTTTCAAAAATTAAATCTCTACCTTCACCCTTTTAATTTAAGATTGATGAAAATGACTAAACTGCTACTTTCAATACTTACGCTTGTTTTTACATTCAACGCCCTTTCTGCGCAGAATAACAGCGATGAAGAATTAACGATTCGGGTTATGACTTTTAATATTTTACACGGAGCCACCACCAATGGAGACTTTGATCTGGATAAAATTGCCGCAGTTATTCATGAAACGAATCCTGATTTGGTAGCTTTACAGGAAGTTGACTTTAAAACCAACCGCGCCCGCAACTACGATCTGGCTACCGAGCTGGGCTGGCGAACCAAAATGGCGCCCTTGTTTGGCATTGCCATGCCTTTTGATGGTGGCGGATACGGGGAAGGAATATTGACAAAAATGCCCATTCTTTCCAGTCGCAATGTTGCACTTCCGCATTCACCCAACAATGAACCACGCGCTGCACTCCAGGTGCTGGTACAATTGGAATCGGGCGATACAATCAGCTTTATCGGTACGCATTTGGAACACCAGGAAAGCAGCCCCGACCGAATCGACCAGGTAAACACCATCAATCAAACTTTTGCCTCGTGCCAATACCCCGCTATTTTAGCCGGCGATTTAAACGCTACACCCAACAGCGAACCAATCACAATTCTAAAAAAATACTGGACAGCCAGCGACGAGAATGAAACCTTAACTTTTCCATCCGACGATCCAGAAATAAAGATCGACTACATCTTTTTCAGGCCTGCCGAAAAGTGGCAAGTGATAGAAACTAAAGTTATTTGTGATGAAATTGCTTCCGACCACTGTGCCCTGCTTTCGGTTTTAAGGCTGGTGAAATAAGGTATGCTGGTGGAAAACCTTTTCTAAAGTTTGAAACTTTGGAAAAGCCACAAAAAAGCCGCTGGTTGTAATCCCAGCGGCTTTTTTCCGGGCATAATCTTTTTTAAACGTAAAGTTTTGGCTAACTCTCCAGATGACTGTTTCAGCAAATATCATCACCCGATGAATTGAAAGCAGACGAAAAGAACTATCTCAAATAAAAATCATCACTTTTTGTTCCTCAATTTTTTAGCTATTTTTGTAAAAAAGGTAATCATGGGAATTTACACCATTAAAATTAACGAGAAAACTAAAGCAGGTAAAAACCTCGTTGCTTTTTTAAAATCACTTAAAGATGTTGTTTCGATAAAAAAAGTAGAACGAAGTGCTGCCATCGATGAAGCCTTAGAAGACATAAATCAAGGAAGGACATTCTCTGCTAATGATTCCAAAGATTTATTAAATCAATGTCTTTCATAATGTATTCCATCCAATATACCAACCGCTTTAAGAAAGACGTTAAACTTTGTCAAAAAAGAGGTTACAACCTTACTTTGTTATCCGAAGCTATTGATATCCTGCAAGCAACAGGCAAGCTCCCTGCCAAATACAGATCTCACCTATTGAAAGGAAATTACGAAGGGTTATATGAATGTCATTTAAAACCAGACTGGCTACTAGTTTGGGAACAAAATGACCATCAATTAACCCTGCTTTTTATGACTACCGGAACACATTCCGATTTATTTTGATCACAAAAAAAAGTTTTATTTTACACGATTATTTCTCGATTAAACATGAAGTTTTTTCCATTTCATCAAATTTGATCCCAAAACGTTCCAGCTCATTTAAAATCGGCTCATAAATATAGGGCTGGGTAGGAATTAAAACGCCGCTTTGTTTTAGCCTGTCAGTCAGAAACAATTTGGCGGCCACTGCCAGCGGCAAACCTACTGTTTTCGCCATAGCTGTTCTTCTGCCCGATTCGCCAACAACCACCAGCGAACTGTTCTTTTCCACCTTTTCCTTCGTGTCGCGATTGAGGTATTCAAACTTATGCCACATCACAATCATATCTTTATCGTCGGGCATCAGCTGCCATTTTTCCGAGAGCAATTTTTCCATCACCTGAGCTGGAGTAGCGCGTTTTAACCCGATCTTCTTCTTTTCGAAAATCCCCAGCCACTCCAGTTTTGGAATGATTTCCGAATCCATCGGAATTTGCATGGAATGATACAGTTTCAGGTCGATGGTATCGGCCGGATGGTAATACAAAAAGGAGTTAATAAACTCGCGGTAGGTCATGTCTTCCACATTGTCGATATAGTGCTCGTCGCTGGTGGCCCCCAGTTGCACAAAAACATTCCAGGCTTTGCAAAATCCCGGGCGACGCAAGGTCCCGCGAAAAACCGTGGGTACTTCCTGCAATCCGTATTTATCGATATAACTCATCGAATCGCGATTGGCATAGCCTTCAAACCAACCGTATTCATTAATTTTTATGAGTTCTGTGCGACGGAACAAACGGTTATAGGGTATGTATTTCACTTTCCCTTTCTGAATAAATTTTGCCGGGCCGCCCTGCCCTGCCAGCACCACATTTCGCGGATTCCAGCTAAACTTATAGTGCCACGGATTGTCATCCGATTCGGGCGCCACCAAACCACCGGTAAACGATTCAAAGGCCTCCAGCCGATGGCCTTCCTGTTTTATCTGGTTAATCACACGCATTGCCGACATGTGATCGAGGCCGGGATCGAGGCCGCATTCGTTCAAGAACAGCAGCCCTTTACTTCTCACCTCTTCTTCAACCTGCTGGGCTTCCTTACTTTCGTACGAAGCGGTAAACAGACTTTTCGAGAATTTCAGGCACGATTGCATCACCAGCTTATGCAGCCGCGCCGGCAACATCGAAATTACCAGGTCGGCCTGACTCACTTCCTGTTCGCGGGCAAAGTCATCGCGCACATTTAAAATGGAAAAAGACAATCTCAAGGATTTTGCCAGGTCGCTTTCTTCGGCATCCACAACTTTTATGTGCCAGTGGTATTTTGATGCACGTTCGGCCAGGTAGGTGAGCAAAAATACGCTCGATCTGCCGGCTCCGAATATTAATATGTTTTTCATAATTTTTAGCAATTAGTTACAAGCTTGGTATTTATTCACCCGGTGACTTCGAGTCACCGGGTGAATACCGTCGAACCGTTTTAGTGATACCCTTGCTTTTGAGTGATACCCTCACTCAGAGTGAGCGTATCACTATGTGCTTCTTATACATTAAATTCAATTCCCTGAGCCAACGGAAGCTCTGTACTGTAATTTATGGTATTAGTCTGACGTCGCATGTAGGCTTTCCATGCATCGGAACCCGACTCGCGGCCACCACCGGTTTCTTTTTCGCCACCAAAAGCACCACCAATTTCAGCACCCGAAGTACCAATATTTACATTGGCAATGCCACAATCTGATCCTTCGTGCGACAGGAATTTCTCGGTTTCTAACATGTGCGTTGAAAAAATTGCTGACGATAATCCCTGCGGAACATCGTTATGAATACGAATGGCCTCTTCCAAAACGGAATAACGAATCATATAAAGCAGCGGCGCAAACGTTTCGTCCTGAACAATTTCGTAGTGATTTTCCACCTCGGCGATAGCAGGAGTTACAAAACATCCTGATTCGTAACCTTCTCCCGACAGCACTTCTCCGCCAATCAGCAGATTTCCGCCTTCTGCTTTTACTTTTTCAATGGCGGCCAGGTAAGTATCCACGGCCCAACGATCAACCAGCGGGCCAACCAGTGTTTTTTCATCCAGAGCATGGCCAATTGGCAACTGCTCATAAATGGCAATCAAACGTTTTTTAAAATCATCGTAAACCGAATCGTGAACAATAATACGACGTGTTGAAGTACAACGTTGGCCGCAAGTGCCCACCGCACCAAACACCACCGCACGAAGCGCCATTTCCAGATCGGCATCAGGAGTAATAATTATGGCATTGTTGCCACCCAATTCCAGAATGGTTTTCCCAAGTCGCTGCCCAACAAGGCCGCCAACTTTTTTACCTATTTTTGTAGAGCCGGTAAACGACACCAGCGGAATATTTTTATCGCTGAAAAACTCATCGCCCAATTCGCGTGATCCTGCTGCTACAAGATTCAAAACCCCCTCAGGAATATCGTTTTCTTTTAAAACTCTGGCAACGATATTGTGCACAGCAATGGCACATAAAAATACTTTCGATGAAGGTTTCCATATCACCACATCGCCGGCAACCATTGCAATCATTGCGTTCCAGGCCCAAACGGCCACCGGAAAGTTAAAGGCCGAAACCACGCCCACAATTCCCAGCGGATGATACTGGTCGTACATGCGGTGCTTTTCGCGTTCCGAATGCATGGTAAAACCATACAACTGGCGCGACTGGCCCACAGCAAAATCGCAGATATCAATCATTTCCTGCACCTCGCCCAAGCCTTCCTGATAAATTTTCCCCATTTCGTACGAAACCAGTTTTCCGAGCGGCTCCTTGTATTTGCGAAGTTCCAGACCAATCTGACGCACAATCTCGCCACGTTTTGGTGCCGGCACCATTCGCCACACTTTAAAAGCGTCTTTTGCTTTTTCCACCACCTCGTGGTAGTCGGCCGCAGTTGCCTGATTCACGGTTGCAATCAATTCCCCGTCCGATGGCGAAAACGATTCCACAACTGCACCGGAGGTTGTTTTCCATTCGGTTCCGGTGCAAACACCATTATTAACTTCACTAATTCCTAACTGTTTTAATTCTTTTGAGATGTCGATTTTCATTTTATTTATTTTTAGTTGTTTACAAATTCTTTTTTACCCCTTACCCTTCAGGAGTTCCCCTTTCAAGGGGAACAAGCGTTAAACAAACTTCCTGCGTTTCTTTGAAGCCTCCCTCTTTACATTTTACGTTTTTCCCTTATTAAGGGAAAATGTCGGCAGACAAAAGGGTATAGTTGTTTAATATCTATACCTTCTCCAAAACCATTGAAACTCCCTGCCCCACGCCAACACACATGGTGCAAAGCGCGTATTTTGAAGTTTTATTTTGCAGCTGATAAACTGCTGTTGTCACCAGGCGCGCTCCCGACATTCCCAGCGGATGACCGAGTGCAATGGCGCCGCCAAGCGGATTCAGACGCGGATCATCGTCATCCATTCCCAACGAACGAGTGCAGGCCAGCGATTGCGCGGCAAATGCTTCATTTAATTCAATAATGTCCATTTGGTCCAGACTCATTCCCAGCCGTTTCAACAACTTATTGGTGGCCGGTACCGGTCCGATTCCCATGGTACGAGGCGGCACACCGGCTGCCTGAGTTCCCAGAACCCGGACTTTCGGCGTTAAATTGAACCTTTTAACAGCCGCTTCCGATGCAACAATTACAGCAGCAGCTCCATCGTTAATGCCCGAAGCATTGCCGGCAGTTACTGTTGTTCCCGGGCCATAAACCGGATTTAAGGTTACCAGTTTTTCCAATGAAGTCAGCCTCGGGTGTTCGTCCTTTTCAAAAATTACCGGATCGCCTTTTCGCTGTGGAATGGAAACCGGAATAATTTCCCGCGCCAGTGCTCCGTTTTGTTGTGCTTCAGCCGTTTTCAACTGACTGTTGTGTGCAAACCGATCCTGATCTTCTCGACTTATACTGAATTCTGCGGCCAGATTTTCAGCCGTACAAATCAACGGATCGGTTCCGTATTTTTTCTGAAATTTTTCATTCACAAAACGCCAGCCAATGGTTGAGTCGTAAATTTCTGCCTGACGCGAAAACGCACTTGTATGTTTTGGCATTACAAAAGGCGATCGCGACATACTTTCGGCGCCGCCGGCAATTATCAGTTCTGCCTCACCAGCTTTTATGGCGCGTGCTGCCATTCCAATGGCTTCCATTCCCGAGGAGCATAAACGATTAATGGTTACGCCCGGCACCGACTCCGGCATTCCGGCCAACAACAAAGCCATTCGGGCAATATTACGATTGTCTTCGCCGGCCTGGTTGGCACATCCCATCAGCACATCATCGAAAGCTACTGCTTCAATCTGCTGGTTTCGTTCCAACAATGTTTTTATGGGAATAGCTGCCAGATCATCGGCCCTTACGGCAGACAGCCCTCCTCCATATTTTCCAACAGGTGTGCGTATTGCATCGCAAATAAAAACATCTGTCATAGTTTAGATTTTAGTATTGAGACTTTGAGTAGAGAAATGGAACAGGCAAAAAGCAAAATGACAGTTGGCAATTCTCAAATCATTATTCATTCGTCTCCATTCGTTAATCATTATTTAGTTTTTCAATCTTTGGTTTTAGCGCTTTAAAAGCCCTGAACAAACCTTCTGTTAACTGATCAATTTCCTTTTGTGTCATTACCGTTGAAAGCATACACGAAAAAGTGTTAATCATCAGTGTATTTTCTTTATAATACATGTAATCCAGCAACTCATTCACCAGCTTTTTCCCTTCTTTATCCTGATAAGCCTCGCGGTAAGTTGTGGGCGGATCGGGCCGAAGGTGTATACGAAACATCGAGCCGGCACCGGTAACCGAAAACGGAACACCGGCGAGTTTTATGGCTTCGCGAATTTGTTTAACGGCAATATCAGCCAACGAATTAAGCTGCTGAACCGCTTCCGAATCAAAATATTTCATGGCCTGGTAACCGGCAGTCATCGTGATCGGATTAGCCGAGAAGGTTCCTGAATACGGCAACAAAAGATTCTTTTCATGCGGATCAAAAACCTGCATCACATCAGCTCTTCCGGCCACAGCACCGACAGGGAAACCACCACCGATTATCTTTCCAAGCGATGTCAAATCCGGTTTCACTGAATAATTTTCCTGTGCGCCACCGTAATTCACCCGAAACGTTACCACCTCATCAAAAACCAGTAAAGCCTCGTTTTTCCTTGTCCAGGCATAAAGCGCTTCTATAAAATCATGATTCCCGGGTACTAATCCTACACGATGAGGAACAGGATCGACGATAACACAGGCGATATCTTCCGCATGTTTATCCAGAATATTCAGCGTTCGTTCAATGTTGTTGTACGGATATATAACCACGTCTTTGGCTACACATGGTGGTGTTCCGTGAGCCAGCGGAACACTGCTGGGCTGATCTTCCTTTCCCCAGTTTGACGGATCTGCCATTTGGCTGACTTCAGCAAAATCGTAAGTTCCATGATAAGCCCCTTCGGCCTTTGCAATTTTTGGCCGGCCGGTAAATGCCCTCGATGCTTTTATCATGGCCATTACCGCTTCAGTACCTGAATTCATAAAACGAATACGCTCGAAACTCGGCACGCGTTCGATCAGGTGAGTAGCAAAAGCCACTTCAATTTCGGAAGCCAGCGTGTATGCAGTTCCTTTTTTTAGCTGTTCGATAACCGCATCAACAATTGGCGGAAAGGAATGACCGTGAATAAGTGCCGCCATGTTATTGGCAAAATCGGTGCGCACTGTGCCATCGATATCGGTAATGTAACAGCCCGATGCACTGTTGGCATAATTCGGATAAGGCATCCGGAAAACGGTATTCCGGCTTACTCCACCACTTATTACCTGACGTGCCTTGTTGTAAATTTCCTCGCTATTTTCTTTTTTAGCCATCTTTTTGTTCTTACTGATTTAATCCTGTTGCAATGGCGCTTCGGTGTGTTGTTGCAGAAACTCGAAACTCACTCCGGGAGCCATTTCCCGCACATAAAGCTGTTTATTCCTGACATCAATTATTGCATAATTGGTATAAATGCGACTCACCACATTTTTTCCCGTTAGAGGATAAGTGCACTGTTTTACAATTTTGGAGCCGCCCGTTTTGGTGGTGTGTTTTGTAATTACATAAATAGTTTTTACGCCGGCCACCAAATCCATAGCTCCCCCCACGGCCGGAATATCCTTGGGATTTCCGGTTGACCAGTTGGCCAGATCACCTTCTTCCGAAACCTGGTAAGCTCCCAGCACACAAATGTCGATGTGGCCGCCACGTATCATCGCAAAACTATCGGCATGATGAAAATAAGCCGCACCGGGAATAGCCGTGACATATTTTTTTCCGGCATTTACCAACTCCGGATCTTCATGCTCCTCTTCTGCAACATTTCCCATCCCAAGCAATCCATTTTCGGTATGATAGATCACTTCACGTCCTTCAGGAATAAAACCGGCAACCATTTCGGGAATACCGATTCCCAGATTTACGTAGGCACCATCGTGAATATCCATAGCCACTTTTTGTGCCATTTCGGCGTTGCTCCAACCTGTTATTTTAGTAGTTAATTCCATGGTATTTTACATTTTCGGAAACCAGTTTCGACTCGTCGGCAGGATTGGAAATTTCCACTACACGATGAACAAAAATTCCCGGTGTTACCACATGTTCCGGATTAATATTCCCCAGTTCAACCACCTTTTTAGCTTGCACAATAGTTTGTTTGGCAGCCATACACATAACCGGCCCAAAGTTGCGGGCTGTTTTGTTGTAAATAAGGTTTCCGTATTTATCGGCAGCGGCACATTTCACCAAGGCAAAATCAGCCTGAATGGCTTTTTCCATAACGTATTCCCTGCCGTTAAACCCGCGTATTTCTTTGCCTTCTGCCAAAGGAGTATTTACTGTTGTTGGCGTGTAAAAAGCAGGGATTCCTGCTCCGGCGGCACGAATGCGCTCGGCCAGAGTTCCCTGGGGAACCAGTTCCAGCTCAATTTCGCCGGCCCGGTACAACTCTGGGAAAACAACAGAAATGGCAGTACGAGGAAAAGAACAGAGGATCTTTTTCACCTGACGGTTTTCGATAAGTGCGGCCAGCCCAACATGTCCGCTACCGGCATTGTTACTCACTACCGTCAGATCTTTTGCTCCCTGATCAACCAGCGCGTGAATCAATTCTACCGGGCTACCGGCTTCACCAAAACCACTGATCATTACGGTTGCTCCGTCGAAAATGCCGGCAACCGCTTCTTTTGCCGAATGCACGATCTTGTTAATCATGGCCTGCCATTTTTAACGATTCTTTTTTTAGCGCTTCTTCCAGTCTTCCCTCAATCTCTTCCAACTCATCTTCGTAGAAATACTTATCGGCCTTGTAAGGCTTTAATTTTTCAATTGTATTTTCCTGCTCGTTGTACTCGGCAAAATATACGCGGTCCATCCACTCCATGTTCCGGGCTTCGTTGAATTTTAGCACGAACACTTTTTCGCCATCAATTTCTGTTGTGCCCATCAGCGAGGTTTTTCCGGCAGAGGAAGTCATCGTAATGTAGCGCGACGGACGATTTATCGATGCCAGACTGCGATACACCTTGTTGAATACTTTGGTGATATCGGCCAGCGGTGCTGTGAAATGATGATGCTCGCCGGTTGGCCGTGCGCAGTACATCGAATGGAAACCAATACCAACCATGGCCAGTATATTGCCTAAATCAATCCAGTTTTGTGCCGACCGATCGACATCCACTTTGCCGTTTTCATCTTTATACAAACTAATGGTGTTCATAATCGGACTTTGGCTCTTCACTTTTATGTCGTATTTTTTCAGGCGCTGAATAGCTGCAAGTGCTCCCGGATTCAACAGCTCACGCGGTGTTGAGGTATGCGACATCCAAACCACCTGGATACCATTTTCAACGGTAGTTTTCAGCAGCTCCAGAATTTCTTTAAACCGATCGGTGAGCAGAAATTCAGGATGAAAAGTGATAGCCCGCGAGCCAATTCGTAATGTGCGGATATGCAACAACTCATCGTCTTCCAGAATTGGAGTGAGGTATTCTTTCAATCGCTTGTATGAAATGTAGCCCGCGTCTCCTCCGGTAATTAATATGTCGGTAACTTCTTTGTGCTTTTTCAGGTAATTATGCACCTGCCCGATGTCGTGCTGAACAAACATATCTTCGTCGCCACGCACCTGTGCATGACGGAAACAATAGGTGCAAAAAGCAAAACAGTTTTGTGTTCCGGCATCCAGAATCAGTTTTATCGGCGGATACTTGTGCTGGCTTCCTTCCAGAATTTCAATCTGCCCCTCGTCGTTATAAAAAAACGGTTTGTTCAGTTTTTGTTTCCCATCGTGCGGATTGGTTTTTAACTGGTAAGCTTCAACAACTTTCCGTCGATCTTCTTCGCTTTGGGCATCCAGGTATTTTTGTACATCAGTTTTGTTAATCATATCCGGCTGCGGAAACACCAGGTAGTAATTCGGATCATTTTTATAGTTGCTCCAATCAATGGTATTCAGAATATGTTTGGTCGCCATAAAACGGTACACTTCAAGAAAAAACTCACGTTCTTTTACACGTTCGAGCTCTACTCCATTAGCTTTCAATACATTTAAAATTTCACGAAAACCGGCTAACCCGGTGTAATGGGTTTTTCCTGTAAAAAGTGGAGTACCCGTTTTTGAAAAGCCGGAATACTGAGGATAACATTTTTGCAGGCGGTGAATTAATCCTGCTGATAAAAGCTCCTCGTTTTTAATGGTTTGTATTGTTTCGGGCGTAAAATTGTAAGCACGCATCATTTCATCAACATTTAATGATTCTTTCGTACTGTTCATTTCAATTGAATTTAAAAGTTACTATTGAAAATTTAGAAAACACTCAAGACCCAATGCATAGCCTTATACGAGCCATACAGGAAGGCTGTTGCGCTTCATTCCGAATCCGTCTTACCGACACTGATTTGAAAGCATTTTAACAGTAAAAAGTATTGACAGGCGCCAATAAGAGTTGTGGAATAAAACCAACTGCGGTTGCAGCTAATGTGAAACCTTATCATCATCGAGGCACTCTGGCATGCCTTGATAGAAAAAAACAGGACATGAATACGATTGTACCATGTGCCCAATTTATGAAAATTTAAATCAGAAGTCCATGATTTTTGTGATAATTTATAAAAATGGAAGATATCATCTTTTGTTAAATAAATTTTTAGCAACTTAAGGGGCTATTAAAAAGTATTTTTTTGCCGAAAAAGTAAGACGTTTAATTCGTTAACACGACCAAAAATTCAGCAAAAACCAGAGTAATATTTATCGAACGAATTCTTATTAATTTCGTTTGAATAATTGGAAACAGAAAACAGAAAAAAATGAAAGTACTATTACTTGGCGCCGGAATGGTAGCCAAACCACTTGCCGATTATATTCTTAACAACCAAATAGAATTAACCATTGCCAGCCGCACACTTGCAAAAGCCGAAAAGTTAATCGGAAACCATGCAAACGGTAAAGCGCTGCAATGGACCATCGACGATCTTAACCAACTGGATGAACTGATTGCTTCGCACGATTTAACTGTAAGCCTGTTGCCGTATGCACACCATGTAACGGTTGCCCAACTGTGTATTAAGCACAAAAAAAACATGGTAACCACATCGTATGTATCAGAAGAAATGAAGGCACTGGATGCTGAAGCAAAAAATGCCGGAATTATTATTCTGAACGAAATTGGTGTTGATCCGGGCTTTGACCATATGACTGCCATGCGAATCATCGATAAGGTAAAAGAAAAAGGTGGCAAGATCAAGGAATTTTACTCGTTGTGCGGAGCACTGGCCGCCCCCGAAGAAATTGACAATCCGTTTAAGTATAAATTTTCGTGGTCGCCAAAAGGTGTAATTATGGCCGGAAATAACGGAGCGAAATATTTAAAAGACGGCGAAATTGTTGAACTCCCCACTGAAAAGCTTTTCAAAGATCCGTTGAAAATTGATTTTCCCGAAGTTGGAGAGATGGAAGTTTACCCCAATCGCAACTCGTTGGCTTACATCGATATTTACGGATTAAAAGATGTTACCACCATGTACCGCGGCACGTTCCGTTACCCCGACTGGTGCGAAATTATGGATGCCATGAAAACGCTTGGCTTGTTTACCTACGAGAAGCAAAATTTTGCCGGCAAAACTTACAAAAAAGTTATGGCACGCCAGCTGGAAGTTTATCCGGCCAACATTAAAGAAAAAGTAGCTGAACGGCTGCGGTTGCCGATCGACAGTCCTGCTATTCGGGCTATGGAATGGCTGGGTCTTTTCAGCGATTATATGGTTGCAATGGACGAAGGATCGAATTTTGATTTGGTTACCTACCTGATGCTCAAAAAAATGATGCTCCCCGAAGGTGCCCGCGACATGGTTATCATGCTTCACTCGTTTTTAATTGAAAATGCCAACGGAAGCAAAGAAGTTATAAAATCGCGGTTATTGGATTTTGCCACCAAAGAAGATACATCGATTGCAAGAACAGTTGCGCTACCTGCAGCCATTGCGGTTAAAATGATTTTGGATGGAAGAATTACGGACAAAGGCGTTCATATTCCGGTATCAAAAAGTATTTACGAGCCTATTTTAACGGAACTGGAAAAACTTGGCATTGCCATGAAAGAAGAATGGGGACTGCCCATTAACAACTAGTTGCGGGTTTCGCCGGTTTTAATCGAATATACTTTCATTTTTGAGTGTGCATTACCAACCGACGGTTTAGTTTAAAAACCACAACGAACGTTCAAAAATTAAGCAAAACAATCAGAGAGCGTAGTTTTTTGTATTTTTCCCCAATAATTTCAGCCGCATGGAAACAAGTAAAAAAATTTACATTTTTCTAATCGTAATTACAATTGTGGTGGTTTGTATTTATGCACAATCCATCATCATTCCGTTTATTCTGGCCATTCTGTTTTGGTTTCTTATCCGGGTAATTAAAAAGTTACTGCTAAAAGTAAAATTTGTTGGCCGCATGCCTAAATGGATCATCACTCTGTTTTCAACCTTAGTGTTGATCGGCTTTTTGGTGCTCGCTGTTTCCATGATATCAAAAAACATTAAGGTTCTATCGACAACCCTGCCGGTTTACGAAGCCAATGTAAATAAAATTGCACAGCAAATTAATCAGCAATTTGATGTTGACATTATGAATATGGCGGGAAATTTTGCCCAAGATCTGAATTTCGGCAGTATTCTTTCATCGCTGTTAAGTACACTAACCGGGCTATTTGGCAACGCCTTCACGGTGTTACTTTATCTGCTGTTTTTACTGTTGGAAGAACCGATCTTTCCCAAGAAATTAAAAGCCATGTATCCGGACAAGAAACGTTATGAACATGTAAAAGAACTGGTAGATAAAATCGATCATTCCATAGGAAACTATGTGGCACTAAAAACACTTACCAGTTTGTTAACTGGTTTTCTGAGTTATTTTGCGCTGCTGTTTATTGGCATTGATGCGCCATTGTTTTGGGCTTTTCTCATCTTTGTTCTCAACTTTATTCCAACAATCGGGTCGCTAATTGCCACAGCGTTCCCGGCAATATTTGCCATTTTACAGTTTGGCGAAATCACTCCGGGAATTCTGGTACTGTCGATTGTTGGAGCCATTCAGTTGGTTGTTGGCAACTTTATCGAGCCGCGCCTAATGGGCAATTCACTAAACATCAGCCCTCTGGTGGTATTTTTAACCCTTGCCATCTGGGGTGTCATCTGGGGCATTTCAGGCATGCTGCTCAGTGTTCCTATTACGGTAATTCTGATAATAATTATGTCTGAATTCCCGGGTACAAGGCCCTTTGCCATTTTACTGAGTCAAAAAGGTTCGCTCAACAAATAGCAAACTGCAACTATTCAATGTCTGCCCATAACCAATAAGGCTCGCTGTAATAAAAAACATTGAGCATGTAAACAAAAACCGATTTCAACATAACAGGAACTGCCATCTGTCAATGAATTTTTACTTCATTTTTTGCACCTTTGGGAATTTAAAATAGTAAGCAATGAAAACATTAGCAACACTGCAACCGCAACCACTTTTTAACTATTTCGAAGCCATTTGCCAGGTACCCCGGCCATCGAAAAAAGAGGAAAAAATAAGAGCGTACCTATTGCAATTCGCAGAAGAAAATAAACTGGAAGCCCACACCGACAAAATTGGAAATGTAGTGATAAAAAAGCCTGCCAGTAAAGGAATGGAGCAGGCGCCAACCGTTATTCTGCAAACGCACATGGACATGGTTTGCGAAAAGAATTCGGACAAAGAATTTGATTTCGATAACGATGCCATTGAGCCAATGATTGTTGACGGCTGGGTGAAAGCCAACGGAACAACATTGGGTGCCGATTGCGGAATTGGCATTGCAGCCCAATTGGCTGTACTGGCTTCAAAAGAATTAAAACACGGCCCAATCGAATGTTTGATTACTGTTGATGAAGAAACCGGATTAACAGGTGCTTTTAACCTGCAGCCGAACTTTTTATCCGGGTCGGTTTTGTTGAACCTCGACTCGGAAGATGAAGGTGAACTGTTTATTGGTTGTGCCGGCGGAATTGATACGCTTGCCACTTTTAATTACCAACAGGAAAAAACGCCTGAAAATTCAATCGCAGTAAAAGTTTCGGTTAGCGGACTTTTAGGTGGGCATTCGGGCGACGATATCCACAAAAACCGTGGTAATGCCAACAAAATCCTTAACCGCTTTTTGTGGAACTGGAACGAGGGTTTTGAAATCAGGCTTGCCGATTTTAACGGCGGAAATTTACGTAATGCCATTGCACGCGAGGCTTTTGGTATTTTTACAATTCCTGCAAAAAAACGAGATGAAGTGTTCGCTTCATTCAATAAAATGGCCGCTTCGATAAAAGATGAATTTCAGTTTGCCGAGCCAAAATTGGAAATCAGTTGCACGGAAACCGAACTACCTGCTTTTGTTGTTGATACTGATACGCAAAACAAACTTTTAAATGCCATCTATGCCTGTCCACACGGTGTTTTGGAAATGAGCTCGCGCATGGAAAATATGGTGGAAACCTCAACAAACCTGGCTTCAGTAAAATTTACCAACGACAATAAAATCGTGGTAACTACCAGCCAGCGCAGCGAAATTGAAGGACGGAAATATTATGCCGCCGAAACCGTAAAAGCGGTATTTAATCTTGCCGGAGCAGCAGTAATACACAGCGACGGCTATCCTGGCTGGACGCCAAATCCTAATTCTGATATTTTGAAAACTACCGTTGATTCTTATAAAAAATTGTTTGGCATGGAACCGGTTGTTCGCTCGATTCACGCAGGACTGGAGTGTGGACTTTTCCTTGAAAAATACCCGCACCTCGATATGGTTTCATTTGGACCAACCATTAAAGGAGCCCATTCGCCCGATGAAAGACTGGACATTTCAACCACCGAAAAATTCTGGAAACACCTGGTTGATGTGCTTGAAAATATAAAGTAATAGAATAGGAAAAAGCTGCTTCAAAAAGGTGCTATTTGAAACGTCACCCTGAACTTGTTTCAGGGTCTGTACTCGCTGGAGGTGAGATTCTGAAACAAGTTCAGAATGACGTATATGGTTATTTTGAAACAGCTTTTTTATTCTTTGTTAAAATAATACCGATTTAACAACAAAATGTCGCATTCTTTCATTTCATTCCGAATGCTCCAGTATTGTAGCATCGGCATTAACCATTGTAATCTTTAAAATTCCATGCAGCTTTTTAAAGAACAATTGGTATAAAATGATCGTAACGCAATGTTGGTTCCTAAACTTTCAGGATTATTCCTTTCCATAATCCGGATTTGCAGCGTGTGTTTTCTGTTCTTCAAATCCTTATCCAGCGTATAGCCTTTAAGCGTTGTCTCTGCATCTTTCGAAAAAGTATCCAATTCAAACCAGGGTTGTCCATCCAGGCTGTATTCAATAATTCCTGAGTGGTTATCGGAGTACACCAAAATACCAACAGCTGTTCCTTTAAAGCGGAATTTGATTATCTCTCCGGGATATTCTCCTTTCAGCACCTTTTCGTCCGAAACGCTTGTCAATTCCCAGCCTTTTATGGGCTTTGGCGGATCGGGCGAAACAAAAACAGGATTCGGAAAAGTTACCCCGTCAACCAAAGTTGATAAGTCCTGATCGGTTTGTGCCTGTGTAGTTAGGCACATAACCAGCAATAAAAAGATTCCCACTATTCGCATGATTCAGATTTTTTAAAAAGCTGAAGGTAAGAATTTCAATCTTTCCATTCAATTTTTTCCTTCCAGTCGCGGCGCCCGGGCGAAGGAAAATCCATCATTACCTGCCCAACATAAAAGAAACCTAAACTTTTTTGGTTGTTTTCCAACTCCAGTAATTCATCAAACAGCTCGATAAAACCCGGTGTTGCCCAAAACGCAGCCAATTCCATTTCGGTAGCGGTTAGCCACATATTTTGCACGGCCATCGATACTGCTGCAATTTCTTCCCACTCGGGTAACCGACCGGCTGAATCGGGCTGCAAAATTACTGCAATGGCTACGGGCACACGCTCAATGGTTGATGCAAACTTTTCGATTTTCTCTGATGCAACCGGGTAACCTTCCTTTTGCTTTTCCAAGAGTAAAGCTTTGGCTTCGGCAGCCAGTTTGGCTTTGGCTTCGCCACGATAAACCTTAAACCGCCAGGGTTCGGTCTTTTTATGGTTGGGAGCCCAGTTGGCACTTCGTAACAACTCTTCTACCGAGCCGTTTGGCAGGTCCTTTTTGGCAAATAATCGTGGCGGTGTTGCTCTTCGGTTCTTTATAATTTCAGTAACTGACATATAGTTTTTTTAAGAAAAACACAGTTCCCCTAAAAAAGTTGAATGATTTTTCAAAGCCTTTATGCCACCGGAAGGGATTGATCAGAGATTGAAAAAGATTGATGGAGAATGGTCAAAGATTGATCTTTGAAATTAAATACCCATTCCTCCTGATCATGTAAAACTATTAATCAATCAGTAACTTCACCCGGGAAAAGACTTCTCTCTTTGCCCGAAATCACAAAAAATCAAAACTGAATACTGCGACTGAAAACTATTCCTCGTCTTTTGTATAACCCAGAATTTTAAACATTTCCTCTGCCGACTGCTCGTTTCTATACACATAATCGAAGAAATTTCCTTTCTCGTCGCGATCGATAATCACGTGTTTTGGTGCCGGAATCAAACAGTGCTTAATTCCACCATAACCACTAATGGCATCCTGGTAGGCACCGGTGTGGAAAAATCCAAGATAAAGCGGCTCTTTATCATCGTCGGAATAAGCAGGCAGCAAAACCTCCTGGTTAAAGTCTTCCGAGTTATAATAATCCGAATGGTCGCAACTGATACCTCCAATATTGGCACGTTTGTATTCGTTGTTCCATTTGTTAATCGGCAGCAAAATAAATTTTTCGAAAATCGACCACGAATCGGGGATGGTGTTCATTAAACTGTTGTTTATAATGTACCAGCTTTCGGTGTCGTTTTGCTGTTTTTGCTCGAGCACCTCGAAAATGATCGCACCGCTTTCGCCCACCGTATATTTTCCAAATTCGGTGTAAATATCCGGGTCAGGCAGGTTTTCAGCCGAGCAGGCTGTTTTTATGTTCGAAACAATTTCTTTTATCATGTACTCGTAATCGTACTCAAAACCCAGGTGGTTACGAATTGGAAAACCTCCACCAAGGTTAAACGAATCGAGTGTGTCGCATTGCTTTTTCAGCTCCACATAAAGTTTCATTGCTTTTTGAAACTCGCCCCAGAAATACAGACTGTCTTTAATTCCCGAATCAACAAAAAAGTGAAGCATCTTTAATTCGATGTTTTTCTTTCCTTTAATCTGATTCTGGAAAAACTCCGGGATATTGGTGTGCCTGATTCCCAAACGCGAGGTGTAATAGGCCGACTGCGATTCTTCGTTAATCGCCATACGAATACCCACTTTTACCTTTTCGCCATTGGCCAGTTTTTCAATCCGTTGCAGCTCGTTAATACTATCTAAAACAATAATATTATTCTTAAACCCAAGCCGTTGCAGCTCAATAATTTTCGACAGGTATTCCTGCGTTTTATAGCCGTTGTGAATAATCTTCCGATTCTTATCAATTTTCTTATCCTTAAACAGATGCAGAATCAGATCAATGTCGTACGACGACGAAGTTTCGAGGTTTACATTATGTTTTAACGCCTCGTTAACCACATGCGAAAAGTGGTTACACTTGGTACAATAACAATAATAATACTTGCCGTTATAATTGTTCTTTTTAATGGCCTTATTAAACAGGTTACGCGATTTTTTTATTTGTTCCCCAATTTTTGGCAGATATATAAACCGAAACGGGGTGCCATATTTTTTAATCAGATATTTTAAAGAGATTCCGTGAAAGGTTAATGAATCGCCTCTTAAATCAAAGCCTTCCTGCGGAAAGTAGTAGCTTTGCTCAATCAAATCAAAATAAGTATTCTTCATCTACGTAGCCATAAAAAATTATCAGTGTTTTTGCTCAAGTTTCAAACCGCAAATAAAATTAATTTTTTCCGATAATTCCTGTACTGAAAGTAAAAACGGAGCAAAAGCTTAATTTTTTTCCATTTCAGCAAAAAACTGCTCAAAATGCGGTCTTTATTTTCCTCTAATCACCCAAAGTTAATTAATAACCATTGTAGGGCAAAATCATCCTGCCAGAGAACTTCGTATATTCACAATGTAAGCTGCAATGTTCGCATTACATTCCGGATTTCCTGTTTCGCATTCGTTAAAAACGAATATTCTTTCAGATAAAAAATCTTTAATTTTGAAATTTTCACTCATCAAAAAAAATGCTTAATTTGTCTCTTAATTGAATACACTTCATACGAAATTACAATATTCGTGTGAATCTTTTCTATGTTATTGAATTTAAAATGATTAAACAAGAAAATGAGTAAAGTTTTAATAATTGGTGCAGGTGGTGTTGGTCGTGTGGTTGCCAGCAAGTGTGCAGATAATCCGGAAGTTTTTTCAGAAATTCTGTTAGCCAGTCGTACCGTTTCCAAGTGCGATGTAATTGCAAAAGAAGTTGGTAAAGGCCGAATTAAAACGGCTTCGTTGAATGCCGATAATGTTGCCGACACTGTTGCGCTGATCAAAGAATTTCAACCCGAGTTGGTTATTAATGTGGCACTTCCCTACCAGGATCTTCCGATTATGGATGCCTGCCTCGAAACCGGCGTAAACTATTTGGACACTGCCAATTACGAGCCAAAAGACGAAGCTAAATTCGAATACAGCTGGCAGTGGGCTTACCACGACCGGTTTAAAGAAAAAGGTATTATGGCGGTGCTGGGTTGCGGATTCGACCCCGGGGTAACCAGTATTTACACGGCGTACGCAGCCAAACATCATTTTGATGAAATGCACTACCTTGATATTGTAGATTGCAACGGCGGCGAGCACGGGAAAGCATTTGCCACCAATTTCAATCCGGAAATTAACATTCGTGAAATCACTCAAAACGGACGTTATTGGGAAAATGGCCAGTGGGTGGAAACCAAACCTTTTGAAATTAAACAGGCATTGAATTACCCAAATATCGGAGCCAGAGACTCATACGTTCTTTATCATGAAGAGCTGGAGTCGCTGACCAAAAACTTCCCCAGTTTAAAGCGGGCTCGTTTCTGGATGACTTTCGGCCAGGAATACCTGACTCACCTTCGTGTGATCCAGAACATTGGAATGAGCCGCATCGATCCGGTTAAATATAAAGGAATTGACATTATTCCATTGGAGTTCCTGAAAGAGGTGCTTCCAAACCCGGGAGACCTGGGCGACAACTACACTGGCGAAACATCAATCGGATGCCGCATAAAAGGTGTAAAAGACGGCGAAGAAAAAACCTACTACGTTTGGAACAACTGCAGCCACCAAAAAGCATTTGAAGAAACCGGAACACAAGGTGTTTCTTACACCACCGGCGTTCCTGCAATGCTGGGCGCCATGATGGTGCTTACCGGAAAATGGCAGGGCAAAGGCGTATTTAACGTTGAGGAATTCGATCCGGATCCGTTTATGGAAAAAATCGGCGAGCACGGTTTGCCGTGGAACGAAGAGATTAATGGCGATCTGGAAGTGTAACAAGCCAGGCGCAGAGGGCAAATAGCACAGTGCTTTTGCCCTCTGTTCTTTGCGCTAAGCCCTTTTCAAAATGAATTATAAAGAAATACCATCTCCGGCTTTTGTGCTCGATGAAAAACTGCTTCGTAAAAATCTGGAGCTAATCAACAACGTTCAGCAAGAAGCCGGCATTGAAATCATCCTGGCCTTTAAAGGATTTGCCATGTGGAGCGCCTTCCCCATTGTTCGCGAGTATTTAAAAGGCGCAACAGCCAGCTCTTTGTATGAGGCGCGTTTGTGTTTCGAGGAAATGAAAACCCGCGCACATTTGTATTCGCCGGTTTACCTCGATCATGAATTTGATGAACTGATGAGCTACAGCAGCCACATTGTTTTTAATTCGGTTAAACAGTTTGAAAAATATTCCCAACGCACGAAAACTGCCGGTCATAAAATTTCATGCGGAATACGGGTAAACCCTGAATATTCTGACGTGGGCACCGATCTTTACAATCCAAGTGCACCGGGCTCGCGTTTGGGCGTTGGCAGCGATGAAATGCCCGATGAATTGCCTGAAGGTATTGAAGGCATCCATTTTCATGTGTTATGCGAATCGGATTCATTCAGTCTGGAAAAAGTCCTCAAGATCCTCGAAAACAAATACAGTAAATACCTGCATCGGGCAAAATGGGTGAATATGGGCGGTGGCCACCTGATGACAAGGGAAGGCTATAACCATCAACACCTCATCAAACTACTAAAGGATTTCCGGAAAAAATACGACGTAAAAGTAATTTTGGAACCCGGCAGTGCCATTGCCTGGGAAACCGGCGTTTTGGTTTCAACTGTTCAGGATATTGTGGAGCACAAAGGCGTAAAAACAGCCATTTTGGATGTTTCGTTTACCGCCCACATGCCCGACACACTTGAAATGCCGTATCGCCCAAAAATTATTGGAGCACAAGATCCATCAGAAGAAAGCCGATACCTGTATCGTTTGGGAGGCGGTAGTTGTCTGGCCGGCGATTTTATGGAAGCCTACGATTTTGGACGTGAATTGCAAATTGGCGAACAAATCATTTTCCTCGATATGATCCACTACACCATGGTAAAAACCACCATGTTTAACGGTGTAAATCATCCGGCAATTGCCATCTGGACAAAAGATGAACAACTAAACATCGTCCGGAAATTCAGGTACGAAGATTTTAAAAACCGTTTGTCGTAAACGAACTTCTTTGGGTTAAAAATCCATTCGTTTAACAAGGAGAATAAAAACACAAAGTCGCGAAGCCACAGAGTTTTGTCTCATATTGAAACTCATCACACTTTGCGACTTTGTTTTCATCGATGTATTTTTTTTGATACATAATAAAACAACTTGCTACATTAAATAAACCAACGTATGAAACGAACATGAATTTTCTTCATTCTAAATTCAAAAACAAGAATGATTAAAATTTATGTGAGTTCCTGAATGTCTTCAAATTTTTTGAACATTCAGAAATCAAAAAATTTTAAACAGATGAAAAACCTGATTGTCTTTGCCTGCCTGCTTTGCAGTATAACTTCATTTGCCCAGAAAAATACCAACGAACGCGCCCAATGGTTCACCGATTCACGCTTCGGAATGTTTATTCACTGGGGCGTTTACAGCGCTGCCGAAGGCTACTGGAAAGGCGAAAAGCTGCGTCACGACAACGACTATGCTGAATGGATTTTATACCGAAACCGTATTGATCGCGACGAATATGTTACGCTGCTTGACCTTTTTCAGTGGGACGAGATTGATCCGGAAGAGTGGGTAATTCTGGCGAAAAAGTCAGGAATGAAATATATAACCATAACCGCCAAACACCATGATGGATTTGGTTTGTGGGACAGCAAAGTGAGTGATTACGATCTGGGCGATTATACCAACCCAAAACGCGATATTATTGCCGAAATGGCCGAGGCCTGTAAAAAACACGGCATCAAACTCTGCCTTTACTATTCGCACTGGGTGGATTGGGAACACCCGCTGGGCTGGGATCATAGCCGCGAAATTTACAAATTATCAGCCAGCGATTACGACCGCTACTGGCAGCAGAAAGTGATACCACAAATCACCGAACTGTTAACCAATTACGGAGAGATTTCGATGCTTTGGTTCGATATGTGGATTCATCACTCGGAAAGTATCGTTAGCAAAGAACAATTACTTCAGCTAAAATCACTGATACGCGACTTGCAGCCCAACTGCCTGGTAAATTCGCGTTTGGGCTTGTCGATTGACGAAGACCCCGACATTGATTACAAAACATTGGGCGACAACCAGCTTGGCGACAAAAAAGAAGATTTCCCATGGCAATCGCCGGCAACGGTTGCTCATTCGTGGGGCTTTCATTCGTCCGATTCGCAATGGAAATCAACAACAACTTTATTGAAATCCTTAATCGGAAACGTTAGTCTGAACGGTAATTTTATGCTGAACATCGGGCCGCGTGCCAATGGTGATGTTCCTTATGAAATTTCGCAGCGCATGCTTGAAATGGGCAAATGGCTACAGGTGAATGGAGAATCGATTTATGGCGCAGAGGCTTTCGACCTGAACAAAGACCTGCACGACTGGGGAAAAATTACCTGCAAGCAAGACGAAAGCAGCTTTAAATTGTTCCTGCATATTTATAACTGGCCACTGAACAAACAGCTGAATCTTACAGGAATTTCAGCTACTCCCCAAAAAGTATACCTGTTGGCGGATAAGCAAAAATCACCTCTCTCGTTTTCGCACTCCGGCGCATTTACTGAAGTTGCTTTACCTGCTGACCAACCCGATCCGTATGTTTCAGTAGTTATTGTGGAATACCCATCGAAACCGGAGATTACAGATGGGCTTGTAGCCAAAACAAGCGATGATGGCTATTCGCTGCTTCCCGGAAATCAAAATCCACAGCCTCAACCAATTAAAATAACACCGCCGGCAAAATACGGAACGATTCCGGCTTTTGTAGCTGCAGATGGCGTTACCGATTTTAGCTGGAAAATATACGTTGACCAACCGGGCACAAAAAGAGTGGATGTGTCGTATAGTTTTCAGGGCAACAGAAACAACAGCCAGATTGTTTTAAAAGCTTCCGGGCAATCCTTGTATCATTCGGTGCACCCCACCGGACAAACCGTTGGCGAACCTAACCAGGACTGGCATATCGATAATTTTGAATCGAACGAAATAGGTACAATCGATTTTCCCCAACCCGGTTTTTACACCATTGAGCTCAGCATTCAGCCAACTGAGGCAGACCCGATCAAGTTTCAGTGGTTGTGGATTAACTAAACCACTTTGCACTGGTTTAAGATTGAATGAAATTCAAAGAAGAATAATTGACAAAGCAGACATGAGTATTGAGTATTGAGTAATGAGTAGAGAGAAAAAGCAAAATCAGTCTCAATACTCAAATCTACTTCCTTTTATAATGGGAATTTATAGAAACTAAAGTAGCTGCAATAAAATTGCAGAGCCTGCCCCGAAACTATTTCGGGGGTTTTAACCATTAACTAGAAAACAAAACCGATTCGCGCATAAAAGACTAAACGACCTTATTAACAATTGTTAATAACTGCGGTTAATTCACGGTGGATATAAACGACTGAAAACCACTTGCATTTTTCATTTTTCGCTGTATATTTGATCTATCAGGTGAGCGATAAAAGGCTGCTTGAAAATTGTGGAAACGGGAAAAGTTTCTTAGTCGGAACCGGAACCATTTCATCCCACCTCTCGGGGCGGCACAATGAAAAAGCTGAAGTTTGAACGCGATATTCTGGAGTATCAAAGTTCAGGCAATCATCTGAAAGAAGTTCCAGAAGTTCTTTCAAGATTGGGTCATCAGGCAGGAAGTAAAAAGATCAAGGTCTTAACTGCGAAACTGCACAACGAAAACGAGGCAACTCAAACCCGTTGATTGGAAAGGAAACATCCTTAGGGAGAAACCGAATACACTGAAAGACACTTCGTTCAGGAAGGTAAGCGCGATTACCGAAAGAACAACCGGAAGGCTGAGCCGTAGAAAGCAAAGCCGGAACGTTAAGGCAAAAGCCGATTCGAAAGAAAAAGCCAACGCCGGTCGCAATAACCGTAACCTGGCACCAATAGTAACTTCGGTTACTTGAGAGTGAATGGGAGCTATTTGTAACAAAATAGTTCCCATTTGTGTTTTATAGCAATGGGATAAACCGATCACATTGAAACACATGAAATTCTTATTACTTTTAGCGCAAAAAGTAATACCATGATTCCACAACTAGATAAACTTAAAAATACCGATAGCGGAAACTTCTTCTTAATGGCCGGCCCATGTGCCATTGAAGGCGAAAAAATGGCGATGGAAATTGCCGAAAAAGTAGTTGCCATAACCGAGAAATTAAAGATCCCATACATTTTTAAAGGTTCGTACCGAAAAGCCAACCGTTCGCGTCTGGATTCGTTTGCAGGAATTGGCGACGAAAAAGCGCTGAAGATTCTGCAGAAAGTACGCGAAACTTTCAACATTCCGGTGGTTACCGATATCCACACGGCCGATGAAGCCGCAATGGCTGCCCAGTATGTTGATGTGCTGCAGATACCGGCATTTTTGTGCCGCCAAACCGATATTTTGGTGGCTGCAGCACAAACCGGCAAGTTGGTAAATATTAAAAAGGGACAGTTTCTTTCGGCAGATGCCATGCAGTTTGCGGTGAACAAAGTGCGCGAAAGTGGCAACAACAATATCGCGCTAACCGAACGCGGAACAACATTTGGCTACCAGGATTTGGTGGTGGATTACCGTGGTATTCCTGTTATGAAAGCAATGAATGTACCGGTTGTTCTCGACATTACCCACTCGCTGCAACAACCCAACCAGGCCAGCGGAGTAACCGGTGGAAAACCCGAATTGATTGAAACTGTTGCCCGTGCCGGAATTGCCGTTGGTGCCGATGGAATTTTTATTGAAACACACCCAAACCCTGCCGAAGCAAAATCGGACGGTGCAAATATGTTGCGACTCGATTTGCTCGAAACCTTGCTAACCAAACTGGTTTTACTCAAACAAACCGTTAATCAACTGGGATAAATGGCATTTGAAACAATTGCAAAGGAATTGAACGAGCTGGTAACAAGCTGGGCAAATAAGCTGGAAAGTTTGCCTCCGGAAACCATTGCCAACCAAAGAAACAGCCAGGATCGTTCGATCCGGCAAATTGTTGGCCACATGGTTGATTCGGCCTCGAATAATACCCACCGCGTTGTTCATCTGCAGTACCGCGAATCGCCGGTTGAATTTCCGAATTATGCCACCTATGGCAACAACGACAATTGGATAGCCATTCAGAATTACCAGGAAGAAGACTGGAAATTGCTGGTAAATTATTGGAAATTTGCCCATCTGCATTTTAGTCACGTTATCCGAAATGTAAATGCGGAGAAACTCGATCAGCAGTGGAGCGCAGATACCAACCAGTTTGTTTCGTTAAAAGATATGGTTGAGGATTTCCCACGCCATTTTAAACTGCACATCAACGAAATTGAAGAACTATTAAACCAATAATAAGATGCAAAAAAGACGATCGTTTTTAAAGAAAGCCATTGCGGGAGTTACTTTATCGGCCCTGCTTCCTTTTACAAAAAGCGCCACTGCCGGCGAGGTAAAACTTAAAGATGCACTGGTACACCATGTGTTTTTCTGGTTAAAAGAACCGGCAAACGAAGCACACAAAAAACAACTGGTTGAGGCTTTGAACAAACTCACCAAAGTAAAAACCATAAAACTTAGCCACATTGGTTTTCCGGCATCAACTGAAGACCGCGATGTTGTTGACCATTCGTATTCGGTGTCGTATATGGCCCTATTCGATAGCCAGGCCGACCAGGATTCGTACCAGGTTGATCCAATTCATCTGAAGTTTGTGGAGGAAAACCAGCACCTTTGGAATAAGGTTGTGGTTTACGATTCGATCGATTAGTGATAACATCCGAAAATACCTAACCCCCAATAACGGAAAGCTTGCTGTAAGCTACAAAGTAAGTTTCCCGGAATGCGGAAAGTCTGTATGAAGATCAAAACAAGCTTTCCACGCCTACGGAAAGTCAGCCAGAAATTCATTTTACAGTTTCCGCAAGTGCGGATAGCTAGCCTAAAAGTTATTTCCGGATTTCCCGGCGTGCGGAAAGCCTGTCAAAAGTTTGAAACAAGGTTTCCGCAAGTGCGGATCTTCTCCCGCCATAAAGAAATTGCTTATCGGGATTACCCGAAATCCCAAACGAGCCTGAAAACCACTCGTCGGATCTTCCCAAGATCCTGAAATAAAATGAAAACAAGCTTTCGGAAACTTCCGACGCGATTAAAAAAACCTAAACTACTAATAGAAGAAGAGATACGCCAATAAAATGGATGCGACAATTCCAACAAAATCGGCTATTAAACCACACACCACGGCATAACGGGTGTTCTTAATCCCAACGGCTCCAAAATATACGGCTAAAATATAGAATGTTGTATCAGTTGCTCCCTGCACCGTACTGGCCACGCGGCCAACAAACGAGTCGGCACCATAATTTGTCATGGCATCCACCATCATTCCGCGGGCACCACTTCCACTCAACGGCTTCATCAAAGCAGTTGGTAAAGCCGGTGTAAAATCGGCATTTACTCCCATTTGTTCAAATGCCCAGGTTACACCGGCAACCAGCCAATCCATAGCACCCGATGCACGAAATACACCAATGGCAACCAAAATAGCAACCAGGTACGGAATAATCTTCACAGCGGTTTTAAAGCCGTCTTTTGCCCCTTCAATAAAAGCCTCGTAAACATTCACCTTACGAAACAATGCCATAAGAATAAAGGCCACAATTACTGTAAACAGGATAAAATTACTGGCCACATTCGACACCTGAGTAATGGCATCTTTATCGAGCGTTGAGAAATACCAGATAACACCAACGATAATGGCCGTTAATCCGCCCAGGTAGGCTAAAATGGTTTTATCAAGCAGGTTTATTTTCTGGTAAATAGCTACAGAAATTAGTCCGGCAATGGTAGAAAAGTAGGTAGCCAGCAAAATCGGGATAAAAATATCGGAAGGATTTACGGCGCCCAGTTGAGCACGATAAACCATAATGCTTATGGGCAGCAGGGTAAGCCCTGAGGTATTCAGCACCAGGAACATAATTTGTGCGTTCGATGCTGTTTTTTTATTGGGATTGGTTGCCTGCATTTCTTTCATGGCCTGCAATCCCATTGGCGTTGCAGCATTATCGAGGTTTAGCATGTTGGCAGCAATATTCATTAAAATAGAACCGTGCGCCGGATGCTCCTTTCCCAACTCGGGAAACAGTTTATTAAAAAACGGGCCAATCACTTTCGAAAACACATGAACGATTCCGCCTTTCTCCCCTATTTTCATAATCCCCATCCACAAAGTAAGCACACCGGTTAACCCCAACGATATTTCGAAACCTGTTTTAGCCATATCGAAAGTGGCCTGCACCATGTCGGTAAAAACCTGTGTATCGCCCAAAAATACGAGCTTTACCAGGGCAATCAGAAAAGCGATTATAAAAAAGAAAATAAAAAGGTAATTCAGTGCCATTCTGCCAATTGAATTTTGATTTTGAATAAAGAATTTCCGCTAAAAATTGTGCTTCATAAGTTTGGCATCTAAAGATAGATGAAGTTTTCATTTCTACAAACATAAAAAAAGAGGGACTTTAAAAGTCCCTCTTTAATTTCAAACCAAATCTCCATTTATTATTTGTATTCCGGACGTTGTTCCAGAACACCAACTTGTTGATCTAACTGAGCCTGTGGAATAGGCATATATTTGTCGGCTTCAGAAAATGTATACCCCACCATACTCGCTTCTGATGTACGTATTCTCTCATCAGCACGAGCGAATCCATTTAGCACTTCTGCCATGCTTTTTCCACCAATCTGGTTAGGAAGATTGTCCCAGCGACGAAGGTCGAAGAAACGGAAACCTTCGGTAGCCAACTCTAAACGTTGCTCCCACTGAACAGCTTCCATCGCTTCATTTGCATCAGCAAACGAAGTGTACAAACCAATCTGGTAATTGGCTGCTGGTTTAGTCCAGTCAACATCTCCTCCAGTTTTATAATCAGCATCAGTTGTATTGAAGCCCCATGGATATACGCCATCAGAACCACCAGGTAACTTATTAATTAAAACCTTACCCATAACCTGCTCGCTATCCATTGCACGCTGACGAATCATATTTACATAAGTACGCGCTTCATCGATATCACCAGATGCTGCTGCACATTCCGCTTTCCAAAGTATAACATGAGTATAACGTAAATAACGATAGTTATTGGCATTAATACCGGTTTGCCATCCTGTAGTAGTCGATAAGCTGAAACGCTCCGATTTTTTAAAGAATGGTTTAGCAACAGGCAAATATGGTCCACCATCAGCCTGATACCTGATCCAGTTATTTCCCCTGTTAATACCCCAGTCTTTGTAAGGAATACCGCGACGGCTAATGGTATGGTCAACGCGTGGGTCTAGTGCATGATCAGTAGGATTAAATTCAGCTTCTGATGCAATACCCTGGTCATTAGCCAAGTCGGTATCATTAAATGTATCGAACATTGGTAAACCGTTCTCATCAACTTTATAGGCATTGAACAGGTTTTGCGATGGTTGGTGGAAGCCACAGCACATACCAATGTCACCACCGTGAGGCCAGTTCAAACCAATACCCATCTCTGCATTCAGCGATTCGTTAATATCGTTTACGTTTGCCTGAATTTCAAAGATTGATTCTTCGTTATTGTTGGTTGCAATATTAAAGTTATCCATAAAATCTGCAGCCAATGTAAACTCACCGCTCGCAATAATTTCGTCAAGCAGTGGTTCTGCATCAGAGTATCTCAAATCCTGTAGATAAGCTCTTGCTGCCAGCGCTTTAGCTGCCCACTTGGTAGCACGGCCAACCTGAGACTGTGATGCAGGAAGATTGGAACCGGCAAAAGTTAAATCCGCGATAATAAAGTCAAGAACAGCACCCTCGGCATTAACATTGGTAACCTGAGTAGGATCTTCAACGTTTTCATCTAAAATTGGCAAGTAATCACCAAATACCAAACGGGCTTCAAAATAGAATAAGGCACGCAGAAAACGGGTTTCTGCCCGGTATGCATTAGCGTCGTCGGAAGTAATACCACCTTCTGATTCAACCAAATCGATAATTCTTAAAGTTTTGTTAGCACGGTCTACGCCCATACCCAAAGCCCATTGCCATTTGTCGGCAGGGTAATTGTTGGTAGATTGTACCACCCAGTGCTCGATATCATTTGCCGGCGACTGGTCGGTAAGTTCTGATCCTTTATACGCATCGTCAGATGCTATTGAACCATAAGTCCAGTTTTGAATAGAAGCTCCCCACGAGATTTCCCATAAAGAACTACCTCCTACCATTGCATAGGTACCAATCATCAGTGCTTCAATACCATCAGCACTGTAGAGCTGATTTTCTGATAATGAGCCCGGAGGTTCCTTGGTCAGGAATTCTTCAGAACATGAATATGACATGGTTAGTAAGAACACTACAACCATTAATATTGATAGTTTTTTCATAATACTTATCTGTTTTATATTCAAATTAAATTAACTGTTATAAACCGAGTTGAACACCGAACATAACCTGACGTGGTGTAGGCCATGCTCCCATATCCATCCCCATATAAGTACCAGAAGCATTTACTTCAGGATCCAGACCACTGTAACCGGTTAACGTAAATACGTTAGAAACCTGTCCGTAAAGTCTTAAGCTTTTAATACCTGCTCTGTCAAGCAACGATTTTGGAACAGTATAACCCAGGCGTAAGTTTTTCAGTCGCAAGTACGATGCATCTTCGATAAATGCAGTCGATGGCTCCTGAGAGATATCGCTAAGGTCGAGCATTGGCAATTCAGCTTTTGAGTTATCATCCAGGTAAGGACTTCCCCATGAATTGTACAATGCATCTTTACTTAATCCACCTGTAAACTGACCATAGTCAATCCAGCGAGTTACGTAATTAACCATATCGTTTCCAATGCTACCATAGAAGAACATGGTTAAATCGAAGTTTTTATAACCAAGATTGATATTCATACCACCTGTTAAATCAGGATGCGGACTTCCGATAAATGTTCTGTCGGCAGCAGTGATTGTTCCATCACCATTCACATCTCTGTATTTGAAGTGCCCCGGTTGATTGTATTCAGTATCGCTATAAGGTGCATGAGCATCAGCTTCTGCCTGAGTTTGAAAGATACCATCAACAATATAACCATAGAATTCAGGGAAAGCAGTACCAGCCGCAAAACGGGTATATACTTTCTGACGTTCTGTTGCTGCATCTACGTAACGGTCAGGATCTCCTGAAAGTTTCAGTATCTCGTTTTTGTAGTGCGACAGGTTCATACTGATATTGTAGGTAAGATCTCCACCCACTGCAGTATTATTATACGATACTTCAAAGTCGATACCTTTGTTTTCCATTTCACCAACGTTAACATAAGGAGCTGTTGCAATACCCATTACCTGAGGTATAGGCTCGCGGAACAACATATCTTCAGTATTACGTTTCCATAAATCGATAGCAACTGCCAGATGGTTATCCAACATATTTGCGTCAATACCTATGTTTAATGTTTTAGTAGTTTCCCAGGTAACATCCTCACTACCTAATGCATCAGGCTTAAATCCGGAAACAGCACCGGTATTTGATCCGTCGATAGCATACGATGAACGATAAGCATCAGTTGCATAAGTGGAGTACGAGTTGTAGTTACCAATGCGGTCGTTACCCGACATACCCCATCCTAAACGTAGTTTTAACATATCTAACCAGCTACGAGATCCTTGCATGAAGCTTTCTTCTGAAATTGCCCACGCAGCAGATGCGGCAGGGAACACAGCATATTTGTTTTCATCACTGAATCGAGAAGAACCATCGCGACGTACTGTTCCTTCCAGGTAATATTTACCCATGTAGTTGTAGTTTGCACGACCAAAAACAGAGAACAATGACCATTCTGAAGCATTACCGCTGTTTTCTTTGTTACTTTCACCTGAATCTAACTGCATATAGTTAGGATCTTCAGAGAAATAAACACGACGACTGGCATTCAACGACTGATAAGTATTTTCAACAGCCTCGGTACCCACCAATACATTCAATCTATGAACGTCGTTGAAAGTTTTGTTGTAGTTCAATGTATTCGACCAGTTCCACTGCAAACTGTAGTTTGAGTCAGCATTTACACCGTTAACGGTATTGGGCTCTGAACGTTCGTAAGTTGGAAGGACATAACCTTTGTAGTTCCACTGCCCCCAGTTAGCACCAAATAATGTTTTAGCTGTCAGACCTTCGGCCAAAGTAAGCTCAGCATATGCATTACCTAAGATACGCATATATTTACCGTTGTTATTGCGTGCATCCCAAAGGATTTGTACAGGGTTGGAAGCATTACCCATACCATTGGCTTTACTACCTGCAAACTCTTTACCGCTGATGTCATAAACAGGAATAATTGGTTGCGAACGGTAGGCAAACGAAACTGCAGTTCCTTCACCGTTGTCACCAAATTCACCATTTTCGTCGATGTAAACAACTTGTAACGATTCGCCCACTTTTAGCCAATTGTTAAACTTGGCATCCGAGTTCATACGCATGGTATAGCGCTTAAATTCGGTCCATTTCAAAATACCTTCCTCATCCAGGTAATTGGCCGAAAACGCGTAGGTAGAGTTTTTACCACCACCACTTACCGAAAGGTCATACTCTTGAATGATACCGGTTTGGTAAATTTCGTCGTACCAGTCTGTTCCTTCTTTATTTGCCTTAAATATTACACCATTCGGATAACTGTAGGTTGATTCATCAACTTGGCCAGACATACCGGCAGCAGGCAAAATATAATCAGGAATAACCGGAGAAGAACCTGAACCATACTGAGGATGATTAGGAGCAACTCCCTGGTTAGCATATTGCAACCAAACTGCATCGGCATACTCTTTCGTATTCAACAAATCGTATTGATTTGTTGCTTTGGTAACACCTGTACGTACCGAGAATTTAACACTTGGCTGCTGGTTTGCACGTCCGCGTTTGGTAGTAATAATTACAACACCGTTTGCACCACGTGTACCGTAAATAGCTGCCGAAGAAGCATCTTTCAATACTGAAATACTTTCAATATCGCCTGGAGGAATGTTGTTACCCGGTCCTGCAGGTACACCGTCGATGATGTACAACGGATTCGGGTCGTTAATCGTTCCAACTCCGCGGATACGGATTGTTGCGTCAGCACCCGGACGGTTTGCAGTGGTTACAGTAACCCCGGCCACCTGTCCTTGCAAACGGTTGGCAACACTGGTTTCTGATGTAGCCTCCAGTTTCTCAGCCGAAACAGAAGAAACAGCACCTGTTAATTCTTCTTTCATTTGAGTACCGTAACCCACAACAACTACCTCGTCAACACCGATCACGTCGGCTTTCATCACTACGTTAATTGTTGATTGACCAGCAATCTCAATTTCCTGCGTTAACATACCGATGTAAGAGAAAGCTAATTTCTCTGCACCTTCAGGTAACGTTAAGGTGTAATTACCATCAATGTCGGTAATTGTTCCCTGAGTGGTTCCCTGAACCACAATCGACACACCAGGTATTCCCGTGCCATCTTCACCGGTAACAGTACCGGTAACAGCTGTTTGCGCATAAGAACCTAGAGAAAATGCCATGAATACAGACATCATAAGCAAGGTTAAAAAACCTCTTAAAGGATTTTTTTCCATAGATTTTAAGTTTTGGTATTAATAAATAGAAATTTGAATAAAAAATTATTCTGAATTGAATTGTAGTGAACCTACAATTCTACATAAGGATCAGTGTGGTTTATCCATAAGTTTAATTAATTAGTTAGTTAGTAAAATAGCCTCTTCGTTAGTTTTAGTTCTGCACCAAAAATACAGGTTAATTATTTTTTTTTCGATTGCTAAAATATGTTTTTCATTTCAACATTGAACATGTATGACATGTGTTAAATAACATACTATTGTCAATTGAACAATAACACCGGCTGTTCAGGAAACTGTTAGTTTAGTAGAAATTAATCACATACATTATTATATGTATTACTAAACCTTAAAAATCAGGTTTAATTACTACTTAAAATTAGATATTCATGCAAAAAAAAAAGATAATTGCTATGAACAATTTTTATGCTAACAGGTCTATTTTAGATTGCAAAAACCAGATTTAATACCAATATAAATGAATAAATTTAAACCTATGAAAAAAACATTTTATTGGCTTCTTGCAATTGTAATCACGATTGTGGCAGTTATCTACCAACGAAAAACCGGCCCTACCTACGATAAAAAATTATCGGTAAACGTTAATGATACCCGTTACGAGGTAAAATTGGTTCGTAGTATTGAAATAGGCAGTAACACCGAAGTAAAGCTGGCCATTGATGATAAAACTATCGCAGCCCGTTTATTTTACAAACAGTTCATGTCTGATGATCCGTACCAATCGGTTGACTTTGAGTACAAAGAAAAACCGGTTGATTCGTATCTGATGAATAAAGTGTTTAAAATAACCGAAGACAAAGGGTGGTTTGCTCCGGTACCCGAACAACCTGCTGCCGGGAAAATTCAGTACTATTTTGAAGTTACCGACTCAAAAGGAACCAAAATGTATATGAATAAAACGCCGGTTGTAATACGTTTTAAAGGAGCCGTTCCGTCAGTGGTTTTAGCGCCGCATATCTTTTTTATGTTCTTTGCCATGTTATTGGGTAACCTGGCCGGAATTATGGCCATTTTCAAACATCAACGGTATAAATTTTACACCACCATTACACTTATTACCTTACTTATTGGTGGTATGATTCTGGGGCCAATTGTTCAGTTGTATGCTTTTGGCGAAGCCTGGGCCGGTGTTCCCTTTGCGTGGGACTTAACCGATAATAAAACACTAGTGGCCTTTATTTTCTGGATACTGGCAGTTGCGATGAACCGAAAAAAAGAACGTCCTGTGTTCACCATTGTGGCATCAATAGTTATGTTGATTATTTATTCTATTCCGCACAGTATGTATGGCTCGCAACTTGATCCGGAAACCGGCGAGATCATTCAGGGATGGATTCAACTGTTAATCATTTAAAGCAAAAATTATTATCCGTTTTTCCCGAAAATTTTAAATTTGGCATTCCTAACAAAATCAAACTAATATGAAGAACTGGTATCTGCTTGTACTTGTACTCCTGTTTTCCTGCACCAACAACACGGAAAAAAATTACCTCAGTTATGTCGATCCGCTTATTGGAACGGGGCCGGCATCAACAATAGCTGCGAAAGAGCATCCCGGCGACCATGTAAGTAACGGACAAACGATTCCGGCTGTTACAGCTCCCTTTGGGATGACACAATGGACACCGCAAATTTACGATAACGAGCAAAAATGTATCGCTCCTTTTTATACCGGCCAAACCATGATTCAAGGCTTTAGGGCAAGCCACTGGCTTAGCGGTTCGTGTACCCAGGATTATGGTTCTTTTACCATCTTCCCCACGGTGTTAGGTAGCAGCTTTAGTTTTCAACCGGTGCAGCGCCAAACCTTGTGTTTAATGAAAACCGAAGATCTGTCGCCGGCTTACGCTTCCTTTTTGTTTCCGGCAAAAAACATATTGTCGGAAATTACCGGCACCAAACGATGTGGCTTTTTTCGTTTCTCGTGGCTGGAAGAGAAAAATCCAACCATTATGTTCGACATTAACAGCGACGAAGGCAAAGGATATATAAAAATCGATTTGGAGAAACAGGAAGTATATGGTTATAATCCGGCCTACCGCATATACAGCGGGCAGGATGAACCTGCTGGGATTTCAGGTTATTTTGTGGCTAAATTCGATCAGGAGATTGTGAAGTATGGCACCTGGGGCAATTTTGAATACGAACACGGGAGTGCTGAACGCAAGGATCAGCAAAAAATTGGCGCCTATGTAACATTTAACCTTGAAGGAAATACACCGGTAAAACTAAAAGTGGGCACCTCGTTTACCAGTATTGAAAATGCGCGCAAAAACCTGGAAACCGAAATTGCCGACTGGAATTTTGACGCCACCAAACAAAAACTGGAGAACACCTGGAATGATTATCTCGGTCGCATTGATGTTGAATCGGAAGACCAGGAGGAGCTTACCAAATTTTACACCGCTATATACCACTCACTGTTTCACCCGCGTTTAATGAGCGATGTAAATGGCGACTACCCGGTTTTTTCAAAACAATACGAGACCAGCAACAACAGCGATTTTGACTATTATGGCGATTTCTCGAACTGGGATATTTTTAGGGCACAAATGCCGCTGTTGAGCCTTATTGCCCCAAAAGAATATAACGATATGGTAAAATCGCTTGTGGCAAAAGCCGAAGACGGTGACTGGCTGCCCATTTTCCCGCTATGGAACAATTACACCTCGGCAATGATTGGCGACCACAGCACTGCCATTCTTTGCGATGCCGCCATGAAAGGTTTTGATTTTGATTTGGAGAAAGCCTACCAGTTTATGCGAAAAAATGCCTACGAAACACCTGAGGAAGAAGATTATAAAGACGGGAAAGGCCGCCGTGCACTAACTTCCTATATACAATTTGGATATGTTCCGCTTGACGATGTTGTAGCCGATGCTTTTCACTCCAACGAGCAGGTTTCGCGCACCCTGGAATACGCCTACAACGATTGGTGCGTTGCACAACTGGCTCAGAAACTGGGCAAAACCGACGATTATAATGACCTGCTTACCCGCTCGTACAACTATTCAAACGTTTTTGATGAAAGCCAGGGCTGGGTGAACGGTAAATATGCCGATGGCCGGTTTTATGAAGACTTCAATGCTAACACTGAGCAATTTTTTATAACCGAAGGTACGCCCAAACACTACACCTGGTTTGTTCCGCACGATGTTGAAGGACTGATTGGGTTGATAGGCGAAGAAGATGCTTTTAGTGAAAAACTGAATCAATTAATTGACGATAAACGTTACTGGCATGGTAACGAGCCAAGCCATCATATTCCCTTCCTGTTTAATTATACCAATGAGTGGGACCAAACACAAAAAACAGTAAAATACATTCTTCGTACCGAATACGGTTTAGGCCGCGGCGGACTTTCAGGAAACGACGATGCCGGGCAACTTTCGGCATGGTATGTTTTTGGTGCAATGGGTTTTTACCCGATGTGCCCGGGAAGCAACGAATATCAACTCTCATCGCCAATATTCAAAAAGGTAACACTCAAGCTGGATAAAAACTATTACCCGGGAGGCAAGTTTGTATTAAACGCTGAAGAAGCAAGGTCTTCAACCATTTTCTCATCCGTTAAATTAAACGGCAAAGAAAGTGCAACGTACATCAATCACGAAGATCTGCAAAAAGGGGGAAGTTTGAAGTTTTTAAAGTAAAATTATTCTGTAAGAATCAGATTGTCATTTCGACGAAGAATGAGGAGAAATCTCTCCCATTAGAACAGATTTCTCAGTCGTTCCTCCTTCGAAATGACAAATAATCGCCACTACAGTTTTTGTATTGGTGATGATAGTTTTTCAGCTTCTTCGGCAATGTATTCCCGGAATCCCTTTTCCGTTTTCCATTGCTCTTTATCCAGTCCCCAAACCGAAAAGAAATAATGCTTTGCTGGTTGGGCATTTTTACATTGCTGACCAATGTAATACGTCTCTGAAATGATGTTGCTAAAACCTTTCTCCGGCACTGTTTTAAACCCTTTTTCGAACCAGTTAACATCGCTGGTTCGTCCGATTTTACCGGTTTCGTTTTTCGGTACAATTACTGCCATTCCCAATTCATCGTTGTTTAGCGACTGTACATCGTGTGTGCCGATACAGGAAAAATCAGCTGCCTCAAAGCGGAACGGCTCCTTTTTAAGTTGAGAGGTAACAATACCTGTTACAATCTGATCGTTTTCAGCACATCCGTAAACCGTTACATCCGACTCGAACCAGTATTTACCGGGGTAAATGGTAATGCGTTCCACGGCTTCCAGTTCTTCGCCATCAACATCCCAACCCGAATATTTCAGGTCGAAAACCGACCGAATGGGGCCTTCAACAATTTTTTGGTATTCATACACATCGGTCGATCCCAACCGAATCAGCGAATCATTTCTCATTAACGCAATTCCACCCGATCCCAGCGAACTGCCACAATGCAAAACGTCCATTCCCCAATCGTTCAGAACATGATAATCAGGAATGGCAGGTGTGTGAACATCGTCGGCCACCATTACCGGTTTCCGTTTGCCAAACAAATCTTTTACATTCCGGCAATCGAAATAAACCCGAAAAGCAATCTTGTCATTTTCCCATGTAACGCCTTCGCCCTGGGCAATAATTTTAAAAGGTTCGCTTACCGGCACAGCTTTGTAGTTGTCCACCTCCTTGTACGTTCCGTCTTCCTGATGAATTCCCAGGCGCAGATTCGTACGTTTTTCAACTTTTGGATAATCCGATTCAGCAAGCAGTTCGATTGTTGCCTCAATGGTTTCGCTGGCTTTTATATCTACCAACAGAACTACTTCATCCCAGTTTCCATCACCATCCAAGTCGTCAACCTGGCTGGGAATTGTTTTTTCGCCGTTTTTAAAAACCGGAAGTTTGCCTTCTTGCAAAGCTATTTTTGCGGCAATTTCTTTGCGTGAAAGTACGATCACTTCATCAGTTCGTTCTTCCGCCAAAGGATTTTTTAGCGTAATTACAGGTTGCTGCGTACACGAGGCAAACAGCATCAGAAATAAAACACCAAATGGAAAACTATTCTTCATGTTAGGTTTAGATTTACTGATTAAAAAAGTTATTAGTGTCCGGTAAAAGTTTAAGATTGCTTCGCTACGCTGCCAATGACAGAATTAATTTACATTCTGACAATTTACTACTTCCATGTTTAGTTCTTTTGCCAATTTGTTTACTGTTCTCATTTTATTTATCATTATTTGTTCTTCATATAGTTGTACTCC
>NZ_FOHT01000070.1:0-5146 GCF_900111425.1 Draconibacterium orientale | reverse complement strand
GTGCTGTGAAAGTAAATAGGTTCATCTATATCGTTTTAACTACCTTAAAGATAATGAAATAAATCAAATTATGAGTATTTACGGATATTCAATATCTTTAATATTATATAATCATTAGTGGACAGCGATTTCATTCAATCCCTCATATTAAAAGAACAGGTAATAGGTAGCTGATGAGCTAAATGTTACCTGTTTTTTGTTTTACCCCTTTCGCAGAAACTCAAAAGGAGTGTTCTCATTGCAACTGCTATCTTTGTACTACCAAAAACAAAAACCAAAATGATCGATTTTATAATAGATAAGCAGAAATGTACCCAATGTGGTTTGTGCGCTGCCGATTGCCCAACACTGGTAATCAACCCAAAAAGTGAATACCCTGAAATAAAAGAAGGCAAAGAAGCGCTGTGTATAAAATGTCAGCATTGTTTGGCGATTTGTCCAACTGGTGCACTGTCAATCTTGGGGAAGAAGCCGGAAGACAGCATTCCGGTTAAAAAGAATATTGTCGATCCGGAGGCACTGGCGCAGCTGGTGAAAACACGCCGCTCGATCAGAAAATTCAAAGCCGATGAGTTGGCGCCTGAATTTATTCACGAATTGCTGGAAACAGCCGCTTATGCGCCAACCGGGCACAACAAAAATGCGGTGCTGCTATCGGTAGTCGATAACAAGAATGATCTGGCAAAATTTAGAGAACATGCATATGCCGGTATCAAAAAGGCTTCCGACGAAGGAAAACTTCCTGCACCGATGGCATTTATGAACGATTTTCAGCGTTTGTGGTACAGCAAACAAATTGATGTTGTTTTCCGCAATGCTCCGCATTTATTGATTGCATCAGCACCAAAAACAATTGCCACGCCCGAAACCGATGGCACCATTGCTTTAAGCTATTTCGAACTGCTGGCCAACAGTAACGGCATCGGAACGCTGTGGAATGGTTTTGTAAAATGGATAATTCGCGATATCGTTCCTGAATTAGGACGGAAAATTGGTCTTCCCGAAGATCATGTAATCGCAGGTGTGTTGCTTTTCGGAAAACCCGCCGTGAAATATGCACGCTCTGTTCAAAGCGAAGGACTGCACCTGAACCGGATTAAACTGCAGTAAAATTGAAATTGCCGGAGGTATAAAGTTTATCTTTTAAATAAGTGGTTATATTTGCCTCCTTAACACAATAGCCGCAAAAGGTATTGTGGACAAACTAAAAACTAAATCAGAAAAATTATGCATGCCACTTAATGGCAATGCCGTTTTATTTATGGAAAAACGACGAGTTGTAATTACCGGGCTTGGAGCACTTACGCCTATCGGAAATAATATTAACGAATTTTGGAAAAATGCAGTGGCCGGAACCAGCGGTGCAGCACTTATTACCAAATTCGATACATCTAATTTTAAAACAAAATTTGCCTGCGAGCTCAAAGAGTTTGATGCAAAGGAACATCTCGACCGGTCGGATATTAAATGTACCGACCTGTTTTCGCAATACGCGCTGGTTACCACCTGCGAAGCTTTGAGGGATAGTGGCCTGGATCTGGCAAGCATCGATCCGTACGACATTGGCGTGATATGGGGCTCGGGCCAGGGAGGCATGGACTATTACGAAAAAGAAGCAAAAGTTTATGCCCAAACCGGCATTCCTCGTTTTAGTCCGATGTTGGGGCCAAAAACCCTTATAAATATGGCATCGGGAATGATTTCGCTAAAGTATGGTCTGAAAGGAATGAGCTTTACCACATCGTCGGCTTGTGCCACCTCGAACACGGCAATTATGGATGCCTACAGCTACATAAAACTGGGAAAAGCCAAGGTTTTTGTAACCGGAGGATCGGAAGCCGGGATTATTGAAATGGGAATCGGTGGTTTTAATTCCATGCGTGCTTTGTCAGTAAACAACGAGCACTCTGAGCTGGCATCGCGGCCGTTTGATGTAAACCGCGATGGCTTTGTGATGGGAGAGGGCGCAGGAACGCTGATTCTGGAAGATTACGAACACGCCAAAAAACGTGGTGCAAAAATTTATGCCGAAATTGTTGGCGCTGCCATGACTTCGGATGCCTACCATGTAGCTGCATCGCATCCCGATGGCGAAGGCGCTGCCAAATCGATGGAGTTGGCATTATACGAGGCCGGAATAAAACCCGATGAGGTGGATTACCTGAATGCGCACGCAACATCGACACCCATTGGCGATATCAGCGAAATAAATGCGGTGCGCCGCTTGTTTGGCGAAAATCCGCAGAACCTGAAAATCGGTGCATCAAAATCGATGACGGGCCATTTGTTGGGAGCTGCCGGAGCCGTTGAATCGATTCTTTGTATAAAAGCCATCGAAAACGGAATAATCCCACCTACGATCAATACCACCGTTATCGATCCTTTAATTCCGGACACGATAAATATTGTTACCGGAGAAAGTATTCATGCCAAAGTTGATGTGGCTATTACCAACAGTTTTGGTTTTGGCGGGCATAATGCTACTTTGGTGTTTAAAAAGTGGGTGGAATAGGTTGCACGCAGAGTTCGCAGATAACCGCTGATTTATTTCATCCGTGTAATTCTGCGAAATCTGCGAGAAACTATTTCTGTGCTTCCTGTAAGCGGAAAATATCGTACTGTTTCCGGTCGTATGGATAATCCCAGCAACCCATTCGGTGGTACAGATTGCCGCCAAAACCTTTTTTGTAAATATGCACACCGTGTAAAGGGTGACTGCTGTCTAGGTTAGGTGCCGAGCCAAACATATCGTATTCGGTGCAACCCCATTCTTTCGAGATGCGTATCGACTCCCATTGCAGCGCATAACTGGCCATTAAATTGTCTTTACACGAGGTGGAGGCGCCATACAAATAGGTGCCGCGTTTTCGCGATAATACCAAAAACATCGACGACAGAAAACGCCCGTCAATATCGGCCATTAGCATTTTTACTGTTACGCCGTTTTTGCTGTTGTCCTGGTTTTTCAAAATCGACGAAAAATACTCCTGACTTTGCATAGCCATGTTATGACGTATGGCCGTATCGTAATACAATTTATACCAGTCGCCAATTTGCTCCAGCCCGTATTCGCGCACCCGAATCCCTTTTTTATTGGCCTTGCGTACGTTGTAGCGGGTATTGTAGCGCATGTTGTACATTAACTCCTGCTCGTTTAAAGTAAGGTCGAGAAAGAAGGTATTTTTTGGCAGGTTGTCCTCGATACTCTTCTTTACATTACCGGTAACGGTGTTAAAATTTAGCCGGTATTCCTGTGTATGGGCGGGTGGCGGACCAATCCAGTTTCCCTGCTCATCAAAATAATCATCTTCGGCGGCCCACTGGTTTTCCCAGGTCAGGTCGTAACGGATAAAAATACAGTTAGCAGGCAGGTGCGGTCGTATCGATTCGGATAACTGCTCTAAAAGCAGCCCCTGGTTTTCAAAGGTGGGTTCCATTTTCGGGCCATACGGAACATAGGCAAAACAAGCATTGGGGTTTACATACTTGATGAGTACCAGCAAATCTTCGCCTTTTTTCTCCAGCGAATTGGCGCTGGTAACCAATAAATCGCGCGAAATAGTGAGCTCAAAACCTTTCGGAATAAAACCCTGGTTGCGTTTTATACGGCCCCAAAAAGTGGTTTGTGGTAAAATGTTTGTTGTCTGAAGTTCCTCAATGTCTTTCTTCGCCAGCTCGCAAATCATACTTCCCTGATTATAATTTTGTTTTGGCCCGCGAAACTATACAAATCATTAGCGAATAAAAATTGTGGAGGGGTGATTTTTAAGAAGTTAAACTTGAGATAACATGCTGTTTAGGCTGCTAAGTGCTCGATGATTTCATAATTAATCTTATCATTCTAGGTGTTTTTATGATGTCTCCATCCTGTTTAGGAATAGTAGATGAGATCCGGAGGATTTATAGAAAAACATTGTTTGAGATGATTAAATATGGGATGTTGCCTTATGTGCATCCCTTTTTTCTAACCAAGTAGCTCTTGCGGACTACTCTAAAAAGTAGCGGACTTTCAGTCCTTTGCCAGCTGAGGGGTAAAGCCCCGGCACATTATAGCATCGTCCGTAAGGGCGATGATTACGGATTGAATAGCAGAATTGGCTTTTTCCCACCGGGCTAAAACCACGGTGCAAAAATTAAAATTCAATTCCCTTACGCGCCTGCACACCTTTTTGGTAGTAGTGTTTTACTTCTTTCATTTCGGTAACCAGGTCGGCCAGTTCAATAATTTCGTCGGGAGCATAACGGCCGGTAAGCACCAGCTCCAGGTTGGCGGGTTTGTTGGTAATCAACTCAATTACTGCTTCAATAGAAATGAGTTTATAATGCAGCGCAATAAAAATTTCATCAAGAATAATTAAATCGTAGCGCTCCGATTTAACCAGCACTGCAATTTCATTTAAACCATGTTGAGTCGCTTCAATATCAGCATCAGTAGGCTCTTTTACAATAAAACATCCGCGGCCGTATTGTTTTAAATCAACCTCAGGGAGATAGTTTTCTATGGCTTTAATTTCCGAGTAAGGCTTTCCTTTAACAAATTGTGCGATAAATACTTTTTTCTCGGCTCCTGAGGCCCGCAAAGCCAGTCCAAACGCTGCTGTTGTTTTGCCTTTTCCGTTTCCGGTGTATATGTGTACGTAACCTTTCATTGTCTGTGATTTGTTTTTTGGTAAAAGTAGTTTCTTTCGGAGGGTTTTAAAAATAATTGTGATTGGAGAAGAAATGTATTAACCAGAATTAAATGCTTTACCTTTTTGTCCCTGATGTAAAGTACGGGATTTGGCTGTGGCCGATTTTCAATTCGCAAGCTCAACTGTCGGCATTTTCCCTTAAGAAGGGAAAATGGTTTTTGGGATTAGCAGATATGAGGTTTGATTCGGTAGCTGAAATTTGCTATAGTTAGTGTTAGCCGGCTCCCCTTGTTGAGGGGAGCTCCCGAAAGGCTGTATGTTTGTAAAAGTGCATAAGCATCCAAGTTTTGTAAATTAGTTTTTGCGAAACAAAAAAGATGAACACTTATGCAAGGGAAAGTTAAAACAATTAGTTTTCATGGACAAAACATTTATATAGGAATCGATGCCCATTTAAAAAATTGGACAGTAACGGCAATGACTGAAAATAGTTTAACCAAGACGATATCACAAAA
>NZ_FOHT01000003.1:0-192606 GCF_900111425.1 Draconibacterium orientale | reverse complement strand
TTACTATTTGTGATTCTCGGCTACTAAGGTTTATTCTTTTAAAATAAGGTTCTTATAGAGCACATTTAAGTTGAAAAACTATAAAACCTGCTAATTCATAGGCTGTAAATAAAAAACCTTATCATTCTTCATCCTCAACCTTAGTAGAAATCCTTCCAGCCACCTACCCCAACCTTATTAACCTTATTTCATAGCGCCATTAAGGTTTATTCTTTTAAAATAAGGTTTTTCGGAGTACATTTAAGTTGAAAAATTTACACCTGTTCGGTTTATACGTCTCAAAAAAAAACCTTATTCTTCAACCGAAACCTTAGTAGAAATCCTTCCTGCCACCTACCCCAACCTTATTAACCTTATTTTATAGCGCTACTAAGGTTTATTCTCTTAAAATGTGGTTTTTCGGAGCACATTCAAATTCAAAGATTAGACACTGTTAATTCTTACGTTGCAAATTAGAAACCTTATTCTTCAACCTCAACCTTAGTAGAAATAATTTGAAAATCTACCCAAACCTTATTTCATTACCAATAAAATTCGTAGCTTTTTTTATTTCTACTGTAACTATCCCCAAACTTATCCGTCGTATGTTACGAACGAGGTTCAGAAACAAATGACAATTACCGAATATAACCTTGCAGTTGACAATTACTCAGATCGTCTGTACCGCTTTGTACTAAAAAGTATAAAAGATATGCATGCCGCGCAGGATATTGTGCAGGACAGCTACGAGAAATTGTGGAAGAACCGCGATAATGTGGATGGCACGAAAGTAAAATCGTACCTTTTTACAACGGCCTACCACACCATGATCGACCGCATACGCAAGGAAAAACGTTCGGCGTTTGCTGAAGATTTGAGCTTACCGGAAGAAGGACACGAAAGCAATTATTCCGACTTAAGCGAAATACTGAACGAGGCCGTTAACAAACTACCTGAAATACAACGAATGGTAGTGTTGTTGCGCGATTACGAGGGATACAACTACCAGGAAATTGGCGAACTGACGAACTTAAGCGAATCGCAGGTGAAGGTTTACATTTACCGGGCAAGGTTGTTTCTGAAAAAATATATTGGCAGCATTGAGGCAGTAGCATAACCCCTCAAACTCCCCTAAAGGGAAAAAAGGAGAAAGGGCGGAAAATGAAAGAGATTAACAGAACAAATTACGAAGCTTATTTTATCGATTACCTGGAGGGCAACCTGGCTGAAGGGATGATCGATAGCTTTATTGCGTTTCTGAAAGCGAACCCCGACCTGAAACAAGAACTGGAACTTTACGAGCCCATTTCGCTGGAGCCCGAAAAAGTTTCATTCAATAAAAAATCAGAGCTTTACAAAAGTAAATTCGATAATAACGAAGCATTTGATAACGCTGCCATTGCATTGCTTGAAGGCGACTTAAACGAGCCCGAAAAACAGGAGTTTGAAACTTACCTGGCTAGTCATCCGGAAAAGGAAAAAGAGGCAACAGCTTTCCAAAATACCAAATTGAAGGCTGATGAAAGCATTGTTTTTGCTGATAAGAAAAAGCTGTACAAAAAAGCGCCGGGCAAAACAATTCTACTATGGACAAGCCGTGTGGCAGCTGTTTTAATACTTGGCTTTGTTGTTTTTAATCTTGTAAACCGCAACAACGCCGTTCAGGAAAACTTATCTCAACAAATCGCAGAAGTGGAAAAGACTCCACAGCAAACAATTGAAGAAACACCTGTGATCGTTCCGGATAATGATATAAAAACTAATATTGCCGAAAAGATCGAAATGGAAGAACCTACTCCGATAGAAAAAATCAGTCCGAAAAATCCGGTCGTTAAAGACATCTTTGAGAAAAATTCTACGACGGAGGCTCCTGAAGCATTACTGGCCATGCGCGAAACACTTATCGTTCCTGAGAAACTGAATTCCATCACCGCGTCAATCGATGTCGAACAACCAGCGGCAACACTTGCTACCATGTACATTATTTACCCGGCCGAAACTTACGATGATGAAATGCTTTTGGCCGACCGCGTGAAAGAAAAAATCAATTTACGAAGCCTCTCGAAAGCCGGTCTCGACTTAATTGCAAGCATTTCCGACGATCGTTTCGAATACGAAACCAACAACAACGGCAAAGTGGTAAATTACACCTACGAATCGCGTTTACTGGCCTTTTCTATTCCGGGAAAAGGAGAAGCCAGTGAATAAATTTTACATTTCCCTGTAACTTTTAAAACAACCCGTCCGTCACAGCATCAGAAACATTTAAACAAAGAACGATGAAACAATTATTGATTTTAATTTTGTGTTGCGTGTTAACCACAAACCTATTCGCGCAAAACGATACAACAAAAGTTAATGTATTAAAAAAGAATGTGGTTACCGTTGTTGAAAACGACGATAAAGTTCAAGTGGTAGTTGGCGACGGCGTTGAAGTAATTACCGACGACTGGGGCGACACCACGCATGTTCGCATCGGTCGCCGTACTTTTAAAGTTATTGATGGCCACAACGGAACCTACGTTAGAGTAGAAAAGGACAAAAATCGCCCAAAATGGTCAGGACGGTTTAACCCGCACTGGGCTGGTTTAGAAGTTGGTGTAAACATAATGACCGGAACAGATTATTCAATCTACAATGGCGATTACGATGACTTTGGCGATTTTCTCGACCTGAATCCGGGTAAATCTTTATCGTGGAACCTGAATTTTGCCGAGTTCGCATTCAAAAACGAAAGCAAAACTTTTGGCGTGGTAACCGGTCTTGGGATAAGTTTTAACGACTATACGTTTAACGATCCTGTAAGCATTGAAAAACTGGATGGTGGCGGAATGACAGTTCCTGTTTATTTGCCAAACGACAGCGAAGGCCGTGGCATTAAAAAATCGAAATTACACGTAAATTACATTACCGCACCATTATTGCTTGAGGTGAAAACCCCGCTTCGTATGGGCAGTTCGCGCATGTATCTGGCCGGTGGTGTTATTGGCAGTCTTTACCTGGGTTCGCACACCAAATACAAGTATTACAAGGGCGGTAAAGAAAAATCGAAAAGTGGTTACAACATTAACCAGTGGAAATACGAACTTACCGGACGTATTGGTTTTGGCGATTTTTGTGTTTTTGCCAACTACAGCATGACATCGTTATTTAAAGATGGCAAAGGCCCTGAGGCTTATCCATTGATGATCGGTGTTTCGTTCCCGAATATTTAAATTCATAAACAAAACACAAAGACGCTAAGACACAAAGAAATTGTTGCAGAAATAGTGAAAAAACAATAAATGTCCCCGGTAATTTTTGCCGGGGATTTTTTGCTTTCAGAATTGCTTCACTTACTTTTATTTCGTGGAAATCATTCGTTTAATACCGCTGGTTGGCTTTTTGCTTTTCTGTTTGCAGATTGGCATCCGTGCTTTCGTTTTGCAACGAAAAGGAACACGGTTATCTGCGCGGAAAAAGCACTCTTCAAAAGGAATTTCAACGGTTTTACTCATCGCTTTCTTCCTGGTATTTACAAACGAACTGGTCTATAAAGCCGGTCTCATTCACATTTCCATCCTTCCTGAGGTATTGCGGCCATTACTTACCGGAAAAATTATTCTTACAATAAGCGGAATAGTATTGATTTTACTGAGTAATCTGTTCATGCTGCTCACTCTGCGCGCATTAAAACAATCGCTGCGTTTTGGATTAAACAAAGAAAATCTGGGCAAACTGGTAACTTCCGGAATTTATGCATGGTCGCGTAACCCGTTTTTTTTGGCTATTAATTGCTTGTTTGTAGGAATTTCGTTGGTGTTTCCTACACCATTTTTTATAACAATTAGTTTATTGACGCTTGTTTCCATCCACCTTTTTATTTTAAAAGAAGAGCGTTTTATGCATAAAAACTACGGGGAAGAATACAAAAACTACGCAAAAACGGTGAGACGCTATTTCTAGAATACCCTTTCCCCGGCACTCCAGGTACTTAGTATTTTCGTGTTTAAAACTTCTTTTGGTTCTGCTTTCATCAAATCGGTATCCAACACCACAAAATCGGCCCACATTCCCGGAACAAGTTGTCCTTTTTCATCTTCTTCGAACGATGATTTCGCTGCCCAGCTTGTCATGGCACGCAGTGTTTGTTCGCGTGTAAGCCCTTCGTCTTTGTGCCAGCCGCCTTCAGGCCAACCTTCATGATCGGTGCGGAATACAGCTGAATAGAAAGTGTAAAGCGGATAAATATTTTCCACCGGAAAATCAGTTCCTACGGGCAACCATCCATTTTGCTGCAATAAGGTTTGGTAGGCATAAGCACCTTTAATTCGCTCTGATCCCAAACGATCTTCAGCCCAGGGCATATCGCTGGTGCAGTGTGTTGGCTGAATGGATGGCACAATTGAAAACTCGGCAAACTTTTTAAAATCATCCGAATTAATGATTTGCGAATGTTCGATCCGCCAACGTCGGTCGTTTTTCCCTTTCAGAAACCTGCCATAAGTATCGAGCATTAAACGGTTTCCGCCGTCGCCAATGGCATGTGTGGCTACCACAAAATTATTGTCGTAAGCCAATTGGCAAATCATATCGTAATAATCCTGCGTTTCAATTTGCACGCCACTGTTTCCTTTGTGATCCGAATAATCGGCCATCAGCAGTGCACCTCTTGATCCCAGCGCACCGTCGGCATAAATTTTTATGGTATTCACCAACAAACGATCGGTTTTGTAAGCTTCTCCTTTTTTCACAAAATAATCGAAATTCTCCTGTGTAGGATTCAGCATGGCATTCACGCGCATTTTTAAGTTGCCGGCTTCCTGCATTTCATCCATCAGTAAAATGGTAGCTTTATCCAGCCCGCAATCGGTAACCGATGTCAGGCCGGCAGCAAAACAGTTTTTCTGCGCTTCCAGCAAAGCTTTTTCCTGCTGCTCGGGAGTAATTTCCGGAATCAGTTTCCCAACAAATCCCATAGCATTGTCGATCAGTACTCCTGTAGGTTCACCGTTTTTCAGCAGCACTTCCCCACCCTGAACTTTTGTGTCTTCAGAAATCCCTGCTAACTCCATCGCTTTCGAATTACACCATCCGGCGTGTCCGTCAACACGAACCAGGTAAACCGGAATATCGGGAAACAACTCATCCAGTTTTGTTTTGTCGGGAAAACCGGTGTCTTCCCAATCGTTCTGATCCCAGCTGCGGCCCAAAATCCATTCGCCACCAAATTTATCGTGGTGTTCTTTTAACAGCTCGTAAATCTCTTCCTGACTTTTTGTTCCGCGTAAATCGGCATATTGCAGCAGGTTTACAGCATAGCCGTTAAAATGACAGTGTGCGTCGTTAAATCCCGGGTAAATAAATTTCCCTTCAGCATCAAATCTCGTATCCGCATCGTATTTATCACTGATTTCCTGCGAAGTACCAATTGCTACGATCTTCCCGTTATTAACTGCAAACGCCTCAGCAACTGAGAATTCTTTATCAACGGTATAAACCATTGCCCCTGAAACAATCAGGTCAACTTTTTCTTTTTGTGTACACGATGCCATTACCAATAATAGAATTAATGCCTGAAAAAAATTCATAATTCATTTTTTTATTAACCACAAATTTAGCCTTTTATGGCATATTTAATAATAGCTAAACCTACGGGCTTTTACAACGATATATTATTATATTTGCGCGAGTTACAGAAACTTAAAAGCAAAAATGTTTACAGTCGGCATATTTACAACACATATCCCCTATTTGGTGTTTATTGCCTGTTATGCCTGGTTTTTGCTTTTTGGTGTTGATCAGGTTCAGGAAGGAAAAATTAAGATTGCCGAAAAATCGGAACAGATCGGGTACCATGTAAATCATGCAAAAGCTTCATCAGTGAATGTATATCATTTTTTACAGCCCGAAAATTATGCTTCCACGGGCTTAAAAAACTACAACAACCTAATAATCAAACAAAAGTGGAGAACCTACTTCACTCCTTTTGCCAGTCAGGATTGTTTTTTAGAAGGTTCTTTTTGTCGTCCCCCGCCGGCAATATCCTAAACACTTTCAACCTATTATTTATACCATTAAGCTTTGCTTATTGCAAGCAAATCATATTTATTCTGTTAAAGAAAAACCATGAAAAATATTTTTGCCTTAATCTTCATGGCATTACTGATAAACAACACAGTAAATGCCCAGCAAGATGTAAAAACCGACTCCATAAAACACTATCAGTTAGAGGATATCGAAATAAAATCGCCAAAATACAACCGCAACATTTTTAATATTCCGGCAGCGGCAACAATGGTTCCCGAACGGCTTATTGAAAACAACGGTGTAGAAGACCTGACCGGCGTATCGGCTATTGTTCCCAACTTTTTTATGCCCGATTACGGATCGAAACTAACTTCGCCGGTATATATTCGCGGCGTTGGAAACCGTATAAATACGCCATCGGTAGGTTTGTATGTCGATGGCATTCCCTACTTTGAAAAAGCTGCTTTTAATTTCGATTTTTTTGATATTCAGCAAATTGAAGTTTTACGTGGCCCCCAGGGAACGTTGTACGGCAGAAATGCAATGGGCGGACTGATCAACATCATTTCGCGCCAACCAAATGATGAGCGCCAAACCGAAATTTCAACCGGTTACGGTAATTACAACCAGTTGAATGCACAAATTTCTCACAATCAACCCATAAGCAAATCATTTGCCGTTTTAGGAAACCTGGGAATTCGCCATAACGATGGTTTTTTTACCAACCAATACAACAACAAAAAAGCTGACGAACTCAACTCTTATTCAGGGCGTTTAAAACTACTTTTTACTCCGGGAGACCGGTTTAAAGCAACAGGAAATGTGCAATACGAAGACAGCCGCCAAAGTGGTTATCCCTACGCCATTTATAACGACGAAACCAACGAAATCAGCGAAGTAAATTACAACCGCGAAAGTGGTTACGATCGTAAGCTTTTATCATCAGGATTAAACCTGGCTTATGCTGCCGATAACTTTCAAATCCGCGCTGTAAGCAGCTTTCAATCGGTAAACGACGGACAGGGAATTGACCAGGATTTTTCAGCTTCCGATAGGTATTTTGTAACCCAGGATCAGGATATTGATATGTTCTCGCAGGAGATAAATATCCAGTCGTATGAAAACGAAACCTACGAATGGCTTTTTGGTGCCTTTGCTTTTCACCAGGGGCTTGACAAAGAAGTGCACATGGAAATGGGTGAAGATCAATTGGCCAGCATGCCTTTTACCGAATATTCGTACACCAAATATTACGACAACAGCAATTCAGGCCTTGCCTTTTTCCACCAGTCAACGCTTAAATTCGGAGCGTTTTCGCTAACTGCCGGAATTCGTGCCGATTACGAAAAAGCAACACTCGACTATGTTTACGATCGGTCGTTAAACGGAAACCTTAAGAATGAGGAAGCTTTTGAAAGCGACATGGATTTCTTCGAAATTCTTCCGAAACTGGCTGTAAAATACAGCATTTCAGAATATCTGGTTCCTTATGCAACCATTGCAAAAGGTTACAACTCCGGAGGTTTTAACTCAACTTTTGAACGCGAGGAAGACCGTTCGTTCGATCCTGAGCAATCGTGGAACTACGAAGCCGGAATAAAAACAAAGTGGCTGAAACAGCGCATTTACGCCAATCTCGCCCTGTTTTATATCGACTGGGATAATCAGCAAATTTACCAAACCGTACCCAGTGGAACCGGATCGATGCTAACCAACGCCGGAAAATCGGAAAGTAAAGGTGTTGAGTTTGAAATTAAAGCATTGCCGGTACAAAATCTTGAAACCTGGTTGGCCTTTGGTTACAACGATGCAAAATTTGTGGAATACGAAAAAAACGAAAACGAAATTTACAACGGAAACTACCTGCCTTACGTTCCCCGCTTTTCGTTTAACATGGGCGGAAACTATACCATTGCCGTTAATTCAGGCTGGCTTGAACAAATTCGCCTGCACCTGACTTATAATGGCTTTGGAAAACATTACTGGAAAGAAACGAATATTGCTTACCAGGATTATTACGGACTACTGAATTCGCGTATCAGTTTCGATACCAAAAATATTCAGTTATCTTTCTGGGGAAAAAATATCCTTGATGCCGAGTACAATTCGTTCTATTTTCAGGCCGTTGGAAACTCGTATGCTCAGGCGGGAAAACCAGCCACAATGGGCGTTAACGTGAAGGTAAACTTCTAAAATGAAAAATACCGAGATAAAAAAATATTATACGCTGCTGAGCCTCTACCTGGCGCAGTCGATCCCGATGAGTTTTTTCTCTACGGTAATCCCCGTGATCATGCGAATGGAAAACTACTCGCTGGAATCCATTGGTTATATTCAGTTGATAAAACTGCCGTGGATTCTGAAAATGCTGTGGGCGCCGCTGGTGGATAAAACCAGTAAAAACAAACGGCACTACCGCCGCTGGATCATCATGTCGGAGGCGTTTTATGCGCTGATAATTATGAGCATCGGGTACTTAAACCTGCAAACCGATTTTACCACCATTATTATTCTGATGGTGATTGCATTTACTGCATCGGCAACACAGGATATTGCCACCGATGCATTTGCCATTCTTATTCTGAACAAAAACGAACGCAGCCTGGGAAACAGCATGCAATCGGCCGGTAGTTTTATCGGAACCATGATGGGCAGCGGTGTTTTACTCATTATCTACCATTATTTTGGTTGGTTATGGTTGTTGCGCTCGCTGGGTTTGTTTGTGTTGTTTGCACTCATTCCGGTGTCGCTGTACAACGCACGCAACGGAAAAGAACCCGATCGTTCAACAAAAAATGTATCGCCGCTGGAGTTTATCTACTTTTTCAGGCAGAAAAAAATTGGCGCTCACCTTTTGTTGCTCTTCCTGTTTTATTCAGGAATAATCGGGATTTTAACCATGATAAAACCCTACTTTGTTGATTTGGGTTACGACATTAAAGAAATTGGAATTATCTCCGGAATATTCGGAACCGCCTGCGGTGTGATAATGACCGTGCCTGCAGGTTTTCTACTCCGCAAAAAAGGAATTACCAAGGCGGTGTGGATCTTTCCGGTAATCAATGTGCTGGTGGCCACTTTCTTTTTCGGGTTAACCTATACCAATCATGCCTTGTGGCTGGTTTATTTAGGTGTTTCGCTACTTTGGGGAGCCTACGCCATGTCGTCGGTATTTGTTTATACCATGAGCATGCATGTGGTTCGAAAAGGGCGCGAAGGAACCGATTTTACCATTCAGATAGTAATTACACACCTCAGCGGCCTAATTATTGCAATAATGAGCGGAAAAGTGGCCGATGCACTTACCTACCGCGGGCTGTTTGCCATAGAAATTGGGCTCGGAATACTAATTCTTGCCCTGTTACCATTTATCTTCAGAAAAAGTTTTTACCTGAAGTATGAACAAGAAACCAATTAAGACTATTTAATTTAGTACCATGAAAGTATCACAAAAGCTAATAGAAAAATACAACACTCCGGTACCGCGATACACCAGTTATCCGCCGGCCAACTTTTTTTCACCGGAATTTACGCCGGAACAATACGTGAAAGTATTGGAACAATCCAATTCAGAGAATCCGCAAAATATTTCCATTTATATCCATATTCCGTTTTGCCCGAAGATCTGCTATTTCTGCGGATGTAACACGCACCTTACGCGCGACAAAAACAAAATGGAAGTTTATGTTGATGCGCTGAAAAAAGAGATCCGCATGGTGAAAAAGCTGCTGAGCGACGACCGTAAAGTGTCGCAGGTGCACTGGGGAGGCGGAACACCAAACTCGTTATCGATTGAGTTGGTAGAAGACATTATGAATATGATTCACGAGCTTTTCGAGTTTATTCCAAAACCGGAAATTGCCATGGAATGTCACCCGGCCATGCTCGATAGAGATTATATCGACCGACTGGTAGCGCTGAAATTTAACCGCTTTAGTTTGGGAATTCAGGATTTTAATAAAGAAGTGCTGGACAATGTAAACCGCGATCCTTCGATACTTCCCGAGGAAGATTTGGTTGCCATGATCCGCAGCCACAAAGGTACCAGCGTTAATTTCGATTTTATCTACGGACTTCCGTTTCAGGATGAAGAATCATTTGCTAAAACCATCGAACGCGCCATCAGTCTGTCGCCCGATCGTTTGGTTACGTTCTCCTACGCGCACGTGCCATGGGTGAAAAAGGCTCAAAAAATACTGGATGCACGCGGTTTGCCATCGGCAACCAAAAAGTTAGCCATGTTTGAAGTTGGTTATCGTTTGTTGACTGAAAACGGTTACGATGCCATTGGTCTCGACCACTTTGCCCGCCCGGATGACGAGCTGAGTATTGCCTTTAAAAACAAAACGCTGCACCGTAATTTCCAGGGCTATTGCACCCGCGAAACAACCGGTCAGGTTTACGCATTTGGAGCTACCGGAATCAGCCAGCTGGAAAATGCTTACGCACAAAACGCCAAGGATACGAATACCTACGTTGACCAAATCAATGCCGGAAAATTCACCATTGAAAAGGGTTATCAGCTGAATGAAACGGAGAAGATCATTCGCCACGTCATCAACGAAGTGATGTGCAACTATTATATTTCGTGGGAGGAAGCAGCGCAAATGCTGAAAACTTCTCCCGATGTAATCAAACAAAGCATTGTTTACGATGAGTCGTTCCTTGCCGGTTTTGTTGAAGAGGGCCTTTTGTCGCTGTCGAAAGACGAAATGCATGTTAGCGAACAAGGACGGTTTTTTGTGCGAAACATTGCGGCCAGCCTTGATCCGAACATGCGGAATGCAACCTTAAAATTCTCAAAAGCACTATAAAAACCATGCAAAAAAACCAACTAAACATTGCCGTAATTGGGGCAGGACTAACCGGACTTACAACAGCTTATTACCTTAAAAAATTTGGTTTTAAGGTACAGGTTTTTGAAAAGAACAATCATGCAGGTGGTGTGATTCAAACACACCGGAAAAATGGTTTTGTTTTCGAATCGGGACCAAATACCGGCTCGATGGGACAGGAAGAAGCTGCTGAGCTTTTTGAAGATTTGGCAGATGATTGTACGCTTGAATACGCCAACAAAAGTGCCGAAGCGCGCTGGATTTGGCTAAACGGCAAGTGGCACGAAATGGAAATGGGCGGCGTTAAAGCCATCACCACTCCCCTTTTTACCTGGCACGACAAGTTCAGGATTCTGGGCGAGCCCTTTCGTAAACCGGGAACCGATCCGAACGAAACAATAGCCCAAATGGTGCGCCGCCGAATGGGAAAAAGCTTTCTGCGAAATGCGATCGATCCGTTTCTGTCGGGTGTTTATGCCGGCGATCCGGAAACCCTGGTAACACGCTTTGCTTTGCCCAAACTGTACTGGCTGGAACAAGATTACGGCAGTTTTATAGGCGGAAGTATAAAGCAGAAGAAAGCCCGCAAAAAGGAACCGCCACGAAAAGCCAACCGACAGGTATTTTCGGTTGAAAACGGGCTGGATAACCTTATTAAGGCACTGGTAAAAAATATCGGTGACGAAAATATAAAACTGGACTGTAAACAGCTGGAAATTAAAAACACAGGAGATCAGGAGTTTTCCGTTGACGGAGAATCATTTACTCATGTAATTTCAACGGTTGGATCGCATGCTTTGGAAAACCTTTTCCCTTTCTTACCAAAGGAAAAAATGCAGACCATTAATAAAATGAAATACGCCAAAGTTACCCAGGTGGTACTGGGTTTTAACAACTGGAAAGGTATCCCAATCAAGGCATTTGGAGGACTGGTTCCTTCGGCTGAAAAACGCGATGTGCTGGGTATTCTGTTGCCGGGATCGTTCCTGAAAAACCGCGCGCCTGAAAACGGAGCTTTGCTTTCGGTATTTATGGGAGGTATTAAAAAGCCCGAAATGTTTGAATATTCCGACGAAAAAATAAAAGAAATTGCTGAGCGTGAAGTCCGTGAAATGATGGGTCTCGACAGTTTTGAACCCGATCTGATGGAGATTTTCCGCTATCCGCATGCTATTCCGCAATACAGTTTCGAAAGTGAAGAAAAAGTACAGGCTATAAGCGATTTGGAGACCGAATTTAAAGGGCTTACACTGGCCGGAAACATGCGTGACGGTATTGGAATGGCCGACCGCATGAAACAAGGAAGAACAATTGCTAACCAATTTGCAGAAGATTATAAATGATGGAGAAAACAGCTGTTTTATTGATGAACGTTGGTAGTCCCGACAAACCAACCGTTCCGGCGGTTCGGAAATACCTGACCGAGTTTTTAAACGATGAACGGGTGATCGATCTGCCGTATTTGCTTCGGAAATTTTTGGTAAACGCGATTATCATTCCTTTCAGGGTGAAAAACTCAACCCAATTATACCGGCAGTTGTGGACTGAAAAAGGATCGCCGCTGATTTATATTTCCGATGAATTAAAGCAAAAATTGCAGGAAGAACTAGGTAACGATTACGAAGTGTTTATGGGAATGCGCTACGGAAACCCCGGTTACAAAGCAGCTTTGGCCGAGATAAAAAAGAAAGGTTTTGAGAAGTTGGTTTTGCTGCCACTGTTTCCGCATCATGCCATGTCAACCACTGAAACATCGCTGGTTGCTGCCCAAAAAGAAATAAAAAAGCTGGGAATAAAATCAGAAGTTTTTGAGGTTGGACAATTCTACCACGATCCAAAATTTATTGATGCTTTTGCCGAACGAATTCAACAATACAACCTGCAGGATTACGACCACATTATTTTCTCATATCACGGTTTACCCAACCGGCATTTGGAAAAGTGCCATCCGGGAATTAAAGTAGAAAATTGCAGCTGCCAAAATGCAATGCCGGAACACGGTGCAATGTGCTATCGCGCTACGGTTTATGAAACATCGCGTTTGCTGGCAGCTAAATTAAACCTGCAACCCGAACAATATTCCGTTGGTTTTCAGTCGCGCTTATCAAAAAACTGGTTAACACCGTTTACCGATGAATTACTGGCACAAAAGCTGACAGAAGGCAAAAAGAAAATACTGATAGCCGCACCGTCGTTTGTTACCGATTGTCTGGAAACAACACTGGAACTTGGCGTTGAATACGGCGAAGAATTCCTGGAAAAAGGAGGCGAAAAACTGCAATTGGTTGATAGTTTAAACACCGAAAAAAGCTGGGTAGAAACGCTTGCTTATCTGTTGCGCAAAAGCATTTCATAAAATTAGAAACCATGCACACTTACGAATGGTATCTTTTTTATACCTGCCTAGCTACTTTTGTGGTTAACCTGCCGTTTGGCTACCTGCGCGGTGGTTTCCGTAAACTGTCGTTTTGGTGGTTTGTGGCCATTCACGCACCGGTTCCGTTGATTATTCTAATCCGTAAATTTTTCGACATACAATTAATCTGGAGTCTTGCGCCCTTTCTTTTCGGAAGTTTTTTCCTTGGCCAGTTTGTTGGCCGGAAAATATACGCGTTAAAGCCCTGGCGAAAGAAAGAAGTAGACTAACCGGCTACTTTACAAAAACCGTTTTTACATTCATAAATTCTTTGATACCGTGCACCGAAAGTTCGCGACCAAAACCGCTGGTTTTAATTCCGCCAAATGGTAAACGCGGATCCGATTTCACAAAATCGTTTACAAAACAGGCACCGGCTTCCAGCTCTATTTCGGCTATGTGTTCGCCTTTTTTCAGGTTATTGGTAAACACGGCTGCTCCCAGTCCAAAATCGGTATCGTTGGCCACCCGAATGGCTTCTTCCTGGTCTTTTACTTTTATAACCGACGCCACCGGACCAAAAAGTTCTTCATCGTAAGCCGGCATTCCCGGTTGTACATTCTCCAAAATGGTTGGCGGGTAAAAAGCTCCTTTACGATGTGGAATTTCGCCTCCCAGTATCACTTCAGCGCCTTTATTCACCGAATCAACAACCTGCTGGTGTAATTCGTCACGCAAATCTTCGCGCGCCATTGGTCCCATTGTGCTTTCCTCGTCGAAAGGATCGCCAAAGTGGGCTGCATTCATTTCGTGGGTAAAAAGTTCGAGGAAATGCGCGTAAACCTCTTCCTCAACGATAAAACGTTTGGCACCGATACAACTTTGTCCGGCATTTAACAAACGGCCTGCAGCACATTTTTTTGCGGCCAGCTCCAGATCGGCATCTTTTAAAATCAGGTACGGATCGCTGCCACCCAATTCCAGCACACATTTTTTTAGTTCAGCACCTGCCAACGCAGCAACACTTTTTCCGGCCGGTGTACTTCCGGTAAGGCTTACTGCTTTTATGGCCTTGTGTTTAATCACTTTTTCAACCATCGGGCTGCCAATCATCAGCGAGCGAAATACGTTTTCAGGGAAACCCGCCTCGCGGAAAATCTCTTCGATGGCCATAGAACAGCCCGGCACATTGCTGGCATGTTTTAGCACGGCTGTGTTGCCCGCCATTAGCGTTGGAGCGGCAAAACGAAACACCTGCCAAAACGGGAAATTCCAGGGCATAACAGCTAAAATAGCTCCCAGTGGCTGATACGAAACGTACGATTTGCTGGCCTGTGTAGCTATAATTTCATTTTCAAGAAATGATTCGGCATTTGCCGCATAATACTCGCAAACCCAGGCACACTTTTCAATTTCGGCAATTCCTTCGCTTTTTACTTTCCCCATTTCCTGGGCCATAAGCAAAGCCAATTCCTCCTTTTTGCTGCGTAAAATACTGGCTGCATTTTGCATCAGCTGCCCCCGGTGATGAAAAGAAGTACTTCGCCAGTGGTGCCAGATTTTATCTACCGAGTTGATGATCTTTTCAACGCCTTCTTCCGAGTGTTTTTGATAGGTTTTTACTATTTCGTTTGTTACCGGATTTATCGATTTTAACATAGTGAGGTTCTTTGTTTGAAACTTTTAAAAGTACAAAAAACATTTAGTAATTTTTGAGCAATTGCCAAGTTTTTAGACCCCACTTAACCACCTAAATGGGGAGGAAAGATCTCCATCCGGGGGATCCATCGCGGATCGGAGAGCTTCTCTTGAAACAGGTAATTGCAATAAAGGATCCGATCCGTATAATTTTTAACAAATACGGATCGGATCCTTTTCATTTTCAACTTTGATAATAAGCTTTATGATGCCTAACTAACCAGAAAGAAATCGTTTGCCAGGCACAGTAAAACAAAGTTTAACCGAATTTCCGAACGAAAAATGCGTGTCATTCTTTATTCCACTATCCTGATCTCTGTTTTCATTTCCATTGCCTGACGGTAAACAGCACTAACACCACAGTATTTTTCTTCCGATAGTTTAACCGCTTTTTCCAGTTTATCCATCGGAAGATTTTTTCCTTTAAACTGGTAAACGATCGTCATTTTGTTATAATATTTCGGATGTTCTTCTGTTAGTTCACCCTCAACAATTACATTAAAAGCTTCCAGTTCCACCTTCATTTTTTTCAGAATCATTACCACATCAATACCCGTACAACCGGCCAGTGCAGTTAACATTAATTTCTTCGGACGTGGTCCTAAATCGCTGCCGCCAACTTCTTCCGAGGCATCGATTACTACTTTGTGTCCATCCATATCTGCTTCGAAAGCCAGCTTGTCGGTCCAGGCCATATCTACTACATGCTTCATAACATCCTTATTTTAAAATACTTTACATTAAATTTACACACAAATATACAACATCTAACTATCTATATAAATAGTTTTTCGAATAATGCAGATAATTGTATTTTTAAGGCAAAATTAAATAAAGGTTATTCCAGTATTAAACGTATAATCAAAATCAGGAAATGAGAAGCGCAATTAAAAGGCCGTCGGACGAAGAAACAAATTTGAATGGTTTTCAACTTTTTAAGAAGTTAACCGACGATGAATTTACCCGGCTGAATTATGAAAAAACTTGTTCGCTGTATAAAAAGGGCACCATCATTTATCGCGAGGGTAGCCGGCTAACCGGTTTCTTTTGTGTTACACGGGGTATTGTAAAGATTTTTAAAACGGGTATCGATGGTAAAGAGCAAATTATTCGTTTTGCCAAAAAAGGCGAAATTATTGCCTATCGTTCGTTGCTAAGCCAGGAGCTGGCATGTACCACCGCCAAAGTAATCGACGATGCCGCTTTGTGTCATGTTCCTTATCAAACATTGTTGTACCTGATTCAGAGTAACTGGCAGTTTTCACACCACATGCTGCAAATTGTATGTCGCGAATTGCGCGAAGCCAACGATTACATTACCGACATTGCGCAAAAAACAGTGCGCGAGCGACTGGCCGAAGTGCTTTTATTGCTGAAAGAAAACTTTGAGCTGGATAACCAAAACACGCTTCAAATTTCGTTAACACGCGAAGAGCTGGCCAATATGGTTGGCACAGCAACTGAATCGGTAATTCGCTTATTATCAGAATTCAAGAACGACAAACTGATTGAATTGCAGGGACGTAAAATTAAATTTTTAGATATTCCTGCATTAATTCGAGTGGCTAATTTATAAGCTTGCTACATATTTACTGAAACCGGCTAATGGCCGGTTTTTTTGTTTTACTCAAACTTTAATACGATGAAACTCTTTGGTATTCAACAAAACCGGCGCACATTTATCCGATGGAAGATATACGTTGACCGTGCCCGGATGTACATTGGCTACATTAGTTTTGTAATGATCGCCTTTATGTTCTTAAACGATTTTAAGGACGAAACGATCCGTACTTTTCTGGATGAAAACAAGCTGATCACCTACCCGGTAATGATGGTTTTGTTTATGGTATTTTCGTTGATCCTTGGGCGACTGGATACCAAGCTGGGCCTACGAAAAGAAGAAATGCGCAACGCCGCCAGCGAAAACCCGGTTACAATGGAAATACTGCAAAATATTAAGGAAATTAAGCAGAAGTTGAATGACAAACGATGAATTTCGATTAACGATTTTAGATGGATTTTTGCTTTAACGAGCATGCAACGTTGTTAGAACGCACTTCTAAAATCTGCATTCGTTAATCATCATTCTTAAATCATTTTCTACCGTCCGATCCAGTCTTCCGGATCGAGTTTGGTGCTTTCTTTCCAAATCTGAAATTTCAGAATCGATTTATTGCCGTCTTTTGTATCGGTAAAAACGGTGCCTATGGCTTGTTTGGTCGATACTTTATCGCCCTTTTTAACCACTACCTCGCGAAGGTTGGAATAAACACTCAGGTAGGTTCCGTGGCGGATTATAACCGCTGTATTACCACCTGAAATACCGAATACGCGGCTAACTTCGCCATTAAAAACAGCACGCACTTCGGCCCCCACATCGGTGGCTATATTTATACCGTTATTTTGTACCTGCACATTGGTTAAAACCGGATGCTGGTGAACGCCAAAATGCTCCACAATCACGCCTCGTTCCAGCGGCCAGGGCAGGCGCCTTTTGTTTTGCTCGAAATTGTCGCCTATTAATTTTTGCTCGGGCGTTAGGGCAAAACCTGAACCACCGGCTTCGCGGTTTTTGCTGGCTTCCTCTTCAATTATAGCCTGAATTTCGCGCTCCAGTTGCTGCTCCACCCGTCGTTGTTGTTGCAAGGTTTTTTGCAGGCTGCTTTTCTGTATTTGCAGCTCTTGCAATTCGCTGCTTTGTGTGCTTTTTTCGTGGTTCAGGATTATCATTTCCTTTTCAGTCTGTTCTATCAGCGCTTGTTTTGCTACTGTTTGCTGCTCCAGCTTTTTAATACTTTTATCAAGCACTTCCTGCACGGCACCAATCATTTGAGCCTGATTTTCGCGGTAGGTTTTATAGCGCCGGAAATACAGCAAACGCCGGTAAGCCTGATTTACATTTTCGGCCGACAGTAGAAACAACACTTCATCGTACGAATTCAGATTTTTATAGGCCATCCTTATCATCTCGGCATATTCATCCTTTAATTGCTGAGCGTCGTTTTTAAGCATTTCTACGGCCAAATCGTTGTTGGCAATACATTGCTCATAAATTCCGATTTCGTGCTTTATATTCGAGATAAGCGTGTTTCGGGAGTTAATCTTTGTGTTTATGAGCCGCAGCTTACCTAACGACGAACGTTCGTTTTGTTGCGTTTCGTTGAGCAAGCGGGTGGTGTATTCGATTTCCTTTTCAGCATCAGCCTTTTGCTTTTGCAACTCCTCGATGGACTGTGCAAACACAGAAAAACTCACCAGCGATATTGCCAGTGTGACGAATAGTATTTTTATTCGTAAAATCATGTTTACGAATGTATTGATTTAGAAATTAGTTTACACGAATCTCCTCGTATTTTTCAGGAATTTTAATGCTGAAAGACGTGATCTTTTCGGTTGAAAATCCACTCATTCTGATTTTCATTTCAATTTCTTCTTCAGGCGAATGAAAGTTCATTTCAATGGTTCCCGGATACTCTTTGTTTTCCACTTTGGTATAATCGTCGAAAACCAGATTCATATTCCGGTCGTTGGTTTTATCACTGATCAACAGGCGATTCAAAGCAAAACTAGCAGGGTTAAAAAACATTTTTTGTAGAATAAGCGCCTGGTCGTTAAGCCGTTTTAAACGACGTTCGGCTTTGTTTTCTTTCTCTTCCAGTTTGCTGAGCTTTCGTGTTTTTTCCGACTGCAACACATACTGATTGTCTTCAATTAAAGCATCGAAAGTTTTGAAATCCTTGTCGCGCGGATCATTGCGGTACGAGAAGGCATTGTTTGAAATGATGCTTTGTATAGTGGCAAAATCAAGGTCGATATTCAGAAAACTGCTGAGGTAGGAATAGTCGTCGATAAAGAAATTTCGATCGATGTAATTCACATATTTCACGCTGTCAGGCGTCAATAAAACACGGCCAACAGGAATATTCAGTTTGCTTATCGATACCAGGATACGATCGTCTTTTTTGGCCTTCAGATTGATTTTAAAAGCCGCTTTCGACTGGCTGCTTGAAAAATTACAATTGATACGTTTTATGGTAAGGTAGTCGTAATCGAATGCGTTTTGCTCGATACGTTTCAGTAATTTATTGGTACTTATCGGACGGGCTTCAACAACAGCCAATTCCGATGGTGCTTTACAGGACGAAACGGCAAGCAGAACAGCTGCCATAAACAGGGAAATCCTGAAATATTTTAGAAACTTCATCGCCTACTACTCTTCAATGTATTTTTTCTCTGCAATTTTGCGATCCAGAGTTTCCGACTCGCTACCACTCTCTTTTGCCTTTTTCCAGTACTCTACAGCCTTGTCAACTTTGCCGGTTTTGTACAAAATATCGCCGTAATGTTCCAGCAAAGTATCACTTTCATCCTCGCTGTTTTTTATCGCCGAATCCATGTAAAATTTGGCCAGTGTATATTCGCCCTTTTTAAACAGCACCCAGGCATGTGTATCCAGATACGTTGCATTATCCGGGAAACGTTCAACCACTCTGCCACTCATACGTTCGGCTTTGTCGAGCTCAATGCCGTCAACTGATAAATAGTACGCGTAATTGTTTAGCGTAAGATAGTTATCCGGATCGATCTGAACCGCTTTATCAAATATTTTGAAGGCTTCGGTTTTATTTCCGTTTTTGTAAACGGCCTCGCCTTTGAGCATTAAGAAATTGGCTTCCAGTTGTGGATTTTCAACCACGTAATCCATTCCTTCTTCGCTTAGTTCAATGGTTTCGTCGAATTTTTCCAACTGAACACAGGCAATGGCTTTAAAGAAATATCCCTGCGGCTGATTCGGAAATAATTCGATGATCTGCCCGGTATGTTCATACAATTTATCCCACTGTTGCAAGTCGTTGTCGATGTACATTATCCGTTCCCAAACCATATAATCGTTGGGTTCTATTTCAATGGCTTTTAGCAAGGCTACGCGTCCCTCAGCCAATTTATTTTCTTTCAGTAACGATTCGGCTTGGATGGTGTGAACCAAGGATTCATCAGCATGTTTTTCAAGCAAAATGGCAATCAATTCATCGCGCTGTTGTTCGTTAAGATGCGACTGTGCCGGATTGGCTGTTAACATCATATACAGCTGCATTTTTGTTTGAATATCAACTGCATCGCTTTCAAAACCGGCTTTTGTTTCTTCGAACGATTTTTCAGCGTCACCATTTTCGAGGTAATAATTGGCCAGCGAAAAGTGTACAAAACCATTTTCAGGATCCATTTCCTGAATCTTTTTGTAGTTGGCCAAAGCATTTTCCGCATCGCCCTGGCTCTGATACAAATCGGCCAGCAAGCCGTAATATTTTGCTTCGTTCGGATCGTTTTCAATCAGTTTATAAATCTCTTCAAAGGCTTTGTCAACCTTCCCTATCGATACATAAATCTGTTGTTTGGCCACCGAAATCTGCTCGTTAATGCCTGTTTCTTTTTCCATGCGTTCGTAAGCCGCAATAGCTTCATCGTAACGTTGTGCAGTGGCCAGCAGCGCAGCATTCATGTAAATGTATTCCAGGTTTTCCGGCTCTTTTTGCACCAGCTCGGCATAAAGATCGGCGGCTTCAGAATACTTTCGTGTTTGCTGATAAATTTGTGCCAGCAACAGTTTGTACCACTTGTTATCAGGGTTTATGCTGATGGCTTTTTCCAGCAGCAACGAAGCACTGGTAAAATCGTTATTTGCAGCGTGAATATTTGCCAACTCGTACATGGCTGACGAAGCGTTCGGATCAATCTCCAAACAACTCGACAACAACTGAATAGCTTTTTGTGCGTTGCCAAACATTTTCTGTTTTAGCGCCTCCACAAAAAGGTACTCAAATTCCATCTGTTTTTGATCTACCAATTCGGTAGTGGGTGTATCAATTGCAGCTTTAGCCACTTCCTGTTCGGTAAGCTGTTTGGGTCCTGAACAAGACACCAAAGCCAGCGAAAATGCTGCAATACCAAGTCCCTTTATAAAAATTCTCTTCATGTTAATGTTTTCCGGTGTGGCCAAAGCCACCTGCTCCTCTTTCTGTTTCTTCCAACACTTCTACCAAATCCCATTCCACAGTTTCGTGTGCGGCAATAACCATTTGGCAAATGCGTTCTCCGTTCTCTATAACAAAATCCTCTTGTGACAGGTTGATGAGAATAACGCCAATTTCTCCGCGATAATCGGCATCAATTGTTCCGGGCGTATTTAAAACCGTAATTCCTTTTTTCAAAGCCAAACCACTACGCGGACGTACCTGGGCTTCGTAACCCTGTGGCAATTCAATAAATAATCCGGTGGGTATCAGTTTCCGCTCAAGCGGTTTTAAAACCACCGGTTCATCAAGATTTGCGCGTAAGTCCATTCCGGCCGAAAACGCGGTACTGTAGGCCGGTAGTTCATTCTTTGATTTATTAACGATTTTAACCTGCATCAATCTGTTTTTTTAAAGAACCGCTAAGATAGATAAATAATGCGTCCATTCAGTAGGTTTAACAAGATTTATGATTGTGAAGAACTGAATCAACTATTTGGATAACAATTATATAGTGCCTACCAGAAAACTCAGCTATTTCTTTGGCTTTGATAAGAAAGCGTCAAAGGCAAGGCTTTCGAAGGTTTGGAAATCAGGGAGTTTACTTTCGTAATCGACCGTTTTCAAACCGAGAGTAACGCAGCATTTGGCGCTTTCTTGCAAAGACTATATAATCATGAGATCAGCCATGATCTCGTCGGAAACAAAAAGCCCTTTTCGGGTGAGTGTAATAGTTTCGTTGTTGATTTGCAGTACACCGGTATTGTTGTATCTGGCCAACTGACGGGAAAAGTAGTTGGCCTTTTCAGAGCCAAAACGTTTCTCCAACTCCCTTTCCGATACGCCCCATTTGGTGCGAATGCGCGTTAAAATGTACTCGTTGTACTGATCGTTTTCGCTCAGTTTTTCTTCCTCGAAATAGGTTTGATTGTTGGCCTGTGCTTTTATGTAAGCCTCAACGCTGGAGTCGTTCCAGCGCCGCGAAACACCATCGAACGAATGTGCCGATGGTCCCAGTCCCAGGTATTTGGTGCCCATCCAGTAGGCTGTGTTGTGGCGCGAATAAAGTTGGTCTTTTGCCAGGTTTGAAATTTCGTAATGCTCGAAACCATTGGCAATCGACAGATCTACCAGTGTGTTAAACTGCGCAACACTTTCAGCTTCTTTCAGCTCTTTTAATGTTCCTTTTTTTAGCCAGGTGTAAAAGGCGGTTCCTTCGTGATAGGTTAAATGATAGGCCGACAGGTGTTTTACCGGGAGCCTGAACATCTGGTTCAAACTTTCTTCCCATTCTTTTGGCGTTAAATCGGGGAGACCGTAAATCAAATCGGCACTTAAATTCGTGAAGCCGTTTTTTGCTGCATTTTCAATGGCTTCAACAGCCTGCGCAACATTGTGGCGGCGGTTCATTTTTTCCAAATGCCGGTTTTGAAAAGCCTGAATTCCGATACTTAATCGATTTATTCCTTCTCGTTTTAAGGCTTTCAGGTAATCGTTACTCAAGTCGTCGGGGTTGGCTTCAAAAGTTATTTCGGCATCCGAATTAACTTTAAATTCATCATTCAGCACGGCCAGTATTTCGGCTATTTCGGGCGCCGTAAGCACCGACGGAGTACCACCGCCAAAATATATGGTTTCAACCGTTTCGTCGTTCAAGTAGTTTTTACGTACTTTAGCCTCGTTTTTCAGGGCGCTGATAAAATCGTGCTGCAACGAAGTATTTACCGTTTTGTAGAAATCGCAGTAATAACATTTCTGACGACAGAAAGGAATATGAATGTAAATACCTGCCATTACGAGACCTGAAAAATTTAGATTTAAACAATTGAAAACATGAAGATAGATCCCTACTGGAGACTTGCAATTTGGTTTATTATAATGCTTTACCTGCTTTTTGTGCCGGCAAGCCAACTACCAAGCAAACCATTTTTACAAATTCCGAATTTCGATAAAATCGTTCATTTCGGGATGTTTTTTATCCTTTGTATGCTCAGCTTCAGGCCGGTAAAACAGTTTACTCCAAACTTTTATTTCTGGACACCGCTGTTGACATTTGTTGCTGCCATTGTGCTTGAATACGTTCAGCAAAAAATATCGCCAAGCCGCCACAGCGATGTTTACGACCTTTGGGCCAATGCCGCCGGTTTATCGTTTGCCACCTTTTTTTATGCCCTCTTTGTAAATAAAAAGTGGCTGGAACGCTTTTTTTAATCTTCCGCGATTAGAGTTTCTCCTGCACTATAGTTTTACCAGATCTTCGTATTTGTCGATGTCTTTTCCAATCGTTTCCAACGAAGTGGTTTTGTAAAAATGCGAAATATCCTGACGTAACTTTTCGTATTGTGCGTGTACCGGACAAAGTGGTTTCGACGGATCGTGTGTTTTACACGGCTCTAAACTGATCAGGCAGTTGGTGAAAAACTCTTCGCCATCAACTTTAATTACAATGTCCCACAACGAAATTTCAGACGCATCGCGCGAAAGTGAAAAACCGCCATTCGGTCCCTTTGTTGAAACCAGCAATTTTTGTTTTACCAGGTTTTGCAGGATTTTTCCTAAAAACGGTGACGATAAACCCAAATCTTCCGAGATTTTTTTGATTCCAACGCGCTTGTCTTCTTTCGAAAATTTACCGAGATAAATCAACGCTCTGAGTGCATATTTGCATGTATTCGATAGCATCTATTTTAACTTTAAGATTGTTTTACTGTATGATTGCTCTGCAAAAGCAGGAAACTTCTTTTGTTTTCCCAATACATTTTTGTTGGCTTTTAGCAGCGTATTTTTTACTTTCCCGTTTACCCGATCGAGGTTTTTTCGTTTTTTAAATGCCCATTCGTATGCTTTCATTCCCTTATTCCAGGCGAAAGTTCCGTGGTTTTCGTCAACCGCAATTTTTCGGTTTAAAAGCAACAAGTCGTGCAGCGGAATTTTTACCGGGCAAACATTGGTGCAAGCCCCGCAAACCGTGCAGGCAAAACTTAAATGATTGTATTTATCAAAGCCTTTCATAAAAGGCGTTATTACCGATCCGATGGGGCCGCTGTAAGTGGTGTTGTAAGTGTATCCACCCACATTTTTATAAATAGGGCAGGCGTTTAAACAAGCACCGCAGCGAATACATTTCAGCGCGTCGACATGTTTTGGCTCTGCAGCAATTTTTGTGCGGTTATTATCGAGCAAAACCACCACCATTTTCTCCGGTCCGTTGGCTTCATTAGCGCGTTTTGGGCCGGTTATCAGCGAATTGTACACTGTAACCTGTTGTCCGGTTCCCAAGGCTGAAAGCAAGGGAAACATCAGCTGCAAATCGCCAATCGACGGAATCAGTTTTTCAATTCCGGCAATTACAATATGCACTTTCGGGAAGGCTACCGACATAAAACCGTTGCCTTCGTTTTCGGTAAGTGCCACTCCACCAACATCGGCCACCAAAAAATTAGCACCCGTTACTCCAACTTCTGCCGAAGTGAATTTTTCGCGCAATACTTTTCGAACAAAATTGGTTAATTCTGTTGGTGTTGAATCCTCGGGAGTTTGAAATTTTTCGTGAAAAAGCTCGGCAACATCTTCTTTCGATTTATGCATTGCCGGCGTTAAAATATGATACGGTTTTTCACCGGCCACCTGAACGATAAATTCTCCCAGATCGGTTTCAACCGGCTCGAAACCAGCTTTCTCCAGATTTTCGTTCAGTTCAATTTCTTCCGAAATCATCGACTTGCTTTTCACCAAAAGCTTTGCCTCATTTTCGGTCAGAATTTTTATGATTTCCGAAAAAGCTTCGTTGCCGTTGCGTGCCCAAACGACCTCAATTCCATTGTTTTTGGCATTGGTTTCAAATGTTTCGAGATAATGCGCAAGATTGGAAACTACTTTCTTTTTGAGATAAGAAGCACGGTGTTTGGCCAAATCCATATTCCGGTAACGAAGTTTGCCTTTGGCAACGGCTTCGTCGTATTTCGAAATATTAAAATTTAAGGTCTTCCGGTGTTTTTTATCAAAAGCAATTTTCGAATCCTTCAGAAATATTTTTTTATGCGCTGTCATTTATTTCTCAAGAGGAATCATATCTACTCTGCGGGCATGTCGTCCGCCTTCAAAATCTTCGTTCAGAAAAGTTGAAACAATAGCAATGGCTTCTTCATCGCTTACAAAACGACCGGGCACTGCACACACATTTGCATTGTTGTGCTGACGCGCCAATGCAGCAATTTCTTCTTTCCAGCAAACCGCCGAACGTACGCCCTGATGTTTGTTTGCAGCAATACTAATTCCCTGGCCACTTCCACAAAAAGTTATACCAATTTCGTATTCACCGCTTTCAATGGCTTCACCCATTTTATGAGCATAAACAGGGTAGTCCACGCTTTCGTCGGTGTAACATCCAAAATCTTTGAAAGCGATATTGTTATCACTCAAAAATTTGATAATTACCTGTTTTTTTGCAAATCCGGCATGGTCGCTTGCCAACGCTATTACTTTTCCCTCTAAATTCTTCATTTGTGCAAAATTAATACTTTTTGATATTTATTTCATTTATTCCTAATATTTGTTGAATGAGGAGAAAACAACAGCGAATAAAACCAGTTGTAACCAATTAATATTCTTCCTATTACGACTTATTTATAAAGGGTATAAATCGCTTTAATTCGTTTATTTCCCATTTAAAAACCAGCACAATAAAAGCCAGTGCTAACACTAAATTGATTGAATATTTAAGTATTACCTGTAAATCGAGCGTAAATTGAGCGATACTCACAATTACCATGGCCGCCAAAAAATAGCTGCCTATGCGTTTGAGATCGTAAGGCACCGGAAAATGTTTTTGCCCCAGAAAATAGGAGATGACCAGCATAACCAAAAAGCAGACAAACACTGCAATTGCCGATCCCATATAACCCATTACCGGAATCAAGGCAAAGTTTAAAACCAGCGTAATTGTGGCACCAATTAGAGCCATATAAGCACCGTATCGCGTTTTGTCGGTTAGTTTATACCATAACGATAGCGTAAAATACATACCGTAAAAAAGGTTGGCCATTAATACAATGGGCACCACTTTTAATCCCTCGTGGTACTGCGCATCGACAATACCTTTTAGCACATCGATAAACAATACCATTCCGATGAAAATGATTAGTCCGAAAATGACAAAGTATTTCATTACAACGGCATATATTTTTGGGTCGTCTTTTGATCCTTCGCGGGCAAAAAAGAAAGGTTCGAATGCATATCGGAACGCCTGAATAAACATATTCATCAGCACCGCCAGTTTGTAGTTGGCACCGTAAATACCAAGTTGAAACATCGGATCCTGATTCTCAGGCACCAAAAACGGAATCAGCACTTTATCGATATTCTGATTCACCATTCCGGTCAATCCAACTATCAAAATCGGGAAACCATAACTCAACATTTGTTTTAGCAGCTTCTTGTCAAACTGAAAGGAGATTCTGAAGATTTCGGGAAGCAGTAAAACCAAGGTAATCAGCGAAGCCAGCAAATTGGAAATAAAGACATAACCCACACCGATATCGGCTGAATAAATAGTTGAAATTATTGAATCGGGATTATTAGCTAAAATCCTTGGGCACAACGAAATAAAGAACAGGTTAAAACCAATATTAAAACCAATGTTAACGAGTTTAATAAAGGCAAATTTTATAGGCCGGTTCTTTAAACGGAGCCGTGCAAAAGGAATGGCTGTAAACGCATCGACACCTAAAATTATGGCAAACCACAAAATGTACTCCGGGTGATCGGGATATTGAATCCAGGCAGCTATTTCATTTCGAAAAGCTGCCGCCAGCAACACAAACGAAAAAGTGGTAAAAAACAAGGATACCATCGATGTGGAATACACTTTTTCGGGTTCGTCGCTTTTCGAGGCAAAACGGAAATACGAGGTTTCCATTCCGTAGGTGAGTAACACCAGTAAAAATGCCACATAAGCGTACATGTTGGTTACCACGCCATACTCGCCCGGCAAAAACATAAACGAATAATAGGGGACAAGCCACCAGTTTAAAAAGCGGCCCACAATGCTGCTTACCCCGTAAATAGCTGTATCGCTTGCTAATTTCTTAAAAGGATTCAATTGTTGAATTTTTAGGCAAAGATAAAATCATTTGCGTTGATGCTTTTCTACAAAAGAATCTTTTACAATATGTTTTATCTTTGAAATCAAAAATTACTGTGTAATGAAGCGAAATCTTTTCCCGATAGTACTTATATTTTGTTTGCTTGTGAGTTTTTTTTCGTGCTCGAATAAATCGAACAAACGCCCGCGAAAACCGGTGAGTAGCATTAGTATAAAACCGGGTAAACAACTATACACCTCAGGCGATAAAGTAACTTTAGAGATTAAAACCAAACTGCGCGACGGCGAGCTAAAATCGGTAAAAGTTTACTACGAAGGCGAATTACTGAAAGAAAGCAACGAGCTGAATTTTGAAATTGCCGGTGTGGAACTGGATCAGGTTGGAAACACCAGTTTTAAAGTAGATGCTGAAAAAAACGACGGATTAAAAAACAGCCGAACAAAAACGATTAATGTAATCTCGGATATTGCCCCAAAACAACTCACTTACCAGGTAATTGAAAAGTATCCGCATTTAAAAACTTCCTACACCCAGGGATTGGAATATTACAATGGTTATTTGTACGAAGGAACAGGTGAAACCGGCCATTCGAAATTAATGAAAATTGACATTAAAACCGGTAAGCCTCTTCAATCTGTTGACATGGAAGACAAGTATTTTGGCGAAGGAATAACCCTGTTAAACGGTAAAATTTACCAGCTTACTTACCATGCCAAAAAAGGTTTTGTTTACGACCTGGAAACCTTTGCCGTAATCGACAGTTTTACTTACAAATCGGAGCAGGGATGGGGATTGACAAACGATGGAACCAACCTGATTATGAGTGATGGAACCAATGTTTTAACATGGTTGAATCCGGATGATTTTTCAATTGTAAAAACCGTTCAAGTGGCCAATAACCGCGGAAATATGAATGTTCTGAATGAGCTGGAATACATTGACGGAATTATTTACGCCAACATTTATACCACCAACTTTATTGTTAAAATTGATGCCAAAACCGGTAAAGTTCTGGAAGAAATAAACATGGAAGGTTTAATCGATATGTATCACCAGGCGAGCGACCGCATTGATGTGTTAAACGGAATTGCCTACGATGCCGAAAACGACCGCATGTTTGTTACCGGAAAACTGTGGCCAATGTTATTCGAAGTAAAATTCATAGAAAAATAAAGAATTTCGAATGATGATTAACGAATGTAGATTTTAGAAGTATCCTTCAATTGAAACTGTCTACTTCTTTTCCGATCATAAATCTAAAATCGTTAATCGAAATTCGTCATTCCAGCCTTAAAAAAGGCTAGGGGAGTCGCCGTACCGAACGCGACCTAAATGTTTATAGGCCAAATCAGTAACTTCTCTTCCGCGAGGTGTTCGTTTTATAAAACCTTCTTTTATTAAAAACGGTTCGTACACCTCTTCAATGGTTCCGGCATCTTCGCCAACGGCTGTTGCAATGGTTGTAATTCCCACCGGTCCGCCTTTAAATTTATTGATGATAGCTTTTAAAATTCGGTTATCCATTTCGTCCAGGCCGTATTTATCGATGTTTAAAGCCGACAAAGCATGACGCGTAATATCCATATCAATGGTACCATTACCTTTTACCTGTGCAAAGTCGCGAACACGACGCAGCAATGAATTTACGATACGCGGAGTGCCACGGCTCCGGAAAGCTATCTCATGAGCCGCCTCGTCGCTTATCTCCACATTTAGTATACCTGCGGACCTTTTAACGATTTGCGTTAAAATATCGCCATCATAATACTCCAGGTGAGAATTGATACCAAAACGTGCGCGCAAAGGCGACGTTAATAATCCCGACCGGGTAGTGGCTCCAATCAGCGTAAACGAATTCAGCTCTATTTGTACCGAACGTGCACTCGGTCCTTTGTCGATCATTATATCGATACGGAAATCTTCCATGGCCGAATACAAATATTCTTCAACAACAGGGGAGAGGCGGTGAATTTCGTCGATGAACAACACATCGTTTTCTTCAAGGTTGGTCAATAAGCCCGCCAAATCGCCTGGTTTATCCAATACTGGTCCGGAAGTGATTTTTATCCCGACTCCCAGTTCGTTGGCAATAATATTCGACAAGGTTGTTTTACCCAGTCCCGGAGGTCCGTGCAGTAAAACATGATCCAGAGCTTCGCCACGTAAAAGCGCTGCCTTTACAAAAATTTCAAGGTTTTCAACAATTTGTTTTTGTCCGCTAAAATCATCAAATTGTAAAGGGCGTAACCGCTTATCCAGCTCTCTTTCGGTATCCGTATATGAATTTCCTCTAATATCTAATCCATCCATCAGCACTAACTCTTATTCGGGAATAAAGATGCGTATTTTTTCAATAAGCTGGGCAGCTGTAAAGGGTTTTGATAAATACTCGTTCATTCCTACGTTAAAACAGCGCTCACGATCATTGTCGAGCGTGTTAGCCGTTATAGCAATAATGGGAACAGGGTTTTCAATGGCGTTTGCGGTTTCGTAATCGCGAATAGCCGCGGTAATTTCGTAGCCGTCCATTTCGGGAAGCATAATATCCATTAACACCAGATCGTAGGCGTGCTGCTTTACCTGCTCAATTGCTTCGGGTCCGTTGGTAACTGCAGTAACGTTGTAGTTATATTTCTTCAAATTAAATATAACCACCTTTTGATTTAATAGGTTGTCTTCTACAAGTAGTATGTCCAATCTTCTTCTATTATTATTAATAATTAAACAAATTTAAAAATTAATACTAGTTATTATATCCTGTTGGTAATTGTTAATTACTATTTTTTACCAATTATGCAGAAACTGTAAACATGTTTGCCCTACTGTTTTCAACAACTATTTCACAGGTTAATTTGTTCTTTGGTAACTATATAACTTTTCTTTTTAACAACTGTTAATAGTAAAAGTGGAAAGAGAACTGACGTTTTTAACAGGTGTATTTGTTGTGAATAAACGGGCATCAAAATTCTGTAAGATTAACGACGGTTTTTGAAATGCGAAATTATATGATGAAAAAACTGAAGAATACAAAAATTAGTTTAAAAGATTACTTTTGTTTTTTTGACATGTTTATCCACAATTATTAACAATTGGTGAAAATAATAAACGTTTGAGAAATAAGAACTTTAAGCAGAATGACAGAAAATTTCAACATACTTGTTAATAAACTAAACGCATTCAGGTTTAAATATGGCTTGTATAGGTTGGTTAGAGGGACAGCTTTGGTTTTTGTTTTGTTAATTACCTTATACACAGTATTTTCAGTAGTTGAATACTATATTTACCTTTCATCGTTAACACGTAAGGTCATCTTTTACGGCTACCTTATTTTTGCTGGTTTGGTAAGTACGCAGTTTATTCTCATTCCACTATTCCGCTTACTACATATTTTAAAACCTATCGATCTGAAATCATCCACTCAACTGATTCAAAAACATTTTGGCGATATAAAAGATAAGTTACTGAATATCATTGAACTATCGAGTTTGCACGATAAAAAGTATTCCAACGATTTGTTAATTGCCAGTATCGATCAGAAAATTGATGAGTTAAAAGTGTTCGATTTTAACGAAGCCATTGAGTATAAGAATGTTAAAATTGTTTCTATTTATCTGATATTTAGTATTTTAATCGCCTCTGGAATATTCTTAGCCAATAAAAACATTTTTACAGATTCAACAAATCGTTTGGTACATTACAACCAGGAGTTTGTTAAACCGGCTCCTTTTTCTTTTCACTTAACAAACGGAAGTTTAAAAGTTAAAAAAGGAGACCCCTATACAGTGAAAGTTATTGCCGAAGGCGATGAAATTCCACAAGTAGTATATATAAATATAGAAGGTAATAATTACCTGATGAAAACAACAGAAACCGGAAAATATGAATTTGAAATGGCTTCAGTGATCAATCCGGTTTCATTTTATTTTACCGATTTAAATTATAAATCAGATATTTATATCTTGCAATTACTGCCTAAACCGGGTATTAATTCATTTACCGTTAATGTAAATCCGCCAGGCTATACATTAAGCGAATCGCAGCTGCTTGAGAACATCGGAGATGTGCAGGTTCCATGTGGAACAATTTTAAAATGGCAGTTCACAGGAATCGATGTTGACTCGCTGGCTTTGATGTTTAACGACTCCATTCGGGTTACTGCAACTGAAAACGAAGAACTATTTGAAGTAGAAAAAACGGTTTATAAATCAAGTAATTACAATGTTTATATACGTAATAAAGTTACTGACGAAGAATTGGCGCTATCGTACAATATTGATGTGATACCGGATATTTACCCGGATATTGAGGTAATGCGTATTGAAGATTCAACACGTTTAACACGTTTCTTTTTTAAAGGTGTAATTGGCGATGACTATGGTTTTTCAGGGCTAAATTTTCATTGCAATATGGCCAACGAAGATACCGCTATAGCTTTGCCATTTTCGGGGAATATTAGCGATCAGGAGTTTTATTTTAGTTACGATTTTAACGATGTCGGTTCGGAAGGAGCTATTTCGTACTACTTTTCGGTTTCGGATAACGATGTAATAAACGGTTATAAAACCACTACTTCTGATAGTTATACTTTTGTATTTCCTGATAAAGAAGAGCTGGAAGCCAACGAAAAAGAGCAGTTCGAAAACCTGGAAAAAATGATTGCCGAAAGCCAGCAGTTATCGAAAGAAATCCAGAAGAATTTGCAAAATCTGCAGATTAAAAATATGGATACCAACACTTCTGACTGGGAAAAATCGCAGATGGTTAACGACATTGTACAAAAGCAAAATCAACTGGAAAAACTATACGATAAAATAAAACAGGATAATAAAAAGCTAAATAATTACCTGAATTCGTTTAATGATAACTCAGAAGAGATAATTGAAAAACAAAAGCAAATAGAGGAATTGCTTAAAGAAGTTTTTACCGATGAGTTGCAAGAATTAATGGATGAATTCAATAAGCTGGCTGAAGAATTCGACAGTAAAAAGCTGAACGAACTTAGCCGGGATATGAACGTAACCATGGACGATTTGCAGAAACAACTGGATAGAAACCTGGAGATGCTGAAGAAGTTCAAGGTAGAGCAAAAACTGCAGGAGATTACCGATGAGATGAATGAATTGGCCAGGGAAGAGGAGAACATGGCCAGGGAGGTAAGCGAGGAGAAGAATTTTGAAGAAATAAGCGAAAAGGTAAACGAACATCAGGAAAAACTGAATGAGCTGGAAAAACGGTTAGGTGAAACGCTGGAAATGAATAAAGAATTGGAGAAACCAATTGGTTTTGATGATTTTGACGAGGAATTTAGGGAAATGCAAAACAGTTCGGAAGAAAGTAAACAAAACCTGGAGAAAAAGAACCGTAAAAAGTCGAGCCAAAGTATTCAGAAAACTTCGGAGCAAATGAAAAATGCCGCGTTTGCCATGCAGCAAATGCTCGACATGAACAGCATGCAGCAAAACCAGGAGAACATACAAAATCTACGGCAAATTTTAGATAATCTCGTGCTTTTGTCGTTTAATCAGGAAGATGTATTAAACGGCTTAAGTAGTATTAGTGCAAAAGATCCGCGGTTAACCGAACTGAATAAAGAACAAAAACGCATTGAAGACCAGAGTAAAATTGTAAGAGATTCGTTGTATGCTCTGGCGAAACGTACACCACAAATCTCAAGTATGATAAACAATGAGTTGGTGAACATGGAATTAAACCTGACAAAATCGGGCGAACAACTGGAGGAAGGTTTGTTTCCGCAAGCCAGAGGTAGTCAGCAATTTGTAATTACCGCCATAAATAATCTGGCGCTTTTATTAAACGAATCGTTAGAGCAGCTGGAAAAACAGATGGCAAATGCACAGCCGGGCGATCAACAATGCGAAAATCCCGGAGGTATGGGGAGCGGAATGCAGGACCTTAAAGAATCATCGGAAAGTATAAAACAACAGTTGCAGAAGATGATTGAGCAAATGAAAAACGGAAATTCGCAGGGATTAAGCAAACAAATGGGGCAGAGCCTGATGCAGCACGAGATGATGCAGCAAATGCTGCGCGACTTAATGAATAACGGCCAGGTTGGTAGCCAGGCACAGGAAACGTTAAAAAAAATCGATCAGATGCTTGAAGAAAACAGAAGGGAGTTGATGAATAAATCAATTAACGCCGAAACCATTGCCCGTCAGAACCTTATAACCACCCGCTTACTCGAAGCTGAAAGGGCCGAAACAGAACGCGAATTCGAAGATAAGCGTGAATCGGAAAGTGCTGACGATTTCTACAGTAACCCTGTTAAGTTTTTTGAGTATAAGGAAAAAGAGAATTTTACCATTGAGTATTTAAACCGAAATTCAAATACATTAAATAACTTTTACAACAAAAAATACAAAGATTATTTAAATAAAATACAAAACCAGAGTGAAAAATAAACCACCCAATATATTGGTAATAAGGTCGGTAAGTGAAGAAATAAAAAAGGTGGAAGAATTTGTAAGGGCACATTTTAATTTTCATAATATGCCTGAAAAATGCTTTAACTCCGTATTTTTATGTATTTCTGAAGCTACTACAAATTCTATAGTTCATGGTAATAAGGAAGACTATAGAAAAACTGTAGAACTTACCATTGATTGTAAAAGCCATCTTATTCATGTTCGGGTTACTGATGAAGGAGAGGGATTTGATGTGGAAAACATCCCGGATCCGACTCATAAGGATAATCTTTTAAACGAAACAGGGCGTGGAATACATATTATTAAAAGTATTGCCCAAAATGTTGTATTTAATAAAAAAGGAAACAGTCTAAGTTTCCATATTGTCTGTGAATGAAATCAATAGAATTTTATTTTGAAGATATCAAAGCGATATCGTTTCATGAAGATTTTCTAAAAAATCAGATTGAAAGTCTTGTCATCAATGAAAAGTATGAACTTGGAGAACTTACAATTGTATATTGCTCCGACGAGTTTTTGCTCGCTATGAATAAACAATATCTTAATCATGACTATTATACAGATATAATAACTTTTGATTACGTAGAGAAAAATGTAATTTCGGGCGATTTATTTATAAGTCTCGACAGAGTTAACGAAAATGCAGAAAATTACGGTATTTCGCAATTAAAAGAATTGTATCGTGTTGTTCTGCATGGAGTTCTGCATTTAGTAGGATATAAAGATAAAACCGATGAAGAGCAAGAGGAGATGACAAAAATGGAAGAGTTTTATCTTGCAAAAATAGATTTTAAAGCACTGAAGGTATGATGGAGAAATATGATGTAATTGTTGTTGGGGGAGGACATGCCGGATGCGAAGCAGCAACAGCAGCTGCAAACCTTGGATCGAAAACATTACTGATCACTATGGATATGACCAAATATGGTCAGATGTCGTGTAATCCGGCTATGGGCGGAATTGCAAAAGGTCAGATTGTACGCGAAATCGATGCATTGGGTGGTTATTCAGGTATTTTGGCCGATAAAACTACTATTCAGTTCCGTATGCTTAATAAGTCGAAAGGACCTGCAATGTGGAGTCCACGTGCACAAAACGACCGCTTTCGCTTTGTTGAAGAATGGAGGAACATTGTGGAAAACACTGATAATCTTGATTTATGGCAAGATGCTGTTATTCAACTAATAATTAAAGATAAACAGGTAAAAGGTGTAAAAACCAAAATAGGTATCGAGTTTGAATCGAATACGGTTGTTTTAACCAATGGCACTTTTTTAAACGGTTTAATGCATATAGGGCAGGAAAAGCTTGCCGGTGGACGTATTGGAGAAGCCGCATCATACAACATTTCAGAACAGTTACTGGAAGCTGGTTTTAAAACCGGCCGAATGAAAACCGGGACACCCGTACGTATAGATGGCAGAACCATTGATTTTTCGAAACTTACGGAACAAAAGGGCGATACCGGACACTATAAATTCTCCTATTTGCCTGGTACCGAAACAAAATTGAAACAGCGTTCGTGCTGGATCACACATACCAGTTCCGAAGTGCATAGCGAGCTACAGGAAGGATTTGAGGATTCACCAATGTTCGATGGAACTATCCAAAGTACCGGACCACGTTATTGTCCGAGTATCGAATCCAAACTGGTAACTTTTGCTGAAAAGGAAAAACATCAGTTGTTTTTAGAGCCAGAAGGAGAAAATACAATCGAGTATTATTTAAATGGTTTTTCTTCCTCACTTCCCTGGCAGGTTCAGTTAAAAGGTTTACATAAAATAGCCGGCTTGGAAAAGGCAAAGATATTCCGTCCTGGTTATGCAATTGAATACGATTATTTCGATCCTACTCAATTAAATCATACCCTGGAAACCAAAATTATCGACAATTTGTTTTTCGCAGGACAAATTAACGGAACAACCGGATATGAGGAAGCAGGGGCGCAAGGAATAATGGCCGGTATAAACGCGCATTTAAAATCGGCAGGAAATAACGATACTTTTGTTTTAAAAAGAAACGAAGCCTACATTGGAGTATTGATTGACGATCTTGTAACAAAAGGAGTAGATGAACCTTACCGAATGTTTACCAGTAGGGCAGAATTTAGAATTTTACTCCGTCAAGACAATGCTGACATCCGTTTAACCGAAAAATCGTATAAATTGGGTCTGGCTTCGCTAGAACGTCTTAATTTGTTGCAGGAAAAAACAGCCTTAATTCAGGAAATTATTGCTTACGCAAAAGATTTTTCGGTTAAGCCACGCTTTGTAAATCAATTACTTACAGAAAAAGGTACTTCTGAATTAAAGCAGGGAGTTAAATTATTCGACCTTATTTTACGCCCTCAGATTTCAATATTTGATTTGATTGAAGTAATCACCCCGTTTAAAACATTTCTGGAACGGGTTACGGAGGCCAGAAAAACAGAAATTATAGAAGGAGCCGAAATTGTGATTAAATACGAAGGATATATTAATCGCGAAAAGCAACTGGCAGAAAAGTTGGATAAATTTGAAAATATAAATATTGAAAATAAATTTAATTATAACGAGTTAAAATCAATTTCCACAGAAGCACGTCAAAAGCTAGATAAAATAAAACCAAAAACAATAGGACAGGCAAAACGAATATCAGGTGTGTCACCAGCTGATATAAACGTTTTATTGGTTCTTTTGGGGCGATAATGTTTCACGTGGAACAATTTTGTAAAATGGATTTAAAAAGAGAAATACGCGAAATTCCAGATTATCCGAAAGAGGGGATAAGTTTTAAAGATGTGACAACGCTTTTTAAAAATAAAGAAGCGGTAAGGTTTGTTACTAATACAATCGTAGAGAATTTTAAAGAGAAAGGGATTACAAAAGTTGTTGGTCTTGAAGCCCGTGGTTTTGTTTTTGGCGGAGCAATTGCAGATCGTCTCGATGCTGGTTTTGTTCCGATACGTAAAAAAGGAAAATTGCCAAGTACCGTTTTAAGTGAATCTTACGAGCTGGAATATGGTGTTGACAGTGTAGAAATGCACAGCGATGCGTTGGAGAAAAACGATGTGGTTTTGATTCACGATGATTTGCTGGCAACCGGGGGAACTGCTGTTGCGGCATTAAATCTGGCAAAAAGATGTGGTGTTGAAAATATTTACTTTAGCTTTATTTGCGATCTGGAATTTATTAATACACCTAATAAATCAATACTTAAAGAATACGAAACTCAGGTATTGGTAAAATATCAGTAATTGAAATATAAGACCGAAAATAAGAATATTGATCACTTAAAAACGCTTATATCGGTGTTGCCGAATAAGCCCGGTATTTATCAGTATTTAGATCAAACGAATACTATAATCTACATCGGAAAAGCGAAAAACCTGCGAAAGCGGGTTTCTTCGTATTTTACAAAGAATCACGATCACCGGAAAACAGCTTTATTGGTGCGCAATATCGCCGATATAAAGCACATGGTGGTGGAAAGCGAGCAGGATGCTTTGCTGTTGGAAAACAACCTGATTAAAAAATATCAGCCACGTTACAATATCCGCTTAAAAGACGATAAAAGTTATCCGTGGATTTGTATCAAAAACGAAGCTTTTCCACGCGTTTTTAAAACCAGAAATCTGGTTCGCGATGGTTCAAAATATTTTGGTCCATACACCTCAATTTATACCGTTAGAACACTGCTGGAATTATTTAAGTCGGAATATAAATTACGCACCTGTAATTACAATTTATCACCCGAAAATATTGCGTCAGGAAAGTATAAAGTGTGTTTGGAATATCATATTGGTAATTGTAAAGGACCATGTGAAGGGTATGTTTCAGTAGATGAATATGACCAGGGAATTGCTGATATTGCTGATATTTTAAAGGGAAATATTTCGGGTGTTATTAAGCATCTGGAAGGAATGATGGCCGATATGGCGGAAAATTTAAATTTCGAGGAAGCTGCCGCAATCAAAGAAAAGTACGATTCGCTGAAGCGCTATCAGAGCCGATCAACGGTTGTTTCTCCTGTTATTACAGATGTTGATGTTTATTCTATTGAGGAGGATGAAAACTTCGCCTTTATCAATTACCTGAAGATTATAAAAGGTGCCATTATACAAACCTTTACTTTGGAGATAAAAAAGGGTTTGGATGAGAATACGGAAGAGCTTCTTTTGGCTGGAATTATTGAAATAAGGCAGAAAATATTTAGTAACGCACGCGAAATTTTGGTGCCTTTTAAACTGGAAAATGTGATTGAAAACGTCACTTTCAGGGTGCCGCAAAGAGGGGAGAAGAAGCAATTATTAGACCTTTCGAAGCGTAATGCAAAGTATTTTCGTCTGGAAAAGGACAAACAAGCTGTGCTTAAAAATCCTCAAGTCAGAACTGATCGTATATTAAATACCATAAAAAAGGATTTACAATTAAAGGAATTACCCGAGCGAATTGAATGTTTTGATAACAGCAACCTGCAAGGAACAAACCCTGTTGCAGCGTGCGTGGTGTTTAAAAATGCTAAACCTGCAAAAAAGGAATACCGGCATTTTAACATCAAAACTGTTGAAGGGCCAAACGATTTTGCCTCGATGGAGGAGGTGGTTTACCGGCGTTACAGGCGTTTGAAAGAAGAAAACAAACCATTGCCCAATCTTATTGTTGTTGATGGCGGAAAGGGCCAGTTATCGGCTACAATGAAAGCTATGGATAAGCTGGAACTACGTGGTAAAATAACGGTTATTGGTATTGCAAAACGACTGGAGGAAATCTATTTTCCGGGCGACTCAGTTCCGCTGTACATCAATAAAAACTCCGAAACCTTAAAAGTAATTCAGCATTTAAGAGATGAAGCGCACCGTTTTGGAATTACTTTTCACCGCGATAAACGCTCCAAATCATTTATAAAATCCGAATTAGGTAATATAAATGGAATAGGGGAGAAGACTACAGAAAAATTATTGAAGGATTTCAAATCAGTAAAGCAGATAAAACTACAAAAGCTCGACGCTTTGGAAGCTTCAATTGGGAAGGCCAAAGCACGGGTTGTGTACGATTATTTTCAGAAAGAAAAGGAATAATACAACGAATTCAATCACTTAATCAAACCAATACTTATTAGTGAGTTTATTGAATACCATTAAAGATTTACAATTCAATTGAAATGAATAAACGTGTTTTGCTGGGGATGAGTGGGGGAATTGATAGTTCTGTTTCAGCGATGCTTTTGCAGGAACAGGGCTATACGGTAATTGGAGTTACCTTTCTTTTTAGTGGTACCGATGATCAAAATCATCACTTTTTAAAAGAGGCAAGGGATTTAGCTGATCGCCTGAACATTCAACACATTACTGTTGATCTGCGCAGTGAGTTTGAAGAATACGTAATTCAATATTTTATCGACGAATATATAAACGGACGCACACCTTTTCCGTGTGCGTATTGTAATCCTAACCTGAAATTTAAATACCTGGATAAATACGCGAATGCCATGAATTGCGATTCAATCGCTACCGGCCATTATGTGAAAACCGGAATTTATAATGGTCAGAAATATCTTTTTCAGGGTGAAGATCCGGAAAAGGATCAGTCGTTTTTTCTATGGGGATTACCTCTCGAAATAATCGATAAACTGATTTTCCCCTTAGGTAAATTTAAAAAAACGGAGATCCGGAATATTGCCAGGGAAAAAGGTTTTTTATCCTTGTCGGAAAAAAAAGACAGCCAGGGAATATGTTTTATTGAGGGAAATGACTACCGGCAATTTTTAAAAAAGAGAGGCATAAAATCGCAACCCGGAAATTTTGTTGATCAAACCGGGAACATTTTGGGCAAGCATAAGGGAATTTTCAATTACACCATCGGACAACGTCGCGGATTGGGCCTAAATCTGAATTTTCCGCTATTTGTGGCCGAATTTCGTCTAGATGACAACGAAATTGTGTTGGCAAAATACGATGATTTATATCGCTCCAAACTCCTTCTTGAAAATTACTATATACATGATAGAGAGATAGTTGGCTCTAGTGAAGAATTGATAGTAAAGGTACGTTACAGGCTTCAGGAAACCCGCTGTAATTTGCATATTTTAAACGACACTGTGGCTGAGGTCGAATTATTAGAACCTGAGGCTATGATTGCACCCGGACAAACCGCAGTTTTTTATCATAACGACAGATTGGTGGGTGGTGGATTTATAAAGGCAGCAGAATAGATATTATCTATTAGAAATTCCGATCAGGTACAGATTCTTTAAAGAATCAGATTTTGTTTACAACTGCAATAACCACCCTCAAGATTCAGAAAAAGTTTTCTTCGATATGATTTGTTAAGACACAATTGGGTTTAGAGCAATTCCTAAATTTTATGTTAATACGATTAAACTTCTGTTTTTATAAATAGTAAATTCGATTTAATATCTATTAATCAAAAGCGAGAGAATGATTATTCTCCGTTTTCGGTGGAGGATTATTTAAATGGTTCGATTGGCAATAGTCAGTTATTCAGTTTGCAGTGTCAAAGCGTCTTTTTGTTCCCGGAAATGACGAAATATGTGTAAAAATAGAAATCAAATATTCAAAAACTAAAATCCCAAAACTGACATCGTCTTAATTTTGAAAAAAAAGTACTCTGTTTCCATACTTGAAAATATGGAGTAATGGAATAATGACCATTCGCGAAATTGATTAATAAAAAAAATAAATCTTAAACTAAGTAAAAATGTAATTATGAACTTTAAACAAAAAACATTTCTATTGGCGCTCAGCCTTTTTATTTTGGTTGGTTCCGAATTAAAAGCCCAGCCAGGAAGTATTGGACGTCAAATGGACGATCCGGCTTTAACCGATACTACAGGAAGAAGTATTGATGCTTATTTTTCTCCGGTATCGCTTGAAAAAAGTATCCCGGATGCTGATGGATTCATTCAACGTTGGTTACTGTTAGAGCCAATTAGCAAGCCAAATCGTAGCAATACGGTTTTTACCGACAGTTACCTTCGTGCAGCTTTCGATACGCTTTATTTTCCCAATCAGTTTACAATTCTTCCTGAGGATGGAGACATTGTAAAAGTTGGCGATACAGAACTGGCCTGGCATGCTTTGGACAGTAAACTTTTTAACGTTAAATTATTCCGTTTTGCTTATGGATTAAGCAAACCCATTTACGGAGTGGTATTTTGGGCTGTAACCGTTGTTAACGCGCCTGAGGACATGGAAAATGTGCGCATGGCAGTGGGCTCAAACTCAGCATCGATGTGGTGGTTAAACGGCGAAGAAACATTACTGCTTTCGGGCGACCGACGTATGGTGATGGACGATGCTGTATCGCCGCGACTAACACTTAAAAAGGGGAAAAATATTGTTCGCGGCGTTGTAATCAACGGTCCGGGAATGAGCGATTTTTGTGTTCGTTTCCTCGATGAAAAGGGCGAACCAATCAAAAACATCACAATTACCTGTGAATAAAACTGTTTAGTCAAACAAGTTAAATCTTAATTGAATCGAAATTATTATGAAACGAACATGAATTTTCCTCATTCTAAATTCACAAACAAGAATGATTAAAATTTATGTGAGTTCCTGAATGTATTCAAATTTTTTGAACATTCAGAAATCAAAAAAATTTAAACAGATGAAACAAATCAAAATATTGGGCTCAATAGCTCTTTTATCGCTGTTATTCTGCGAAATAGTAATGGCACAAGTAGGGAAACCATATATACACGATCCTTCAACAATAATGGAATGCGACGGAAAGTATTATACTTTTGGAACAGGTAGAGGCGGTTTAATATCCGAAGATGGCTGGGTATGGAACGGTGGGGGAGTTCGCCCCGGTGGCGGTGCTGCTCCTGATGCCATGAAAATCGGCGATCGTTACTTGGTAGTTTATGGTGCAACCGGTGGTGGCCTGGGAGGTGGACACAACGGACGAATTCTGACCATGTGGAACAAAACACTCGATCCAAATTCTCCTGATTTTGAATATTCAGAGCCTATTGAAGTGGTTCGCTCGGAAGGAATGGAAGATAATGATGCCATTGATCCGGGCTTGTTGCTCGATCCAACCACAGGGCGCTTATGGTGCTCGTACGGAACTTATTTTGGCTTTATTCGCCTAATCGAGCTTGATCCCGAAACCGGGAAGCGCGTTGAAGGCAATGAAGCAATAGATATTGCCATCGACTGTGAGGCCACCACAATGATGTACCGAAACGGGTGGTATTACCTGCTGGGTACTCACGGAACCTGCTGCGATGGTGCCAATTCTACCTACAATATCGTAGTTGGCCGTTCGAAAAAAGTTACCGGCCCTTATGTTGATAATATGGGACGGGAAATGCTTAAAGGTGGTGGTAAAATGGTTATTGCTGCAGGCGGAAGAGTTACCGGTCCGGGGCATTTCGGATTAATAAATATTGATGAAGGCGTGCAAAAAATGTCGTGCCATTTTGAAGCTGATTTAGATCGGAGTGGCCGCAGTGTACTGGGTATTCGCCCGTTACTTTGGAAAAACGACTGGCCGGTTGCCGGCGATCCGTTCAAAGAAGGAACTTACGAAATTGAATCGGAAAGAAGAGGTTATGCTTTGGAGTTGGTGGTTGATTTTGTACGTATGCCACGTGGAACACACCGGTTTTGGGAAGATGCAGATAAACCGGTTGAACCCATTCCATCGCAAACTTTAGAAGATGTGATTGACACCTGGCCAGCAGGAGATATTGGCGTAAGAATTGGTGATTACATGTTCCGTCCGCACCAGCGATGGACCATTACAGCCGTACCAGAAGCCGGCGGATACCTGGGCGGGCCATACTATAAAATAGTTATTGAAGGTACAGAACGCGCCCTGGCAGCTACAGCAGAAGCAGAAGTAATTGCCGTTCCGGAATTTACGGGTGCCGACGAGCAATTGTGGAGAATTGAGCAATTAATTGACGGAACCTACAGAATAATGCCTAAGGTGGTTCCAAATTCAACTAAGAAGTTGGCGTTGGTTTCTTCAGGAGACAGTACACCTACACTTGCTGAATTTGATTTTAACAGCGACAATTCTAAATGGAATTTTAGAGATCACTAAAAGAAGAATAAAAATATTTTGCTGAAGGCGCTCGTTGATTCAACCTGCGCCTTTCTTTTTGGCTTAAAATGCCGGTCGGTGTTTATCATCCGGTTCCAGTAAGCCTAAATAACTTCTGAATCGGGAAGGGGCGATCTGATAGTTTTCCACGGCCTCTTTAACGGCACAACCGGGTTCGTGCGTGTGCGAGCAATTGTTGTACTGGCAGTGCTCCGAAAATTTAAATATCTCAACAAAATAATGTGAAATCTCCCAGGGTTCCATTTCCAGAACACCAAAAGCTTTAATTCCCGGCGTATCGATAATGTACCCGCCAAAATTCAGCTTAAACAGTTGCGAATAGGTTGTGGTGTGTTTTCCGGTTTTGTGCGAATCGGAAATTTCCATGGTTCTCAGATTCAAACCCGGCTGAATAAGGTTGATGAGTGTTGATTTACCAACGCCACTATGGCCGTTTATTACGTTGGTTTTATCTTTTAAAGCTTCCTTAAGTTCATCGATACCGGTTCCTTCTTTAGCCGACGTTTTAAGGCATTTATAGCCGATATTTCGATAGATCTGCATCAACAGGTCCATCTCTTCTGTTTCGTCTTCGTTATAGCGGTCAGCTTTGTTAAACACAATCATTACCGGAATGCGATAGGCCTCTGCTGATGCCAGGTAACGATCGATGAAAGTGGTAGTGGTAACCGGGTATTGCATGGTTACTACCAGAACAGCCTGGTCGATATTGGCAGCAATAATATGTGCCTGTTTCGAAAGATTAATAGAACGCCGGATAATGTAATTTTTGCGTTCGTTGATTTTGGTAATCAAACCAACCTGCGCCACATTTTCGTCGGCAGAAACGTTTTGGAGCGTGAATCCCACACGATCGCCAACGGCAACGGGGTTTGTGTTCCGAATTCCTTTAATGCGAAATTTGCCCTTTATTTTGCATTCGTAGGTATTTCCGTTTTCATCCTCAACGGTGTACCAGCTACCGGTCGATTTTATTACTAATCCTTCTTTCAAATTGTTTAATTTTCTGCAAAGGTAGTTTTTCTGCTGTTTATCAGGAAATTTCCCGAAACACCTGATGATTTTTCACGTGGAACAAATTAGAATATCGAATGATGATTAACGATTTTTGATTTAAGAATTGAAATACGTGCAGAGTTTATGTACTGACTCTTTACTTCCGAAATCATCATTCGTTAATCATCATTCATCATTCTTTTATTCCCAATCCAAAATGATCTTTCCGCAGTCGCCTGATTCCATAATTTCAAAGGCTTCCTGGTAATCGTCGGCTTTAAAACGGTGGGTAATAACGGGCGAAATATCGAGGCCGGTGGTCAGCATCATTTCCATGTGGTACCAGGTTTCGTACATTTCGCGGCCATAAATTCCTTTTAATGTTAATCCTTTAAAAATGAGCTTACTCCAGTTGATTTGAGTGCGTTCGGGCAGCAAACCAAGCAAACTTATCTTTCCGCCGTTGTACATGTGGTTTACCATGTCGGTAAAGGCAATTGGCGAACCCGAACATTCCAAACCAATATCAAAACCACTTACCATGTGATGTACTTCCATGGCTTCTTTAATGCTTTCTTTGGTAGGATCGATAACACGCGTAACTCCCATTTTTCGGGCCAGATCGCGGCGGTATTTACTTAAATCGGTACCAATAATGTTGCGTGCACCGGCAAATTTGCAAATGGCAGCAGCCATGGCTCCAATTGGCCCGCCAATTCCGGTAATTAATACATCTTCGCCCAACAGAGGAAACGAAAGTGCCGTGTGTGTGGCATTGCCCAGCGGATCCATAATGGCCATCATTTCATCCGAAATTCGTTGATCGATGTGCAGAACGTTCTTCGCCGGAACAGAAATATATTCGGCAAAACCACCATCGCGGTTTACACCAATACCAATGGTATTGTCGCAAATATGTTGGCGGCCGCGTCGGCAATTCCGGCAAAAACCACACGAAATATGGCCTTCAACGGTAACGCGCTCACCCACTTTTACGCGGTCAACTTCCGAGCCTACTTCAACAACAGTTCCCATGTATTCGTGGCCAATAGTTACCGGCGTTTTAATGGTTTGTTGCGCCCATTCGTCCCATTTATAAATGTGCAAATCGGTGCCGCAAATGGCTGATTTTCGTACTTTCAGAAGAATATCGTTGGGTCCGACAGTTGGCATCGGAACATCTTCCATCCAAATGCCTTTTTCAGGTTTACTTTTTACAATCGCTTTCATTTTACATATAACTTGTTAGCTGTTATCAGGTGCAAGTTAAAACAAAAATACGCGCGAAAATCTAAGGAAAGTCAGTTTTGAAAAATCGTGAGTTAGCTGATATTTGAAGGTGCTAATTGTTTGTTCGACATGAATTTAACCGGGTACCATGAGGCAATAAATCCGATGATTAATACGGCAGCGAATGCCAAAATGATGTCGGTAAAAATGATATGGACCGGGTAAGCCGAAATAACAAAGGAACCACCGGCACCGGGTAATTTTACCAACTCGAACGTAATTTGAAGCCAGCATACAAATACGCCCAGAATGGTACCTAAAACACCTCCAGCCAATGAAATTAGCCAGCCTTCGTAGAGAAAAATCCGGTTGATTTGTTGTGCCGGAAGTCCCATGCTACCCAAAATAGCAATATCCTCTTTTTTATCGATATAAAGCATTGTTAGGTTGCCGATCATATTTCCGGAAGCCAGCAGCAAAATAAAGACGAGGATGAAATATACGGCCCATTTTTCTGATTTCATGGTTTTAAAAACCAGGTCGTGCTGCTGCTCTTTGTTTTTCACGTGGAACCCGGCTCCCACAATTTCTTCCAGTTTATCCTGAATGGCATCAACATCAGCCCCATCGGTAATGGCCAGTTCAATCGCAGAAATGTCGTTTCCACTGTCAAAAAGCTCTGTGGCAAACGCTTTCGATACCAGCATGTATTTGGCATCCACATCTTCGAGCACAGCAAACACTGCCGACGGAAACAGATAACTGTGGTTAAAAGCTCGCGATGGATTCAACGATACCTGTTTTCCTTTTTTGGGCACATAAATATGCAGCGGATCGAGAAAAGATACGCCAACGCCAAGATTATTGGCAATTCCGCGCCCTACCACAGCGTAATCAATGCCGTCTTTTTTCAGGTAATATTCGCCTTCAATCAGCAGTTTATCGATGTTGGTATAATCCGGATAATTATCGGGAACGCCTTTAATGGTAGCTGCAAACTGGCGTTTTCCGTAGCGTAGCAAGGCCACTTCTTCAACCACTTCGGCATACGAAACCACATCGGGCAAGGTTTTAATTTGTTCAATATCAATCGTATTGGGATCAAACATTTTCCCTTCAACCGACGATATTTTAATGTCGGGATCGAAGTCGCTGTAAAACACACCAATCAAATCGGTAAAACCGTTTAACACCGAAACGATGATGATGATGGCCATGGTACCCACCACAATTCCGGCCATCGAAATCCATGATATTATGTTAATAATATTTTGTTTCTTTTTCGAGAACAGGTATCGTTTTGCTATGAAAAATGGTAAGTTCAAACGCCGGTGTTTTGTTTGAAAACGAAAAGTTTCAGAAACTATTTTTTCAGCAGGTTATCAATATTGTCGATATAATCGAGGCTGTCGTCAATGTAAAATTCCAGGTCAGGAATAACACGCAGGCTTTTTCCGGTTTTCCGGCCCAGTTCGCCACGCAATTGTTTGCCCGAAAGTTTGATTTCTTCCAAAATATCGTTGGCAAATTCCGACGGGAAAATGCTGAGGTGAATGCGCGCAATGGAAAGATCTTTTGTAATGCGTACTCCGGTTACGCTAAGCAATTTACCCGGGAAACGTTCTTTATTTACTTTTAAAAGAATATCGGCCATTTCGCGTTGAATGAGCCTCGAGATTTTATTCTGTCTTGTACTGTATTGTTTCATTGTTTCTGATTATAAGCCACAAAATTACGCAAAAACCTTGGAATAGTAAGATAATACCATTATTAACGCTCATTCGTCATTAAAATTGGTCTAAATCAGTTCAACAGCGATTGTTTGAAAGCATTTCGCAGGCTTTCGTTGGGTTTTATAATGTTGTAGTTTTCCCAGAAATCTTCGTCGTAAGCACCTAAAACTTCCACAAAAATATCGTTGCGGTTAAAACGTTCGTCTTTGTTGAAACGCTTTAAACCGGTGGGTTGAATATTGGTGATTAGCAGGTCGGAAACGCTGTGAAACTCGGAGTTTATGCGGTCTCGTTTGCTTCGTACTTTAAATTTAACCGATGCTTTTGCCGATGCCAGGTGCCATTTTCCCTGGTATTGGCGGTAATTTACCTGGTAATGCACATAGGTTGGTCGCGCTTTAACTTTGCGTGGTTTCTTTTTAATCATGATTTCTTCGGCCTGTTTTAATCCTGCTTTATTTAAATGGTAACTGGCATGCACCAGGGCAAATGTTTCACGGTGAACATACATTTCTCCTTCAAAAGGCGGGTAAAATTCGCCGGGTTCAGCACGAAAATTTACCACATAAACCGGTTGGTTTTCATACCATACCACATCGCTGATCTGGTATTCATACACATGCTCATACTCGGGATCAATAAAGGTTTCAACGGTTTTTACCGCATCCAGTTCGGTAATAGTAAAAGGACCGCCCATTAATTTAAAATTCAGCCACTTAAATGGTTGTACATCGCGGCTTTTTCGACCCTTTAATAAGCGCACCAAATCGCCTCGGGAGGTGCCAATATAAGGTGCTTTTAACACTTCTATTACCGCCTCCGAAAGACTTATATAATTTTTATCCTGTTTAACAGTTTCACGGTAAAAAGCTGTCATTAGTTTGCTTGATGGCGTATAATTCTTTTCGTAATTGGCCCGCATATTCTTTAACAATTTTTCGGGTGTGATTGCAGTAACTTTTATCTCCTTAATCTGTATTGAAGCCGGTTCCAGAATAAAAAGATCTTCGTCGAGTAATTGATTGGCCGGCAATAACTTTTGCTCGTATCCCATGCACGAAATTACAATGGTATCAGCGATATACGATGGATGAACTTTCAACAGAAATTCGCCATCGGAATTGCTGATGGTACCAATTGGTTTATCTAAAATGGAAACCGATGCAAAAGGAACGGGTCGCCCTTTGCGGATTTCGATTAATTTACCCGACAGGAAAAAATACTTAACAGGAACCGAATCCGGTGCTGCCGAAAACTCATTATATTCCGATTTTCGGGTAATAATTACCTGGTTTTGCAACTCGCTAAAACGATATTGAGAGGTATCGAGCAAAGTATTCAGAACGGTGTACAGCGACTTATCCTGGGCCGAAATATTTACTTTTTGGGCGGCATTAAAAATAGTGGCATCGTACGAAAAAAATACGTTAGCCTGCCAACTGATCTGTTCAAAAACAAAATCGAGCGGCTGATTGGTTTGATTGATACTTATGCGGCGCTCGAAAATAGAGCCATCCTGTTGCTGGCCTTTTGTAGTAAAAGATAGCAACAGGATGGTAATAAATATGATCAGTTGTTTTACTTGTTTCATTAAAACATCTTTTTCAGCTCAAAAGAAGTTTTAAACTCTTCGCCGTTGCGTAATACGGTGAGTTTAATTTTTTTGTCTTCGCGGCTTTGAAGCAGCAGGTTAATATCGTTTAACTCCAGCGACTGATGATTACTGCTGTTAATACGAATAATCTGGTCGTTTTCCTGTAACCCGGCAATGTGTGCCGGCGAATTTTCGCGTATATCGGCAATGGTGAAAATGGGCAGGCCGGGCATCGGATTGGTAACTTCCATTCCACTCATATTGTAATTAAAGTCTTCTTTAATTTTATGATTCGGTCGTAGTGTTAGACGGCTATTCCGGTAATCGATTGTAACATAAAAACGCCTAAGAATTTCTGCACCAATGGTTCCGTTTCTGCCGTTCACCGAAATCAGGCTATCGATATTTTTTGAGTTAGGAAAGGCTACAATTGGTTTTGTAAGCAGTAGCGTTCCAACCCAAATGGCATCAATACGTCCTTTTGTTCCGTACAGATCGCCATTTAAACCACGGCCCAAAAATGCTTCAATGTGATTTTGCGGCAGATTGATACGTTCGTCTGAACTTTCTGATAACCAAAGCGCATCGCTGGCACCGGTGTCAACCAATAGTTTTACCGGAACTTCTTTTATTTCGTCGGTAACAATTGTAGTGCGCACAAAGGGTTTGTTTCCATCAAAATGCAAAGGCATAATAATGTCTTTGTTGCGGTCGCGGTACTTGTAATATTCCGGTTTGTACAAGGTCAGTTTTTCATTCAGGTAATCAACTTTTACAATGTAATCTTTAAACAGGTTAAAGCCGATTAATCCGTGAACCGGAATACCCAGCATGTGCGAAATCTGGAAGTTTTCGTCGATGATCATTTGTACTTCCTGGTTACGCGCTGTTAACCCGTTGATGTGCATTACGTTATTCCCCGAGCGATAAGCTGTTAATGATTCTCCCTCGCCAAGTCCTTTTACCTTAACCGGCATCATGTAGTTCAAATTCAGCTTATTAATAAAAGGAAGCTCGGTGATAATCGGGAAACGAACACCGGTGTCGAGAATAAAATTCAACGTATCCGAATCGTTAATATTTACCGGAATGATAATTAAGTTACTGGCCGATTTAAATTTTATGGTGATTTGTTTATCACGCGGATTATCGAACAGGAATCCACGGTTAGTACTGGCAAATTGTTGCGTGGTATTTTCGTATTCCATACTTTCATCGATGGGAACGTAATCGCGCACCACCAGCAGGTTATCTTCAATTTCAAATAGCAGGTAAAAATCTTTCATCAGCTTATCGAGCACATATTTTAAAGGCTTGTTCGATACGTTTAAACTGATTTTCTTATCTGCAACCATATCGGCGTTGTACGAGTAATCGATGTCCAGGTATTTACAGATCTTTTCAATTACATCTGAAAGTGGCTCGTCTTCAGCATAAATACTGATGTTTTGATCGAGCGCCTGGCTTTTTGTATCCTGGGCAAAACTGGTGTTAGGTACCACTAACAAAGCCAGTAAGGCCATTAGGACAATAATTTTTATTTTATTCCATTTTATTGGTTTCATGACTTTAAAGCTTTACTGATTGTTTGTACGGCTCATTAAAGTGTAATGTTTGCCTTCAACCGATAAATCCAGATCAAATGTGAGCCGAATTACATTTAACACGAAATCAACCGGTTTCTGATCGAAATGACCTTCGTATAAGAGGTCGTTTAGCTCCGGTTCCATCACGTCGATATCAATGTGGTAAGCTTTTTCAAGACATTCAACCACTTCGTGTAACGGAACAGTGTTGAAAATGAGGTCGTGTGTTTTCCAGGCCAGGAAATTCGGATCGCTGTTTACTGTTTTCATCAAATCGAGATTCGACAAATGCAGCGTTCCTTTTTCGCCGGGAGACAAAAATACCTCGCGGCTTTCCAGTTCAGGATTATCGTTTTTACTGATTACCTGAACTTTGCCTGTTTCAACAATAACCTCAACGGTTTCTGCGTCGGGGTATGCACTTACGTTAAAAGAGGTACCTAAAACTTTAACCTGTGCATTGCCGGCATTAATTACAAACGGTTTTTCGGGATTACGCTGAACATCGAAAAATGCTTCGCCAATGATGGTAACTTCGCGGGTGTTGCCTTTAAACTTTTTCGGAAACAGCAGTTTCGAATCGTTGTTTAAGGTAACCACCGAACCATCGGGTAAAACATATTCGTTCAGCACCTGATCTTTGGCCGAGATCGTTTCGCTGTAATAGGCCTTGTCCGGGTTGCGGAAACCAAGGTAATATGCAACTGAACCCAATAAAAGTGCGATAACAACTATTGCAGCATATTTGTAAAATTGTGCAATAACCTCCTTTCTTGTTTTTTGTAGCTGAATAGATCGAACTTTAGCAGGGTGTAATTGTGTATGTACAGATTTCCAGGCCGTTTCGTTATCGAATTTTTTTGCCTGGTAATAGGAATCTACTTTGGTGAGCATGTTTTTATACTGCTCAAACTCCGCCCGGTTTTTATCAGATTGATTAATCCAGGTCTCCACCTCGTCATTTTCCTGTAAACTGGTTTCTTTATTCAAATATTTGGTAACCAGTTCCCAATCAAATTTTTCTATGTTCTCCATTTTTCCCATCTCGTTTAAATGACAATACACAATTAATTTACCCTTAAGCCTTTTTCGCTCTGCTAACAAAAAAGTAGAATATGAAGGTGTTATATTTTTTCAATTTATCTCGTAATGACTTGATTGCCAAACTCATTTGTGCTTCAACTGTTTTAATTGAAATATTTAATTTTTCGGCAATTTCGCGGTATTTTAGTCCCTCTTCGCGGCTTAACCGGAATATTTCGCGGCGTTTTTTGGGCAGTTCCTCAATGCTTTTGGCAATGTCGGCTGCCAGATCAACTTCAATATAATCGTTATTGAAATTACTCGTTTCCGATTCGGCAATCACCTTTTGCGCATGCTGTAATTTTATATTGTTATGTTTAATGTAATTCAGGCAAAGGTTTTTTACCGATCGGAAGAGGTAGTTTTTTAGCGACGATTCTACAGAAAGATCGGCCCTGCGCTCCCAAAATTTCACAAAAAATTCCTGAACGATTTCTTCGGCAGCCACATCGTCGGCAATTATTTTAGTGGCAAAATTGCACAGGTATCCGTAATACAGTTTAAATAGCTTTTCAAAAGCTTTTTCATCGCCCTGCTGAATATTTATGAAAAGATTATTTTCTTCGAATGAGTTCATGTACAAATAGTTCTAACGGTAGTTGCGAAGGTATGAAAAAGAAATTCTTTGTAAAAGATTGAAATTATGTTTAAAAAATTTATGTGATACGAATTGTATTCAAAATGCAGCAAATGCAAATTTTGTATTTACAATCGTTAATGCCGATGCTACAATAAAGTAGCCGTATAAACAAAGTGAAAGATGGCGACATTTAGTTGTAAGATCGGTGTCATTTTGTGCTTTCGATTAAGTGGCTATTTTTGCTGACCTTAATTATCATTAAACAAGCATGGAAAAGAAAGTAAAAGTGAAGTTCCCGAAGGCTTTTTGGGTGGCTAATGCAGTGGAGTTATTAGAGCGGGCTGCGTATTATGGGGTGTTTATTGTTATCACACTTTATTTGTCGCGAATTTTAGGATTTAACGATTTTCAGGCTGCAATGCTGGCCGGTTCGTTTTCGGCAGGCCTTTATTTCTTACCCACATTTGCCGGTGCAGTTGCCGATAAAATTGGCTTTAAAAAATCGTTGCTGATTGCTTTTACATTACTTTCTGTCGGCTATTTTTCGATGGGAGTATTACCAACAATGCTCGAATCGTCGGGACTGGTAGAATATACCAAAACCACCCAGTTTAACGGACTTCGCGAAAGCAATTTGAAATGGATTATCGTACCGATTATGATTGTGATTATGATTGGCGGATCGTTCATAAAATCGTGTATTACCGGAACCGTAGCTCGCGAAACCACTAAGGAAACCCGCGCGCAAGGCTACTCCATTTTTTATATGATGGTAAACATCGGTGCTTTCTCAGGGAAAACCATTGTAAAGCCATTGCGCGACGCCATGGGTAACGAAGGATTGGTTACGCTTAACTACTTCGCAGGAGGAATTACCCTTTTGGCTGTAATTTTGGTGGCCTTGTTTTATAAGGCAAACCGTTTACACGAAGAATCAAAAAGCTTTACGCAGATATTCGATGCATTGATTAAAGTGCTCTCCAATGCGCGTTTAATAATACTTATCATCATTATTACCGGGTTTTGGATGGTACAACACCAGTTGTATGCTACCATGCCAAAATACGTATTGCGGCTTGCAGGCGAGGGGAGTGCTATTTCGTGGTTTGCCAACGTAAACCCGCTGGTAGTTTTTCTTACCGTTGGTTTTGTAACGCAGTTGATGCGCAATAAAACATCGCTGTTTTCAATGACCGTGGGAATGTTTATCATGCCTGTTTCGGCGCTTTGTATGGCCTCGGGGCATTTAATGGGCAGCGATCCTATTTTAGGCCTTCATCCCGTTGCTTTTATGATGATTGTGGGTATCGTTTTCCAGGGACTGGCTGAAACCTTTATTTCGCCGCGCTACCTGGAGTATTTTTCGTTGCAGGCACCAAAAGGCGAAGAGGGCCTGTATCTTGGGTTTAGCCATCTGCACTCGTTCCTGTCTTCTATCCTTGGTTTTGGCCTTTCGGGTTGGTTGCTTACCAAATATTGCCCCGATCCTTTACTGTTTAACACGCACGCTGAGTGGGAAGCTGCATCGGTTAATGCACATTATATCTGGTTTTACTTTGTGGGAATTGCTTCTGTATCAGCAATATCATTGATTGTTTATGGAAAAGTGGTAAAATACATCGACCGTAAAAAAGAAATTTTGAACTAATATTTTGCTGATCCCGAGCGAAGTCGAGGGATCTCTTAGATTGTAACCTGAATAACTGTTTAGAATTTCTGCTTTTTACGGCCAAAAATAAATGAGAATACACCGGTTATCAGCGCTTTTACAGAGCGATAGAATAAAATATAAATAGTTTTTAATTTTTATTTTGCTGATTCGGGTTAAATAATTAGTTTTGCAAACCAATTTTCCACAAAGGAAGTTTGCCCGGGTGGCGGAATTGGTAGACGCGCTGGATTCAAAATCCAGTTCTGGCAACGGAGTGCGGGTTCGATTCCCGCCCCGGGTACTAGGTGAAATACCAAAAAACATTAAAAGCGCTTAAAATCAATGATTTAAGCGCTTTTTTATTTAGCATAAATATCAAAAAAAGTGCTTTAAAAGCATCTAAAATGCGACAAAATCGAGACCTATGGTTAAATAGATCCGATAGGTCTCGCTAAACGCTGTAACTCGCTGATTCATTTCATTTTAATTAGTTTAATTTGGTTCGTTTTACTGTTTTAAAAGTGGCATTTATAATGTATTTTTAGACAGTGAGCGAGACCTAAATTGTTAAAATTTATGGATTATGAGGATTACAATTGCATTTTTACTTAAAAAATCAAAGAAGCGTGAAGACAGAACTTACCCCGTTTATGTCAGGTTTACGCTCAATGGAAAACGTGCTGAATTATCGACAAAGATATTTGTTGATCAGAATTCCTGGGATATATCAAAAGAAAGAATGACTGGCTCATCAAGTTTAGCGAAGACAACTAATAATCGACTTGATAAAGTAGCTTCTAATATTCTTGATATTTATAATCAGTTTGAAGCTCAAAACAAAAAGTTTGATGTAGTTGATATTAAAAACAAACTTTGCGGCATAGAAGAAGAGCATGGAATAGTTGAAATGTTTGGTGTTTATATGAACACGATTGAATCAAATATTGGCAAAGGGTTCTCCGCTACAACGCTCAAACATTATAAAACCTCAAAAAACCGGCTTCTAAATTTTTTATCTGACGTTTATGGGAAGAAGGAGTGGAAACTTGGCAACATAGGTTATAAGTTTATTAATGATTTTGATGTGTACCTAAAATCCAAATACAACAACAGTGTAAATACGGCCTGGTGTTACCATAAACACATGAAAAAGGTATTGAATATTGCAGTTGCAATGGATTATCTTTCAACGAATCCGTATCTAAAGTTTCAGGTAAAAACAGAACAACCTAAACGTGAATTTTTAACTCAAAAGGAATTAAAAAAAATAAGGAAAAAGAAGATAGAAATAGAACGGCTTGCTATTGTGAGAGACATCTTTCTTTTTGCCTGTTATACCGGACTGTCTTATGCTGATATTTCAAAGCTGGCCAAACATCACATCAGAACTGGGAATGATGGTAAAAAATGGATTATTATTGATCGAACAAAAAATGGATCAAGATGTAGAGTCCCTTTATTGCCATTCGCTAAAAACATATTAAAACGTTATAAAAACTATCCCATAAATGTTTCAAAAGGATTATTGCTTCCTGTGAATTCAAACCAAAAAATGAATGCATATTTAAAAGAAATCTCAGATATTTGCGGAATCACAAAAAATTTGTCAATGCATGTGGCTCGGCATACATTTGCTACTACAATAACATTAAACAATGGTGTGCCTATTGAAACTGTTTCTAAGATACTTGGACATAATTCCCTGAAAACGACGCAAATTTATGCTCGGATTTTAGATTATAAAATTTCAGAAGATATGAAGAAGGTGAAAATAATTTAGTGGAAACGGGAAAATAAAGAGTGCATTTTGTTGGTATCTAATTTTTCCCAAATTCACTCGGCGATATCCCAAATTGAGCTTTAAAACATTTTGTGAAATACGATGGTGACGAAAAACCAACTTCGTAGGCAATTTCAGCAATGGTTTTACCGTTGGTTTTAATCAGGTTCAATGAGAGTTTCAATTTCACGGAGCGCACAAATTCGCTGACTGACATTCCTGTCAGCTTTTTAATTTTTCGGTAAACATGAACGCGCGAAAGACCTAATAACTGGCTCAGTTCTTCAACTGTTAATTCCTCTTTTTCAAGGTGTTCTTCCACAATTTGCGAAATCTTGTTCAGGAATTTTCTGTCAAGGCGTGAAAGATCTTTGTCGTCTTCGGCAATAAGTAGCTGACCTTTGTAGCGTTCCTGCATTTTCTTTCTGAGTTCGAGCAATTTCTTCACCCTAATTTGCAGATGCCTGCTGTTAAAAGGTTTCGGAATGTATGAATCGGCTCCTTCTTCCAGACCTTCAAATTTCTGCTCTTGCGAAGCTTTTGCTGTTAGAAGGATGATTGGAATATGGCAGGTTTTTATATCAGTTTTTAAAGTGCGGGTAAGTTCCAGCCCATCCATTTTCGGCATCATAATATCGCTAACAATAAGGTCGGGTTCGTTTTCCCTGATTATATCCAGCGCCAGTCTTCCATTTTCTGCTTCCAGAATATGATAATGATTAAACAAACTGTCTTTTATATATTCACGAACATCGTTCTCATCCTCAACCAAAAGAACCGTCGGTTTTTCCTCAAAATTTGTCTCAATTTTCTTTTCTCCGGTATCTAAAACCGGATTGATATGGATTTCGTTGTTTCGTTGAATCTGCTTCTTTTTCGTCTCGTTTATCGGTGTTTCAATTTTTTCAGATGCGCTAAGATGGGCGTTTCCAGTTGGCAAATGAATAGTGAAAGTGGTTCCTTCTCCTATGTTGCTTTTAACCTCAATTTCTCCGTGGTGCAGGTCAACAAATTCTTTCGAAAGCGAAAGTCCCAGTCCTGTTCCCATAAAACCACGTGAGCTTTCTGCCTGATAAAAACGATCAAAAATATGGTCAATCTGATCCGTTGGAATTCCATTGCCGGTATCGGAAACTTTAATTTCAACTTCTTCATCCCAAATCTTCTTTGCTAAAGGTTTAATTACTTTTAGAGTAATTTGAATAGTGCCATTAACAGGAGTGAATTTAATGGCATTTGAGAGCAGGTTGAATATAACTTTATCAAGTTTGTTAAGGTCGAACCATGCATTTAAATGACTTTTTTCTGCTTCCCAAACAATTGATATATGCTTTTTCTCCGCCAGATCATAAAAGGGCATTACAATATCTTTAAGAAAACCAACAATGTCGTAATTGGTGGCTTGCAACTGCATTTTATTGTTTTCAATTTTCCTGAAATCCATCAGCTGGTTAATCATGTGCAGCAGGCGAAGTGAATTCTGGTGCATCATGGACACCTGCTTCTTAAAACGTTCAGGAATATCTGCTGATTCGATCATATCCTCTAACGGACCAATGATGAGTGTAAGAGGCGTTCTAAACTCATGCGACATATTGGTGAAAAAGCGAAGTTTGGTTTGTGTGGCCTCCTCCAGTTTTTCCGAAACTTCAATAAGTTGGTCTCTTTGTTTTATAATTTCCTGATTTCTTTTTTCTATTTCGAGTTTTTGAAGCTCCAGTTTTTGGTTGGCCGCACGTTTGTTTTGATAGGCTCTGAAGGTTTGAATAACCAGAATAACAATGGCTGCCAGCAAAACCAATACAACTATTAAAAAACTCCGTTGACTTTTAAAACGGGCGATCTGGTTTTCAAGAACGGATTTTTGGTCTTCTATTTTTCCCTGCAGATCGTCAACTGCCTCGTATTGAAGTTTTAATATTTTGGCATTATTGTTATCAATAACCACCGTTTCAAGAATATTGATACGATCAAAAGGCTGCTTGTTCAGAATTTTAGCAGCCAGTTGAATGGCCTCAGCACCACCGGTAGGATATAGAAAGGTAGCATCAATTTTACCATCGATCACATCTTCTATTCCACCGTCATCTCCCAATAATCCATCGATACCCAGGATAAATTTCTCACCAATGTTATTTGCATCAATTATTTCGTAAGCTGCTCTGGCAATCCGGTCATTATGCGAAAAAACAAGATCGAAGTCCAGTTTTTGGTCAAGAAAATTTTGCATAACCGTTTTACTGTCGCTATAATTCCATTTGCCCGATTCTGAAGCAACCAACTCAATATCGGGATATTGCGAAATCACTTCCATAAAACCATTGTGCCTGTTAATTGCAGGAGATGAACCTTGCAGCCCGGTAATTTCAACGATTTTACCTTTGCCATTTAACAATTTTACGGCATAATCTCCGGCTTCTTTTCCAATTAAATAATTGTTGGCACCAACATAGGCAGTATAAGCCTCCGAGGCTATTTGCCTGTCGATAACGATAACAGGAATTCCGCTATTATATACCTCTTCAACAATTGGTGTAATTGGTTCCGATTCGTTGGGAGAAACAATTAAAAGGTCGATTTCTTCATCCAGCAATTGCCTGATGTCGTTTATTTGTTGTTCGCTATTGTCGTTGGCGTCTTTAATTACCAGTTCAAAATCGGGGTAAAAAGCCAGTTCTATCATCATTTCGCGGTGCATCGATTTGCGCCAGTCATCGCCTGTGGTGCATTGCGAAAATCCAATTTTGTATTTTTCTTTTGACGAAAGACTAAAGAAGGAGAATAGGAGTACGAATAGAAATAGTATCGTTAGTTTCTTCGTCATATAGCTTAGTCTGATTAATATACTTTTGTGAAAGTAATAAATTTCAAATAACCAATGTCTCAATTTACGTGATAACGTGAAAGAAAACTGCCATTTAATTTTTTAACGTGTATCATAGTTGATAATGATGTTACATAAGTATAAACGTATTGATATTTAGGCTGATAATGTTACATGTTTTTAACACTCGGTAACATTGTTTAAAGCAGAAGAACGGCTGCCCCCATACCTTTGATTCAGAGTTTTAAACCAATAATTCTGAATCGAAATGAAGACACAAAACGTATTTTCAGTTGCCATAATAATCGCTCTTGGCGGCTTTCTTTTTGGTTACGACATTGCTATGATGTCGGGTACCACATCGCAACTGGAAACCTTATTCGACTTAAATAGTTTTTGGCTGGGATTTACAGTTGCTGTTGCCATTATGGGTACAATCGTTGGTACTGTTATAATAGGTAAACCGGCTGAAAAATTTGGGCGCCGCAAATCATTAATCGTATTATCCGGTCTTTTTGCACTATCAACTTTGGGAAGTGCATTTGCCATTAATTGGGGAATGTTGCTGGCCTGCCGTTTTATAACCGGAGTTCTTTTGGGTTGTATTTCGGTGGTTACCCCAATGTTTATAGCCGAAATATCGCCTGCAAAAAAGCGCGGACAGCTGGTTTTGTTAAACCAGTTTTTTGTGGTTACTGCCATCTTTCTGGCTTTTGCTGTAAATTACCTTTTGGCAAATATTTTCGAGAGTGGATCGTGGCGCTGGATGATCGGTGTGGAAGCTATTCCCGCTGCAACCTTCTTTTTATTGCTGAACCTGGTTCCTGAAAGTCCGCGTTGGTTGGTAAATCAGGGACATACCGATGAGGCATTGGCTGTATTTCAGCGCATTAAGGCTGAAAATCCAAAGGAAGAAGTACGCATTGTGAAACAATCGGTAGAAGAAGAGGAAGCTATGGGTCACGGAAAGTTGTTTGTAAAAGCTTACCGTTTTCCAATAATGATTGCCTTTTTGATTGCTGCCTTTAACCAGTTGGCGGGTATAAATGCTATTATGATTTATGCTCCACGGGTATTCGAAATGGCAGGATTTGGAACCAATGCTTCGCTACTTCAGTCTATTTCAGTAGGAGCTACCAATTTGGTGTTCACTTTCGTGGCACTTTTCCTCATCGATAAATACGGGCGAAGAACACTTCTTATGGCCGGATCAGTTGGGATGGTCATTTTCCTGGGTCTGCTTTCAAAGTCATTTTTTACCAATAACTACTCCGATTTTGGCGGTTACGGAGTAATGATCTATCTGATGGGTTTCATTGCCTTTTTTGCCTTCTCACAAGGAGCTGTGCTTTGGGTCGTAATTTCCGAGATATTCCCCAATAAAGTACGCTCAAAGGGACAGGCGCTGGGAAGTTTTACCCACTGGATTTTTGCCGCAGCTCTTATCTGGGGATTCCCGGTATTGAACAACACTGTCGGTGGCGGTATATCCTTTGGCTTTTTCGCGGCAATGATGGTGCTGCACTTCTTCTTTGCCTGGAAAGTTCTTCCCGAAACCAAAGGCAAGTCGTTGGAGGAAATACAACAGGAAATGAAAAAACGAATCAAATAATACTAAACAAACATGGAAATTAAGAACAACGAAATATTGTGTTTTGGTGAGGTGCTTTGGGATCGTTTGCCATCGGGCGCGAAAGCCGGAGGTGCTCCCATGAATGTGGCGCTTCACCTCAATGCTATCGGTTTGGATGCTACCATTGCCAGCAGTGTTGGAAACGACGAACCGGGAGCAGAACTAAAAAAATTCCTTGAAGATTCGGGAATGTCTACCGCATACATTCAAACCGATGATAATCTGCCTACCAGTGAAGTACTGGTGCATTTGGATGAAAACAACAACGCTACCTACGAAATTTGTGAACCCGTAGCCTGGGATAATATTCAACTAACTGATTCGCTAATGAAAAAGGCCAGGCAGGCAGGTTTGCTGATTTACGGATCACTGGCTTCGCGCAATCCTTTAACCCGCGAAACACTGATGAATCTGCTGGATTACGATGGACTGAAATTGATTGATGTAAATTTTCGTAAGCCATATGATTCGCAGGAAGTAGTTGAAAAGCTTCTGGAAAAAACGGATGTGGTAAAACTCAACGACGAAGAACTGCAGGTTTTTGCAGGATGGTACAACCGCCCCAGTTCTGACGAGCACAAGCTCATGGAATGGTTTGTAAAACACTATAACATCGGAATGTTATGTGTAACCAAAGGCGAAAAAGGTGCTTTGTTGTATTGCAACGGCAAATTCTACGAACACCCCGGTTTTAAAGTAAATGCAGTGGATACAGTTGGTGCCGGCGATGCATTTCTTGCCGGACTAATTGCCTCTCTGTTAAATAAAAAAGAATCTGCCGACGCATTGGCTTTTGCTTGTGCAACCGGCGCATTTGTGGCATCGAAAGCCGGTGCAACTCCAAAATACGACATGGATGAAATTGAGGAAATCCTATCGAATGACCAACCAACTATCGAAAGAAATAATATTCAAATTAATTAAACTAATCTGATTATGGTAAAAAGGATCAAACTTAAAAATGCGACTAAGGGAATGTTTTTCATTCTGCTTAGTTTGTTTTCAACAATCGCATTTGCCCAGGAAATTTCGGTTTCGGGTACTGTGAAAGACGCCTCGGGCATGGCATTGCCTGGTGTAACAATTGTTGAAAAAGGAACAACGAACGGTACCATTACCGATGTTGATGGTGTGTACACTATCGAGGTAGCGAGTGCCGATGCGGTACTGCAGATTTCTTTTATTGGAATGAAATCACAGGAAATAGAAGTATCAGGAAGAACAACCATCAATATTAGCATGGAGGACGAAACCATTGGTTTGGCAGAAGTTGTAGCCGTTGGTTATAGCGTTCAGCGAAAAGCCGATTTAACGGGTGCCGTTGAAGTGGTTCAAATGGACGCAATTGAAAATGTGAGTTTAAGTTCGGGTAACCCGATGCAGGCTTTGCAAGGACATGTTCCGGGACTTTATATTGAAAAAACCGGTACTCCAAGTGCAACCAGCAGTCGAATTCTTATTCGTGGAGTAAATACGCTGGGAGATAACAACCCATTGTATATTATCGATGGAGTACCAACCAAAAGACCAGAGGTGTTTCAGGGACTGAGCGCCGGTTCAATTGTTTCTGTGCAGGTATTGAAAGATGCGTCAGCTTCTTCAATTTATGGAGCACGTGCATCAAACGGTGTTGTAATTGTTACCACCAAAAACGGATCGGATAAAAAAGGCGAAGTGAATGTTCAGTTTAACTCTAACTTTTCGGTTCAAAGCGAAAAATCGCAACGATATGATATGCTGAATGCTGTTGATCGTGGCCGGGCTTTGTGGCAGGCATCGGTAAACGATGGTGTTGATCCAACGAGCGGATACGGCGAAATATACAACTTCGACTGGAATGGTGATTATAACAATCCTGTTCTGAATGGCGTAACCGTTCAGCCTTATGTTGGAGGAGATATGAACGTTCCCGCGGGCGATACCGATTGGCAGGATGCAACTTATGAAACTGGTTTTGTAATCAATAACGACCTGACTGTTTCCGGTGGAACGGAAAAGTCATCGGTATTAATGAATGTGGGTTACATCAAAAATACCGGTATGCTGAAGTATACCAACTACGACCGTGTTACAGCCCGTATTAACGGACAAACCAGCATGCTGGATGACAAGGTGAAGTTTGGTATCAATGCACAGGTTGTTTCGTCGAACGAAACTTTGGAAACTCCCGACCTTGGTAGTGCTCCAACGCCTGGACTGGCAATTACTTTGGCTCCAACAATTCCGTTGTACGATTCAAACGGCAATTATGGTGGCCCTCTCGGATCAGGTTATTCCGACCGTAATAACCCGGTTATGATGCAGGATATCAACCGGTGGGACAATACCAACAGACGATACTTGTTCGGAAGTGTTTTTGCACAGGTTGAACCTGTTAAGAACCTGGTTTTACGCACGACTTTAGGTATCGATTATTCCATGGTGAAAGACAAGGATATCGAGCCTGCATTTACCAATGGTTTTATTGCACGATCGGTTAACAATTTAAGTATCTATAACAGCGATTTTACCAGCGTAACCTGGTCGAATACAGCGCAATATCAACTTAATCTGGACAAAAGCAAGTTTAACTTCCTGTTTGGTATTGAAGCTGTTAGCGACAATTTCCAGGACTTTAGAGGTTACAAAGAAGGTTTTTCAACACAAACAGAAGACTTCTTTGTGCTGAGCGCCGGAACCAGCAATGGTAACAGCTTTGGAACTGCCACCAGCAGTCGTTTATTCTCTCAATTCGGTAAAATCGATTATAACTATGACGAGCGCTTTTTAGCCTCCTTGACATTACGTCGCGATGGTTCTTCACGATTCGGAGCTGATAACCGTTACGGCTTCTTCCCTGCAGCTACTTTCGGATGGCGTTTGAGCCAGGAATCATTTATGGCAGACATGGAAAAGCTTTCGAACCTGAAATTCCGTGCCGGTGTTGGTCGTGTTGGTAACCAGGATGTTGGTGATTTTGCCAGTCTTGGATTGTTTGAACCTCGTTACGGAGCAGTGGCCAGCCAGGTTGATGGTATATTCCACAACGACTTTTTTGATGACTACTGGAATGTTGGTTCAGCTTATGCTTTAGATGGTCAGGATTCAGGAAACCTGCCTTCTGGTTTTGTTTCTGTGCAAGCCGGAAACCCTGCCTTGAGATGGGAAACAACAGATGAATTGAACCTGGGTATCGATTTCGGATTTTTCGATAGTCAGTTGGTAGGAGCATTCGATTGGTATACACGTAAAACAACCGATATTTTGATTCAGCCACCGGTAGCTTCGGCTTTAGGTGAAGGACAATTACAGTTCCTGAACGGAGCCACCAAGAAAAATACAGGATGGGAATTTGCGTTGAGTTACAGAAAACAAGTGAACAGCGATTTCTCTTACGAAGTTGCAGGTAGTGCCAGCCACTTTGCCGATAAAATCACTGAACTTCCTGAAGAAGTTAGAACCGCTTATCCGGGTAACTCGGAACAAACCGTTCTTGGTCATTCTGAGCTTTCAATTTTCGGATATGTTGCCGACGGTATTTTCAAAAGCCAGTCGGAAGTTGACGCACACGCCAGCCAGGTTGGTGCTGCTGCGGGGCGTATTCGCTGGGCCGATTTGAATGATGACGGTGAAATTAACTCGCTCGACCAGAAATTTCTGGGAACATTACTTCCAAAATTGGAGTATAGCATGCGCGTTGATATGAATTACAAAGATTTCGATCTTTCGATATTTGGTTCGGGTGTTGCCGGAAAAACCGGTTACGATCCTTATACTTTCTACAACGACTTTATTCGTGGCCGCGACAACGTTGGACCCGGTGTTTTCGACGCCTGGACTTCACAAAATCCGGATTCAAACGTACCGGCTTTAACATTGTCTGACAGCAACAACGAAACACGTACTTCAAGCTATTTGAACGTAAATGCTTCTTATTTCAAATTGCGTAATGTGCAGTTAGGTTACTCACTGCCATCAAACGTAACGGAAAGAATTCATATGGACAAACTGCGCTTTTACGTAATGGCTGAAAACCTTTTCTGGATTAAAACCAATGAATTTCAGGGACCGGATCCGGAGCGTACCGACGTAAATGCAATACCAATTCCGAGAACTTTCTCCGTTGGTGTAAATGTTTCATTCTAATCAATAAAACTTAAAATATCATGAAATTGAAAAATATTAAAACATATATAATTGCACTGATAACGCTGTTCGCTGTTTCGTGCGATAATTACCTGGAGACTGAGCCGCAAGGATTTATCTCTGCCGGAAGCCCAACGGCCGAAGGCGCTGAAGGTTTGGTTACCGCGGCGTATGCCGGAATTGGTAATAACGATATGATTGGCCCTATTGCCAGCATGTGGGTTTACGGTAGTGTACGTTCTGACGATGCTTACAAAGGAGGCGGTGGTGTTTCGGACGTTGAGCCTTACAACTTTTACGAGCAATACAACCTTACGCAACCTTTCCAAAGTTGGTTGGCTGGTTTGCCTTACACCTGGGAAAATTATTACCGTGCAATTTCGCGTGCCAATTCGGCATTGCGTACACTAAATGAATTGACTGATGAAGACTTTGACCTGCGTCAGACAAGAATTGCTGAAGCTCGTTTCCTTAGAGGACATTCGCATTTTATGCTGAAAGTATTGTTCAAATACGTTCCATATATCGACGAAAATCTGAGCAACGAAGAGATCCTTCAAACTTCAAACCGCGAATATTCAAACGACGAATTGTGGAACAAAATCGCAGAAGACTTTGAATTTGCAATGAATAATCTGCCGGAATCTCAATCGCAGGTTGGTAGAGCAAATAAATATGCTGCCGCTGCCTACCTGGCAAAACTGAGATTGTATCAGGCCTACGAACAGGATGAGAACAACCAGGTTGTAAATATTAATCAAAGCCGTTTGCAGGAAGTGGTTGACCTTTGCGAAATGGTAATTTCATCAGGTCAATACAGTTTGCAAGCCGATTTTGGCGAGAACTTTACAGGCGGATATGACAATGGTCCTGAGTCTGTTTTTGCCATCCAATTCTCGATTAGCGACGGAACTACTGCCGGCCGTTTGAACTTTGAGACCGGTTTGAACTACCCACACGGTGCGCCACAATACGGATGTTGCGGATTCCACCAGCCAAGTCAGAATATGGTGAATGCTTTTGCCACAGATGCCAATGGTTTACCAAAGTTCGACACTTTTAACGATGTTGAGCTGAGTGCTGCCGATATTACTCCTGATGGTGTGCCTGTTGACCCGCGTATCGACCACACTGTTGGTATCGACGGTCACCCGTACAAATATCGCAACGAAGATGCTTATATTTTCAGCAACAGCTGGGTACGCGATCCGGGTGTTTACGGTTACTTCCAAAGTATGAAAGAACAGCAGGCTGCCGATTGTTCGTGCTACAAAAAGCAAGGTCCTTTTATGGGCGTATCAAAAAACATCGATATTATTCGTTATGCCGATGTGTTGTTGATGCAGGCTGAAGCGTACATCGAACTTGGACAGCAAGATATGGCCCGTCCGCTGATCAATGAGGTACGTAAACGTGCTTCAGAAAGTACCGACAAAACTCGATTTGCCGATGGTACTGCACCATCAAATTACATGATTTCGGAATACGACGGATCGAATTTAGCATGGACACAGGATAACGCGCGCAAAGCTTTACAATGGGAACGTCGTTTGGAATTTGCTTTGGAAAGCCCGCGTTTCTTCGACCTGGTTCGCTGGGGAATTGCAGAGCCTGTTTTAAATGCTTACCTGGAAAAAGAGAAAACCAGAAAAGACTTCCTGAACGAAGCACATTTTACTGCCGGAAGAGATGAATATTTCCCGATTCCGCAGCGTGAAATCGACTTTACCAAAGGTTTGTACGAACAAAATGTTGGTTATTAATAAATAAATCAAGATCATGGTTGGGGGACATTCTCCCCGCCATGATCTGTTTTTAAATTCGAACAAAACTTAAAGAACATGAAAAGTCCGGCCACAATTTTATTGCTGATATTGGTTGTTTTCTGGGGATGCACAGAAAGCAAAAAACAGGAAGTTGCTGATTCTTTACATTTCAGTCTGAAAGATTCAGTGCTAGAGAATCCGATTGCTTTAATCTATGCAGAAGGCAGTTATCAATTGTTTTTCGACTGCACTGTTGACGGGCAAAAAAAGTGTGGACTAGCTGAAAGCAAGGACTTGGTAAATTGGAGCAATAAACCAACAAAATTTGAGTCGGAAGAAGCTGGAAATCAAAATATAAAAACCGTCGTAAAGGATTGGAGTCAAACAACTGAATACAGTGTCGACGTTTCAGCACTAATCGCTTTCGCAACAGTTGCTGACCAACCCGGGAAATTGACAGTTTTATATAGTGCTAATGATGGCTCAACGTGGCAACAGGACACCGAAAACACAGTTGTTCTTACCGATTTTTATGAACCCATTCAAGACCTGAAAGTGTTTTGGAACGACGAAACACAGAACTGGATGATGTTGACTCTTTCAGGTTATGAAGTGCGCTTTTATTCATCTCCGGACTTGAAAAACTGGGAGTACTTAAGTCGGTTTGGTGATGAGGTTGCCTTGAAATCAGGGCAATGGACAAGCATTGATTTTTTCCCGATGGAAATGGCTGAGACCAACGAAACAAAGTGGGTACTTTTTATCAGTGCCGATAGCGGCTCGCCCAATGAGGGCAGCGGTGTTCAGTATTTTGTTGGTAATTTCGATGGCTATGTTTACCAGGCATCACACAATAAACCCAAATGGATCGATCATGGAAGCGATCTTTACCAGGCCGTTGTTTTATCCGATTACCGGATGGTTGCCAAATCACCTGTTTTAATCGGAACTTTATACAGTTCCATCTACGAAAAATTTAGTATCCCCAATAATTCCCCAACTCAATTTTCGCTTCCCCGAAAGTTGACGTTGAAAGAAAAATTCTACGATTACTATTTAATTGCAGGCCCCGTACAAGCCAATGAGAAACTGAATACGGAAACAATTAACGAAACTGAATTATCAGATGGCAAATCGATAGAAAAGAATTTGAATCTGCCAGCACGAATCGATCTGACATTTGATGTTAACAGTCGTTTATATCTGGGTATGGCGGAATCTTTTGGCGTCACTATTAAAACAAAGGAAGGCAAGGAGTTAATTATGGGATACCAGGCTGAGCGAAGATATTTCTATATCGCCGATCCTTCGATACAGCGCGATTTCCCTGATAGCTGGGATGGTTTCTATTACGCGCCTTATGTAACCAACGAGCCACAATTGGATATGACCTTGATTATCGACCAAAATTCGGCAGAATTATTTGCCATGAACGGATTGGTTTCGGTATCAAAGAAATTCGATTTTAAAAGCAATTCAGTGCAGCTTCAATTATTTGGCGAGCAAGGAAAAGTTAATTTACAGACAGGATCAATAACTGAATTTTAAACGATTATTAAACCATTTAAACATATACAAATGAACCACAAGAATTTTAATATCCTGGCCATGCTACTACTGTTTTTCGCAGTGGCTTGTTCTTCAGGTCCAACCAAAACGACAGAACCTATAGAAGAGGCAAAACCATTTACCGAAAAGTACCGCCCGCAATTCCATTTCTCACCGGATTCGGCATGGATGAACGACCCCAACGGGATGGTTTATTACGATGGTGAATACCATTTATTCTATCAATATTACCCCGACAGTACAGTTTGGGGACCTATGCACTGGGGACACGCCATAAGCACCGATCTGATGCACTGGCAACACATGCCCATTGCATTATATCCCGACAGTTTGGGCTTCATTTTCTCCGGAAGTGCTGTGGTCGACTGGAATAATACTACCGGATTTGGCTCAGCAGAAAATCCGCCATTGGTAGCAATATTTACTTACCACGATCCAAAAATTGTAGAGGCCGGTGGAGTTGATGTTGAATCGCAAGCCATTGCCTACAGCCTGGATAAAGGACGAAGCTGGACAAAATATGATGGAAACCCGGTTATTCCGAATGATGGTAACCAGGATTTTCGTGATCCGAATGTGATTTGGAATGAAGAAATTCAGCAATGGAACCTGGTACTTTCTGCTCACGATCATGTCCAGATTTATACTTCTGATGATCTGAAAAACTGGAAACACGAAAGTGATTTTGGCATTGATGCCGGCACACACGACGGTGTTTGGGAATGCCCTGATTTATTTCCTTTGAAAGTTGAGGGAACAAATGAAACGAAATGGGTGTTGATCGTGAATATCAATCCCGGTGGGCCGAATGGTGGTTCCGGAACGCAATACTTTTTGGGCGACTTTGATGGACACCAGTTTATTGCTGACTCGAAAGACACGAGTTGGGTAGACTGGGGTCGCGATAATTATGCCGGCGTAACCTGGAGCGATGTGCCAAAAGAAGATGGCCGCAGGATTTTCCTGGGCTGGATGAGTAACTGGGCATATGCGAATGTTGTGCCAACTGAAGAATGGCGCAGTGCCATGACTTTGCCCCGCACACTTTCGTTGGTTAAAAAGAATGATCAATATGTTTTGAAATCAACTCCTGTAAAAGAAACAGAGCTGATAACAGACAACTCAACTAAAGCAGACATTGAAACTGTTGAGATTTCAGGAGAAATGACATTGAATTTGGGAGAAGTAACCTTGAATCAGAGTCACCTAACGCTGGAATTACAGGTGGGTGAAACGCTGCCTGAATCATTTGGAATTCTGCTTGAAAATGAACTGGGCGAAAATGTCAAATTCAGCTATTCAACTGCTGACAAGCAATTTCAGTTTGATAGAAACCAATCAGGTGACATGAGCTTTTCAGATAAGTTCTCAGGAATTTCGGTTGCTCCATACAAAATCGGATCGACTGTAAAACTTGAAATTTTTGTGGATGCCGCATCTGCCGAAGTTTTTGTGGATGGCGGTGATCTGGTAATGACCGAGATCTTTTTCAACTCTCAACCTTTCAGCAAATTGAAGGTTTTTGCGAATGGGCAATCCATAACACTAATAAGCGCGAAAGCGGTCAATATAAATTCCATCTGGTAAAATATAAGACATGAATAACTATATCAAAACAATACTTTTCAGCCTATTGCAGATCGTTTTGCTCGGCTCCGCGTCATTAGCACAAAACTCGGAAGTAATCGAAATAAATACTAAATCAACCTCGTTGGTTTATGCCGTTGATCAAAGTAGTCGACTCATCTTTCAATATTACGGAAAGAAAGTAGAAGCAGCTGCGAATTTCAGAGTGCAGCAAGCATATTCAAAACCGGATACCGACCGCGATTTTTCGTACGAAGCATATCCAACATTTGGATTGGGAAATATTAACGAGCCGGCTTTGGCTGTTATTCATTCCGATGGAAGCCTAAATACAGAACTGGCTTTTGAAACCGTTGAATCTATTAGTAATTCAGATTTTACAGAAACTGTAATTCATTTAAAAGACCGTGTTTACGATTTTGCCGTAGAATTGCACACCAAAGCCTATTTTAATGAGGATGTGATTACGCAGTGGACTGTAATTGAAAACAACGAAAATGGTGCGGTAAAACTGAACAATTTTGCCTCATCGTTTCTGCCACTGAAAGCCGAGAGTTACTATCTGACGCATTTTTACGGTGCATGGGCCGGTGAAATGAGCGTGGCCGAAGAGAAACTGGAAAATGGAATTAAAGTAATTGAATGTAAAAAAGGTGTTCGTACCACACAGACAGAAAATGCCTCGTTTATTTTAAGTTTGAATCATCCTTCATTGGAGAATTCCGGCGAATGTTATGGCGGAGCGTTAGCCTGGTCGGGGAATTACCGACTGGCTTTTCAGGTTGATGAATGGCGAACCTTGAATGTAGTAAGCGGTATTAATCCTTTCCTTTCGGCCTGGAGTCTGAAACCGGGTGAAAGTTTTTCCACTCCCGAAATGATATACACTTTCAGCAACGAAGGACGCGGTCAGGTTTCGCGAAATTTACACGATTGGGGACGCAAATATGGAATGACTGGAGGAACCGAAATCTATGATATCGTGCTTAATAGCTGGGAAGGCGCGTACTTTACTTTTGATGAAAATACACTGTCCGGAATGATGAATGACGCAGCAGAAATGGGCATCGAAACTTTCGTTCTGGATGATGGTTGGTTTGGTAATAAATACCCAAGAAATAATGATGATGCAGGATTGGGTGACTGGCAAACGAATACCAAAAAGTTACCACGGGGACTGGATTACCTAATCGATTATGCACATTCGAAAGGCTTAAAATTTGGACTGTGGATTGAGCCGGAAATGGTGAATCCGGAAAGTGAACTGGCAGAGAATCACCCGGAGTGGATCGTACAAAGTAACGGTCGTGAAAAAATTACCTGGCGAAACCAGTTGTTGCTTGACTTGTCGAACCCAAAAGTACAGGATTTTGTCTACAATGTTTTCGACAGCCTGCTTACAACACATCCGGGAATTGAGTACGTAAAATGGGATGCCAACCGTCATGTAGAACAGGCAGGATCCACTTACTTATCAGACTCAGAACAGACGCATTTTTGGGTAGCTTACACCCGGGGATTATATTCTGTTTACGATCGGATTCGTGCCAAATATCCTGATTTTGTGATTCAGGATTGTGCGTCGGGAGGTGGCCGCCTGGATTACGGAGCATTAAAATACCACAACGAATACTGGACTTCTGATAATACCGATCCTTTGTCGCGAATATTCATTCAATATGGAACAACATTGATTTATCCACCTGTTGGAGCAGCATCGCATGTGTCAACCAGTCCGAACCACCAAACGCAACGAATGACACCGCTAAAATTTCGTTTTGATGTGGCAATGACAGGCCGTTTGGGAATGGAACTGCAACCAAAAGATATTCAGGGAGACGATCGCATTTTTGCTGAAGAAGCCATTAAAAATTACAAAGAGTTTATACGGCCTTTGGTAACACACGGTGATTTGTATCGCTTAAAATCACCATACGATGAAGGTGGCTGGGCATCGCAACTATTTGTAGCAAAAAGCAAGGAGTCAGCAGTGTTTTATACTTTTAGTTTAGAGCCGCATTTGCGGGGTATTTATCCAACGATAAAACTGAACGGATTGGATCCGAATAAAAACTATCAGATCAAAGAAATCAATAAAAATGGAAAAAGCCGTTTTTGGGGCGACGGACAAACATTTTCGGCCGACTACCTGATGAATGTTGGAGTGGAACTAAAAATAGCCGATCAGTACGATAGTGCATTATTTATGCTGAAAGTAGTGGGTTAAACGACTGTTATTCAGCTTGTAATTAAGATATTCAATAAATGGAATTGAATAAATCGTTAAGGCAGAATTTCCGAGATTTCATTCCATTTAATAACCATAGTGTTAAGTTTGGTTAGATGAATGGCCCGGCGGAAACGACGGGCTTTTTGGCTATCTCTTTTATAGTGATGTCAAATTCATTTTATTTGGTTGATATTGAGCTTGTTTGCTGTTTTCTTTTTGTGTTCTGTTACCTAACTTTATTTCCATAAAAAAAACCCTTCGAGGTAGGATAGCAAGTTTATGTTTTGGGCAGACCAAAACCCCTGTTTAGCATCCCGTTGGTCTAAAAAATGGTAATAAAATATGGTACAATTTAACAAAGGCGGATGGCTCTAAAAAATGGCTGCCTAGAAGATGATACGATTTGGGATGAAGGATAGCTTTGCGAAATGAATGAAAATGGGAATATTTTTCTTTTCATTGGCACCAAAAGTCATTCGAAAAAATGTGTCAATTCACGAAAAGTCGTTCGAAAAAGTGTGGAAAATCGCAAAAAGTCGTTCGGAAAAGTGTATTTTTGTATTGAAGAAGATACAAAATAAATTACTATGGAAAGGACAGCAATAGCATATCTTTATGATTGGAAGAATAAAGAGAATAGAAAACCTCTTATAATAAGAGGTGCCCGTCAGGTGGGTAAAACCTGGCTTATGAAAGAATTTGGAAAGAAAGAATATGCTCAAACTGCTTATGTGAATTTTGAAAGTTCCAGAATTCTAAAGGATTTATTTTCTGAAGATTATAATATAACCCGAATCATCAATGCCATTCAGATTGAAACCGGTGTAAAAATTAATGCCGAAGATACCTTAATCGTATTGGATGAAATTCAGGAAGCAGAAGGTGGAATTACTTCGTTGAAGTATTTTTATGAAAACACTCCGGAATATCATGTGATTGCAGCAGGATCTTTATTAGGGGTATCACTTCATCAACACACATCTTTCCCTGTAGGGAAGGTTGATTTCCTGGATTTGTATCCGTTGAGTTTTCCAGAGTTCCTTAAGGCGTTGAATCAAGAGTCTTTATTACAATTAATTGAGTCCAGAGATTGGGACCTTATGCGTAATTTCAAAACGAGATTTATTGAACTTTTAAGACAGTATTACTATACGGGAGGGATGCCGGAGGTGGTAATGTCTTTTAGGCAAAATATGGATTATACTGATGTTCGTCAGATTCAAAATAATATCCTGTTGGCCTATGAACAAGACTTTTCAAAACATGCTCCTGCAGAGATAGTGCCCCGAATTAGAATGCTTTGGAATTCTACCCTTGCACAATTAGCAAAAGAAAACAAAAAGTTCATTTACAGTGCTGTTAAAAAAGGAGCGAGAGCAAAAGATTTCGAATTTTCTTTATCCTGGTTAATTGATAGTGGCTTGATTTATAAAGTCAATAGAATAAATAAAGCTGGTCTTCCACTGAAAGCTTATGAAGATATGGATGCTTTTAAACTGTTTATTGTTGATGTTGGTTTATTAGCTGCCATGGGCAGTCTTGATGTAAAAACGTTACTTGACGGAAACACAATTTTTGAAGAGTTTAAAGGAGCGCTTACAGAGCAATATGCATTACAGCAATTAAAAACGATACCTAATATTCCTATTTATTATTGGTCTGCAGATAAAGCTAATGCTGAAATCGATTTTGTTATTCAACACCTGAGTAATGTTGTACCAATTGAAGTAAAAGCAGCTGAAAATTTACAAGCGAAAAGTTTAAAGTCGTTCAAAGGACGATATCCGGATTCAATTGCAGTTCGGACATCGATGTCAGATTACAGAGAAGAAGATTGGTTGTTTAATGTTCCTTTGTATGCAATAAATTATTTATCTGAAATAGTTGATTAGAAAAAATTCAGGTGTATTTGAAAAAATTCTATTTAGCAACAAAATTTCAAATAGGATTGAAAAATGAGCGGCATGCATTCATATCCCATTATATGTTTGAATAAGAACGCAAAATTTTGTATTTTTAAGCTATAAAATATTGAAAATGAACCAGTGAGAGACAAAAACGAGACCTCACAATTTGTATTGGAATAACACATTGATTATAAGCGTATTATCGGGGTGGTTCGATTCCCGCCCCGGGTACATAGAACGCTTGATAGTCGATTGATTATCAAGCGTTTTTGTTTTTTGGGATACAAATAGGATACAAAAATGGTTTTGACCCTTTCCAAAATAATTTTAATAATTCCATATGTTAGTGATTTTTGTTTGCATAAAAAGGAGGAAACCACTTATGATTTCCTCCTGAGCAACCGATAGCAATTCTATTGAGGAGGTATCGCTTCCCTCATACGAATTGCTGCATGAATCATATTTTTAATTGTTTTTTTAATTCCGTACCGGGTTTCCTTTTCGATATCGAAAAACGGAGTTATCCAACGATTTCTACCGGCTAAATAACCAGTAAAGGAGAAGTGAAAACATTGTGTAAGCATACAGCATTTTTAATTTTAAAATTAAACCTGAACACTTACGCGAATAATTAAATAGTGTGAGTACGAAAGAAGGGTTTTCGATTCGTTCCTCGACTATGCCTTATACCGCGAAAGCAATTGCCGTTCATAAAAATTAAGACAGGTCTCCTGGCTTGTCCGTTTTACAACGCCTTCCCGCTCCAATGATTTGGAACAGTGGCATTAGGTTGCAAAACTGAATTGGACTTTACAGTTGCGCGACAGCTCACGATTTACACGTGATTCCCTATTAAACCCGTTTTACCGGGTATCTTATTTCAATAAAATTGATGAACGTGATGGCAAAGGTAAAATAAAGTTTAATCTGAACCAAAGTATATGGATTACATCACTTTTGTGTTAATAGTCTTTGCCTATTAGTTGTCAGCCATGCATATAAAGTTATTTGCAACAGAGGATTCACAGGTAAACAAAGTAATGATTTACTTCGCTAACCGATGTTAATTCACTTCTGAGTGTCATTTGTTATGATTGTGGCCATACTTCTTTCGAAATTTCCTGTACCAATTGTATTTTTTTCCATTGGTCTTCTTCAGTAAGAATATTTCCTTCTTCAGTTGATGCAAAACCACATTGCGTGCTTAAAGATAAACGCTCCAAATCGATATATTTAGCTGCTTCCAAGATTCGGCTTTTTATTGTTTCTTTTTCTTCGAGTTGTGGTGTTTTGCTGGTTACCAAACCGAGCACTACTTTTTTATCTTTAGGTACAAAACGTAACGGCTCGAAATCACCCGAGCGTTCATCGTCGTATTCCAGAAAGTAAGTTTCAACGTTTTCTTTGGCAAAGAGGCTTTCTGCAACCGGTTCGTAACCACCAGAAGTTGCGTATGTAGAGTGGTAGTTACCTCGGCAAACGTGTGTCGATAATTTTAAGTCGGCGGGTAAATTTTCCAGGGCTTTGTTGTTTAGTTTCAGGTAGAGGTCTTCCAATACTTTTGTATCAAAATTAGGACCGGCCATTGTTTTCCAGAATTCGGTATCGCAAAGCATTCCCCAGGTGCAATCATCGAGTTTTAAATTGCGGCAACCTAAATCATAAAATGCAAGAATTGAATCACGATAAGCTTTTGCTATATCATTTACAAAATCGGTTTGGTTGGGATAAATATCTTTTACTTTATCTTCATTCACACCACGAACCAATTCGGCATATAATTGCGATGGAGACGGAATACTTAAACGCGCTTCAGCATTGTCGCCAACATTTTCTTTTAAGAATTTAAAATGGGCAAGAAATGGGTGGTTATCCGAGAAATTGATTTTTCCGCTTAAACGCGCCGAATCATCGCGGGTTTCTTCACCATGAAACATATAACCTTGTCCCATGTTTACATGATCTACACCATTGAATCCCCAAAAGAAATCGAGGTGCCAGTAGCTTCTGCGAAACTCGCCATCGCTGATGGCTTTGTAGCCTAATTCTTTTTGTTTGGTAATGATGTAAAGAATTGCTTCATCTTCAACGGCTGTTAATTCTTCGAGATTAATTTTACCTGCTTCATAATTTTCGCGCGCCTCTTTCAATTTTTCAGGACGTAAAAAACTCCCCACCAAATCGGCTTTGTGAAATGAACTATTTGTACACATATATTTAATTTTATTTAGATTATAATTCTGGCAAAGTTATATAAAGTAGAATATAAAAATGTATAGGAGGGTTAAATGGGAATATAAATCTATATTTGCTATTTTTAAGGGAATAAACACTAAATAGAACAAGAAATGTCTGTTAAAACAGAAAAATCATCTGTCGGGTTTCCGGATCATACCGATCTGGCGATCCTGGAAATCCTACAAAACGATTCGTCGCTTACTACAAAAGAAGTGGCCTCAAAGGTTAATTTATCGCCAACACCAGTATTTGAACGCATAAAACGCCTTGAAAAAAATGGGTACATCAAAAAATATTGTGCGGTTTTAGATGCCGAGAAATTGAGCCGTGGTTTTGTGGTTATTTGCAATGTACGTCTTAAACACCACTCAAAAGAGTTGGGAAAAAAGTTTACAGAAGCAATAATGCCGATTGAGGAAATAACGGAATGCTACAACATTTCGGGCGATTACGATTTTATGCTGAAAATTCATGTTGAAAGCATGCAACGCTATCAGGATTTTGTATTAAACACTTTGGGCGAAATTGACAGCATTGGTAATTTACAAAGTCTTTTTGTGATGGGAGAGATTAAGAATTCCTATGCGATTCCTTTAAATGAGAAGTAAGTAAAAGCTTTCCGTTTCCGAAGTGTTTTATTTCCTCGAAAACGGAAAGGCAGTTAAAAATCAAAGTCTTCGTCTTTTGCATTCATATCGATACCACCGACAACATACGATGTGATTTCAGTTTCCTGAGGTAAAACTTCAACACTGTCGTTGCGTAGCCAATGGTCCATCCACGATAAAGGATTGTTTTTTTCGTTGTATATAGGTTTAAGCCCGATTCCTTTCAATCGTTTATCAGTCATGTATTTCATGTATTTTATCAGTAATTTGGCATTCAGTCCAATCATCGAACCGTTTTCGAACAGATATTCAGCCCAGCGCATTTCTTGTTCGGCAGCATCTTTGTAGAGCGCGTACACTTCATCGTCGAGGCTTTCAATAATCTCTGAAAATCCTTCGTTTTTATTGTGACGCAAATCGTGAATCATTCGTTGGGTAATGGCAAGATGTTCGTTTTCGTCGCGGGCAATAAACTTGATAATTTTAGCATTGCCTTCCATCTTTTTGTTTTCAGCAAAAGCAAACGAACAGGCAAACGACACATAAAAGCGTACACCTTCCAGAATATTTACCGACACCAACGCCATATAAAGCTTTTTCTTTAAGGTATCTTCATCAATTTCATTCTTTAATGTTGTACCCAGTTGTTGCGCCTGGTATTGAATCAGGTAGTGGTAAAAATCGTTGTATTGGTCGGTAACCGAACCGGCACGCTCCATAATCATTTCGTTCGACATAATATCGTCGAAAATTTTATTAGGTTCGGCATAAACGTTTTTTATGATGTAGGAATAGCTCATGGAGTGGATGGTTTCGAAAAAATCCCAGATAATAATGGCTTCCTCCACTTCGGGCAAGGTTACCATCTGTCCGAAGGTAATAAATGGCGAGCGCCCCTGAACACTGTCGAGCAGCACCTGGTATTTCAGGTTTTCGGTGAAGATAAATTTCTCCTGGTCGCTTAACGTGTTAAAATCATTTATGTCTTTTGTCAGCGAAATTTCTTCCGGACGCCAAAAGAAGCTCAGCATTCGTTGCGATAGCTTCTCGTAAAACGGGTACTTTTGGATATCGTAGCGTTGTACATTTTTCCCTTCGCCTAGGAACATTTTTTCGTTCAGAAAATCAATTTTATTTCCGTTATATATACTTGGTTTATGTGTGCTCATTATAATACTTATTAAACTTTTTACTACTATTTTTTTTGATAAACTCTTTACACAGAACAAGCACCGCCTTCGCAGGCATCTAATTCTACTTCCGAGATTTCACGGCTTTGTTCTTTTTCTTGTTGTGTGGTGTCTTCAACAATTATTGTTTTTTCAACATCTCTTTTTTGTGCTGCTTCCTGCGATGCCTCACCCGAATTATCGTTGCTATTTAGGTAGTACAGCGTTTTTAATCCGTATTTGTAGGCTAAACTTTCGTGGCGTATTAAATTACCAATCGGAACTTTGTTGTCTTCGTATTTCGATATATCGTAATACAGGTTGGTACTGATACTTTGATCCACAAATTTCTGGAATACAGCGACAAATTTCAGATATGCTTCGTTGTCAATGTCCCATGCCAGCTGGTAATTTTCTTTGTAGGTTTCAAAGCCGGGAACAAGTTGTTTTAATGGGCCAAATTTGCTCATTTTGGCAATCAGAAGTTTGCGTACCGGATCGATTCCGGCAGTTGAATTAGACACAATAGAACTTGAAGCAGCAGGAGGAATGGCACTTAATGCCGAGTTACGCAATCCATGCTGTTTTACCAGTTCCCGGAGTTCGCCCCAATTAAGGGTTAAATCGTTTGGAGTAATTTCATCTACATTTTTCTCATAGGTATCTATCGGTAAAATGCCGTCGGAATATTTGGTACGGTTAAAATAGGCACAGGCTCCTTTTTCTTTTGCCAGATTTGCCGATGCTTTTATCAATCCGAACTGAAAGCGCTCCATGTGAAGGTGCATTGTTTTAAGTCCATCTTCTTTGTCGAAACGCAGGTTGTTTTTTGCCAGAAAATTAAACACATCAGAAACTCCAATACCTAAACTACGTCTCCTTTTTGTCGATATCTCAGCAGCTTTAACCGGGTATTCCTGGTAATCGATCAATTCATCGAGAAAGCGCACCAACAATTCGGTTAAACTATCCAGCTCGCTAACATCGTCCAGTTTCCCTAAGTTGATATTGCTTAATATGCACATGGCAATTTCGCCATCGCCTTTGTTTATGTCTTCTAAAGGAGCTGTTGGGAGTGTAATTTCCTGACACAGGTTACTCATGTAAATGTTGTCCTTAAACGAACTGTGCTTGTTTACATGGTCGGCATTCAATATATAAATTCGCCCCGTTTCGTAGCGTTCTTTAAGCAAGGCTAAATAAAATTCGCGGGCATTGATACTTTTTTTGCGAATGTTCTGGTTGTTTTCGAGCAACAGGTAAAGCTCTTCAAAACCTTCGTAATCGGAACTATAAAAAAGCTCGTACAGTTCACGGGTTTCTTCACTTGAAAAAAGGGTGATGTTCTCATTGTTTTTAACTCGTTCGCGAAACAACTTATTTAAAGCTATGGAGTAATCCATGCGGCGAACACGGTTTTCATCGTTTCCTTTGTTGTTTTTCAGCTGGATAAAAGTTTCAATTTCCCAATGGAAAAATGGCAGGGTAGAAGTAGAGCCTCCGCCGCGCACCGAGTTTTGCGTAAACCCTTTCGTTGAAGCTTCAAATATTTTCAGAAAAGGAACAAGGCCGGTATGCACTACTTCGCCATTTCGAATTTGTGCATCGATACCGCGTATTCGCCCAAAATTTAAACCAATACCGGCGCGGTGTGCGGTGTAGTAACCAACGGCTGTATTCGAATTCATGATGGATTCCAGCGAATCGCCAACATCAATTAAGCAGCAGGAACTAAACTGGCGCAAAGGAGTGCGCACTCCTGACATAATTGGAGTTGGTAAACTTATTTTGAAAGTTGATAGCGCATCATACAATTTTACAACGTACTCTTTGCGTTGCTTTTTTTCATAGTTCATAAACATGAACATGCCTATAAGCATAAATGCTTCTTGCGGGGTTTCGTATAGTTCGCCGGTAATTCTGTCTTGCAAAAGGTATTTGTCTACCATTTGGCTCATTCCGGCAAAAGAGAACTTAAAATCCCTGTCGTAGTTGATATGTTTGCTGAAGTACACTAAATCCTGCTGATTGTATTTTTCCAGCAATACTTTGTCGTAAACACCCCGGTAAATGTTATTCTTCACAAGATATTCAAACGGAATGGGATTTAACTGTTTGTAAACTTGTTTTCGCAAATCCATTAATAGCAGGCGGGCCGCCACATACTGGTAATTGGGTTGTTTTTCTGAAATCAGATCGGCGGCCGAGCGAATCATCACCTTTTGAATTTCGGCAGTTGTGATCCCTTCGTAAAACTGAAGATTGGAGTTAATTTCAATATCGGATACCGAAACATTTTCGTAACCGTTGCAAGCCCATTCAACGGCTTCGTGAATCATTGATAGGTCGATGGGGGCCTTCGAACCATCGCGTTTTACTACATTAATTTGTTCCATTAATAAAGAGTTTAAATAATTAATGGTAGCAAATAGGATAAAATTAGAGAAAAGTAATAGGTTGACTTTTCCAAGCTTTTATTCCCGAAAGCTACGAAACAATCAAAAAATGATAGGTCTTCCGACTTTCCCGATTTTCAGCGCCTTCCCAGTCGAGAGAATTGGACCAGTGGCTATGTACTGAAAACATGTATTACCTTGCGGTAATTGCGGGATTACGGCTGCGGGTACAGTTGCTGATTTACACAGCATTCCCTTGCATCATTTTCATTTCATTGTTTACAATGAACATTAGCAACTTAATACTTGTTGCAGCGAGATTTTAACACCGATGGGTTATTGGTCAGTATGACAATGGATTGGCGTGTTGATAAGAGGAGTACTGTTGAATTATTATCCAAATTTTGAACCTTTGCCGGGCCGCGCAAACTATATTTGCAGCCGCAATATTGTTGGCGGTAAAAATCGTATTCGCAGATGATTTCGATTTGCGTTGAGCCAGCCCGTTTTTGCGCCAGTTATTTGCCCAAAACGTAACACCGGGAAATAAACCGATTGCATGATTTCCGGCTTCATTAATTTGGCTAAGGTTTTTCCAGCGTGAGCTGGCCAGGGTTGTGGTATAGAACGAAATGGATGATTAGCCATAAATGAAACACGCTAAGATCTAAATTGGCATTATTTGTTTATGCAACCTCTCTTTCCAATGCTAAAAAATGTATTGAATTATTATTGCCTGTAAGCGGAAAGATTTGAATTTCGCAATTATACATTTCTCCGTTTTTTCGGTAATTAACTACCACTTCTTTGAAAGGTTTGTTTTGTTCAATTTTTTCATTTATTCTGAGTTTTACTGCTTCCGAAGTATTTTCGCCTTGCAAAAATATGGGACTCCGGTTTATGGCATATGATTTCGGATATCCCGTCATCTCTGAAAAACCATCGTTAACCCATAAAATTCTTTTGGTTTCGTTGGTTAATATTAATGCTTTGTATGGATAAGTTTTTAATACCTTTTTTAGATCTGTTTTCCAGTTAAACTTACCAGAATATTTATGAAGTGTTTTAAGTTCTGTTTCTCTTTCGGCTTCCTTTAAATTTTGTTGGTATTTGGGATAATAAAATTCCCAGCACATAAGAGGAGGCGCAAGCCTTTTTGGTGGTTTTATATCTTTTTTTACTTTTTCTAACTCAGCCTTCGAAAGACTCGACAGGTAGATATCGAGGCACATCATGTCTCCAAGGTTCTTTTTCATTTCTTAGTTGTTAAAATTCAATTCCTTTTCGAGCATTAACTCCGTTTTGGTAGTAATGTTTTATTTCCTTCATTTCGGTTACCAGGTCGGCAATATCAATAATTTCCTGCGGAGCATATCTACCGGTAATAATCAGCTCGGTATTTTCCGGTTTTTTCCTGATGGTTTCCAATAGTGATTTCACCGGAAAAAGCTCGTAATACAAAGCGATGTTGGCTTCGTCGAGAATTACCACATCGTATTGCCCCGATTGAATAATTTCTGTGACCTCTGCCAAACCTTTTTGTGCCGCGTCTATATCTTTTTGTGTTGGATTTTTCACAATAAAACACCCCAGGCCATATTGTTTAATGGTAATATCGGGCAGAAACTTGTTCACAGCTTCAATTTCAGCATAGATTTTTCTTTTTACAAACTGGGCAAAGAATACTTTTTTACCGGCACCAACTGCTCTTAATGCCAGGCCAAAAGCAGCCGTTGTTTTGCCTTTTCCGTTCCCGGTGTAAACTTGTGTATAGCCTTTCGTTTGTTTGTTTTTTAATGAAATAAATAACTCACATCTTTCATAAAACCATCTTGCTGAATTTCGAATAAATGCTGGTTAGTTGTATCGCTTTTTAAGTTACCTAAATTTTCTACGTATCCGCCCAGTTTTATGTACTGAAAGTTAGTGCTGTCAAAAGCTTCGGGTAACCTGGCACAACCCGAGTACCACGCAGTTTTAGTTTCCGGGTAATGAAGGCGTATAAAATTAGCCAATTCTGCTACTCTTTGAGGATCGCCATCTCCGCCCATAAAACAAAAACAGGTGATAGATGAGGCGTATTTTTCCATCAAGGAAACGATTTGCACTTCGTTCAGTTCTTCGCCAATATCTTTCTGCAAATGCGGACTGTGGCAGCCTTTACACCGATTCGGGCAATTGGTAATATTTACTGCCAGTGTAACTTCGTTCGGAATTTCCTGAAAAACGATATTGTAGTTGTAATATTTAAGCATATTCTTCCACTTTTTCTTCCTTATTTTTTTGAGCGTAATAGCGTTTTGCAGCTTCTTTCTGGCGTGCATCAGAGAAGCTGCTCACTCTTTTCATGTAACCAATAATACGGGTTAAATAGTCGATATTTTCAGTCTTACAATTTGGGCATTCTTTTAGATACCGCTTGTCGATATGGCCACATTCATTGCAAATGGTATTCGGAATATTAAAGGTGAAATAATTGCAACCTTCTTTGGCAGCTACCCGAATTAACTGGCGGTATTGAGCAGCACTTAAATGTTCCTCTAAATTCATATGTAATGCAGAGCCCCCGGTTAGGTGTTCGATGTATTTTTTCCCGTGAACCTTGAATCTATCAATTACATTCAATGACTCGTCTTCTACAACATAGAAATAGCTGTTGTAACAATCTCGCGGAACAAAATAACCATCTTCACGATCCCATTTTGCATGTTTTACGCCCACGTTTTCGGCCGGAATCATTTCGCAATTGAACAAGGTGTCTTTTGTGCGGTATTTTTTATTGTATGTTTCAATTAAACCAAGTACTTCGCTGGTAAATGCTGCGTAATCAGGATTGTCGTTTATTTCAATTCCAAGGAATTCTGCGGCTTCAACCAGGCCGTTTACACCAATGGTAAGGTACTGGCGCCCCATGTTTATATAACCGGCATCAAACAGCGGAAGCATGCCTTTTTCCTGTAGTTCTTTTAAATTTTCGTTGTAGCCCAATTGTACTTTGTGTACCAGGTCAACCACTTCTTCAAGGAAATTAATGTAAGGAATTCGTTCCTTTTTAGCTTGTTGTACGCAACGGTTCAGGTTAATTGTTAATACACTTTTCGAGCCGGTTGAAACGCCACCTGCTCCCAGTGTGTAACTAAAACCATTGTCCTGAATTTCGTTACGTAAACGGCAGCACGAACTTAAACTGTCGGCATTATCGCTTAAATAGGTGAAAAACGAATGACCATCGGCATACATTTTTGCTGTGAATTCGCCATATTCTTCATCTTTTGTATCGCCGTTTTCTGTAAGCATTGCCATTGTTTCTACCGGGAAAGTCAGCATGGTTTTCGTGCGCTCCTGGTTAAACCAAAGCATAAAACGTTTTTGTAACCAGTTTAACGAATCCCATTCAGGTTTACTTCCGTCGGGGAAAACAAATTCGCCAAACAAACTTTCAAAATAATACTTATCGTAATAGGCAATGTTCCAGAATACTGCCTGGAAATTTCGCGCTCCGGTTGGTTGATTAAGCGAATAAACAATTTGCTCGAAACAATCAGTAATCACTTTATCAATCGAGCGTTTCCTTGCCGATAAATCAGCGGTTTCGTGGCTGCGTTTGTGGTAATCGTTGCCATATTCTTTTGCCACAAAATAGTTCATGTACATTAAAAACTCGGGTGTTGCACAAGCACCGCTCAACATACTTGAAACGATAAATACCATGTTGATAAAACCACCACAAAACGATTTTAAGTTGGTTGGTGCAGTTGAATTTCCGCCAATTTTCGAGGTGCCATCCAACAACCAGGGGTACATGGTAATGCTGGCGCAATAGGGAGCCAGGCTGGTTTCGTCGTTTTTATAGATGTAATGTTGACTTAAAAAATTAAGGTATTTATTCGATAACTCTTTCCCAAACATATCCGAAAGGCGGTCGGTGAGCAATCGGCGGTTTAAACGGATAAAATTTCCTTTCGGAAGCTCTCCAATTAGTGTGGCAATGTTTTTTTTATCGACATTGGCATTGGCATCAAATTTACTTCCACTGGCAGCATTTCCGGCAGCACAATATTCAATCAGAAATTTAATACGATCACGGGTTTCCCTGTCTTCAGAATGTTTCTGGCGGTAGAGCATGTATGATTTAGCCACGGCAAAATAGTTTTCGGCCATTAACGAACGCTCCACCTGGTTTTGAACTTCTTCAACATTCATATCTTCCTGAATATTTACCCGGTGCAGAATGTTGGTAAGGTCATCGTCGCTTGCAAAACTTCCTACAGAAAGAAAAGCTTTCCTGATTGCATTTTTAATTTTATTCATAGAAAACGGAACCCGCTTTCCGTCTCTTTTTACGATTGAGATTTGCGTACTACTCATACTATTGTTTTTTTGTTTTTAATATGCTGTTTTGCTCGTATTTTATGATTAAAAAATCTAACCGGAAGCCAAGAGGTGCGCATTCAAAACAATTATCTGCTGATGGTACGAAACGAGAAAATTATTTTACTTACGAACCAGACTTCAACTCCCGAAAGCCTAATTATTAAAAATGATTTTGGCAGGTCTTCTGGCTTGTCCTGTTTCTGAAGCCTTCCCATCCGTCAATTGGCGAACAGTGGCAAAAGATTTTCAAAAACACATTTATGGACTTACAGCTGCGGGTACAGCTCCTGATTTTAACAGGATTCCCTTTTCATACCGGATAGCGTTGCTACACGATAAACCAATAATCCAAAACAAGTTTAGTGTTTTTATGTATACAATGTAATTTGGAGTTTTAAACAATTTAATTGATAAAATGAGTAAAAGGCTTCTGTTTTCAGCACTTCTGTCGTGTTAATAATTGCGTAAAATTGAGAAGACTTCATGATATTTTATTGCACAAAATCGAATTTATTATTGTTATTTAAAAAATAGCAAGATTTATTTTATTTGGTTGAAATTGAGCTTGTTTGCTGTTTTCTTTCTCTGTTCTGTTACCTAACTTTATTTCCATAAAAAGACCCTTTCGAGGTAGGATAGCAAGTTTATGTTTTGGGCAGACCAAAACCCAAGTTTAGCATCCCGTTGGTCTAAAAAATGGTAATAAAATATGAGGCAATTTAACAAAGGTGTCCGTCCACGAAAATTGGATGGTTCAATATTCAGGTATGCTATTTATTAAACAACGAAAATGTTATAAACAGGGAATTTGGCAACCTTTTACAGATAAAAGATAACTATGAAAAGTATGTTGTTTCTCTTGATGATATGAAATATTCGAACTATAAAGATATTCTTCATCTACATCCGTGGGAATTAATCAACATTTGAATAAGGGGTTACATTTTCGTATTTTTAGGCTATAAAATATTGAAAATGAACCAGTGAGAGACAAAAACGAGACCTCACTATTTGTGTTGAAATAACATGTAGATTATGAGTGCATTATGGGCGTAATTCGATTCCCGTCCGAGTATCAAAAAGCCTGATATTCAAAATGAGTATCAGGCTTCTTAATTGCTGTTTTATCCGTTTTAGTCTTCCTTTCCTTTTTCAAAAAAGTGGTGAAAGAATACACTTTGAAAAGCAATCGCATTTTTCCAGTATTCCCAGGTGTGTCCTCCGGGGCGTGTGGTAAAATCGTGCGGAATATTTCGCTCAAGAAGTTTTTCGTGTAAGTTGCAGTTAACGCCGTAAAAGAAGTCGCCTACACCACAATCAATGGCAATTTCAAGCGCTCCGGGCGTTAGTTTATAAACCAGGTTGATGACTGTGTTTTCTTCCCAATTTCCCTTGTTTTCAGCATAAGTGCCCAGTCGTTTCGAAATATCCCAGTTATTGGGAAACGGCCGGATATCAACTCCGCCGCTTAAACTGCCAGCAGCACCGTAAACATCCTGGTTTCTGAAAGCCAGATACAAGGCACCGTGTCCACCCATACTTAGTCCGGTAATGGCACGTCCTTCGCGTGAGGCAATGGTGCTAAACGAATTGTCCACCCAATCAACCAATTCATGCGCTACATAGGTTTCGTATTTTATGCTGTTGTCAATCGGGCTATCAAAATACCAGCTCGAAAAAGCGCCATCAGGGCAAACGATAATAAACTGATACAAATCGGCATAGTTTTTAATTTCAGGTACGTTGTTTATCCAGTCGTTTTGATTGCCACTATAGCCGTGAAGCAGGTAAAGAACCGGGTAGGAATTGTTTTCGGAATAACCTTCCGGAGTAATTACCACAGTTTCTATGTCTTTATCCATCGACTGACTGTGAGTTGTTAAGTGTTGAACTTTGGCCGCTTGGGTATTGAGTATTGCGCCGGTAGCCACAATCATCAATATCATTACCTTAAGAAAAAGTGTTCTTTTCATACGATTAAAATTGTTTGTTACTAAGGTATCGTATGGAACTCGCATTTATTTTAGTCATCCTCTTGGGTGTGAATAGTTTACATGCTCGTTTCATACTGTTATTAAATTTTTTAGAGTTGTTAAAATTAGCCACAAAAATTTTATGTTAGGCATTTTCTGCAAGCTAATGTTTGTGTTTGCTTTTATGTAAATTACCATATTACATATAAGTTTCAACTAATTCTTCAGGTATTCCATCCAGTCGAAATCGGCGTCAGCTTCCGAAGTTTTGCCATTTCCGGTGGCATACAATCCAACATAAATACCGGTAAAAAAGCCCACTGTTTCGGTTGCCAGAAACTTCGCATCGGCGGTTTCAACGGGTGTAAATTCGTCGTTGCCCTGTGCAAACGAAAAGGTAAAAGTGGTTTTATCGCCGTTAACCCGCAGTTTCACCGAACCCGGTTTTAGCGTATATGCTTTCGAGGTATAAACGGTTTGTCCGAATTGCAATTTTACGGTGAGAATACGGTCGTTTCCTTTTTTACTCACCAGTATATCGAAGTGCGAACCGTTGTTTAGCAAAATCAACCCGGCCTCTTCATTCTCATTTTTCGGGTCGAAATCAAGCTGAGTGGTGGCTGTAAAATAATGGTCTTTTAGCCGGCGTCCCACAAAGGTTGACGCTTTGTTGGTACTGATGGTTTCAGCAGCTCCTTTTAATCGCAGGAATCCTTTTCGTTCCGTTAGTGAAAAGTTATTTTCTACGGGCGCCTGAATATAGTTCCAGTCTAAACCGAGTTTTTCGTTATCAAACTCCACTTTAGCAGGAGGTTCGGGAAGCGGTTTTAAGGGCAGGGTAGGGCAGGTCATATCAATGTCAACCGTTCCGTTTCCGTTTACCACAGGCCAGCCGTTTTTGGGCCAGCTTACCGGTGCCAAACAGGTTTCGCGCCCTAAAATGTGGTGCGTTTTATCCGAAATATTGCGGTAACCATGGAAAACGATCCATCACGAATTGTCGTGTGCCTGAATGATATCGGCATGGCCAATTCCCTGTATCGGTTTTCCCTGGCCGGCAGCGTTGCAGTGTGTTAAAATCGGATTGGCCGGATTATCGATGTATGGCCCCCAAATGCTGTTACTGCGGGCAATGGTTTCAGAGTGTGCCTCTTCGGTTCCGCCTTCTGCTGCCATCAAGTAGTACCAACCGTCTTTTTTGTAAATGTGTGGTCCTTCAGCATAACGGCCGCCGGTGCCGTTCCATACTTTTTTACCCTCCGATAATTTTCCGGTTTTTAAGTCAACTTCATACAAAATAAATGGCGAACTAATAATGTAGGCTTTTCCATCTTCGTCCCAAAACAGGTCGGGATCAATTCCGGGAACATCAACCCAAATTGGATCCGACCACGGACCGGCAGGATTTGTTGCAGTTACAAAAAAGTTTCCTCCGCCGGTAATGTTGGTTGTAATCATATAAAAAGTTCCGTCGTGGTAACGCAGCGTTGCTGCAAAAATGTTCAGCCCGTTCGGAATTTGTTCTTTCCGGTGAATACAATGACCGATCTGTTGCCAGTTAACCAGGTCTTTACTATGGAAAATGGGAACTCCCGGAAAATATTCAAAAGTGCTGGTAATGAGGTAGTAGTCGTCGCCAACACGGCAAACACTCGGGTCGGAGTAAAAACCGGGAAGGACAGGATTAGTATAGCTTACCGTTGCTTCTGGCTCGGGCGCTTTTGCAAACGGATTTGGCGCAACTTGTGCAAACAGGTTAAAACTCAGGAAAAGTGCAATGAACAGCATAATACACTTTAATCCTGCTTTTGAGTTCGATTTAGTTTTATTCATGGTTGTAATTAATTTTAGCTGGTTGTTTAACGTTATTACTCGTTGATAAGGCTAAATTACTAAAGTTTGGCGATGAGCGAAACGAATACATATAATGATTCAGGTTTGTAAAAAAACGAAAGAGTACAGATATATTTAAATGAGCAAGGGCTTTGCTCTTCGAACAGAAAACAATCATCTGCTTCCCGGCAGACGTGTAAATGTATAAGATAAGCTTTCACTGGCAGAAGATGAACGAAAAAAATCATCAGTTAATGTTCATCTTTTGTCTGGTTGTAACACGCTGATTAAAGAGGTTTGTTCGCTGATGGATGAGTGACGTTCTCTGGCATAAGATTATCGTGATCTCCTTGCTGCGAACGACTATCGTGTGGAAGATTGGGGGAGCATACATGTTGTTGTAACAACTATATGCAAGACTTTTACCGATTTGTCCACATAATTTGGCATAAAAGCGACTGATAAAAATAAGAGTTTATTTTACTTTTGTTAATGTACTGGCATTTGCATTGTCAATAAATTCAATAAAAATATGAAGAACTTTAAACTACTATCTGTTGCAATTCTCTTTGCACTTTTTGCATGTAACAATCAGAAACAACCCGAGCCGTTTGCCAAAGGCGAGTTTAAAACCTGGGCCGAAACGCCACCCATGGGCTGGAACAGCTGGGACTGCTACGGGCCAACCGTTGAGGAACACGAGGTAAAGGCCAATGCCGATTACATGGCCGAAAATCTTAAGGGACACGGTTGGGAATACATTGTTGTTGATATCCGTTGGTTTGTTGAAAACGACAAAGCCGGCGGTTACAACCAAACCGATCCGCGTTATGTAATCGACGAATACGGCCGTTACCAACCTGCTGTAAACCGTTTCCCTTCGGCTGCGGATGGAAAAGGTTTTAAAGAGCTGGCCGACTATGTGCACGGCAAAGGATTGAAATTTGGTATCCACATTATGCGCGGTATTCCGAAAGTGGCGGTCGAAAACAAATTGCCGATTCTGGGAACCGACGGAATTACTGCCGATCAGATTTACTCCACTGAATTGCAGTGCCCCTGGTTGCGTGATAATTATACCATTGTTGCCGACAAACCCGGTGCGCAGGAATATTACAATTCGATTATGAATATGTACGCAGGTTGGGGCGTTGATTTTATTAAAATCGACGATTTGTCACGACCATATCATCAGGGGGAAATCGAACTAATCCGTAACGCCATCGATAATTGTGGCCGCCCGATCGTACTGAGTACATCGCCTGGCGCAACGCCAATTACGGCTGCCGACCACGTAAAAGAACATGCCAATATGTGGCGCATGGTTGATGATGTTTGGGATACCTGGCACCATTTCGCCAACCTGATAAAAGTAGCCGAACAATGGTATCCGCACATTGCGCCCGGCACCTGGCCCGATTGCGATATGATTCCGCTCGGACGTATCTCAATTCGTGGCGAACGTGGCGAAGACCGCATGACGCGTCTTACACCAAATGAGCAATATTCGTTAATGACGCTGTTTACCATTTTTAAATCGCCACTAATGTTTGGCGGCGACTTGCCTAGTAACGACGATTTTACGCTGTCGTTGTTAACCAACGAAGAAGTGCTGAAAATGCATCGCAAAAGCACCGGTGTTAAACAACTTTTCCAGGATGAAAATAAAGTGGCGATCACATCAAAAAATCCGGATACCGGAGAAATTTACCTCGCACTGTTCAATATCTCTGATGGCGAAGAGCCTTTAAATGTAGGTGTTGAACTATCCGAACTGGGTATCGATGGTGAATGTTCGGCAAATAACATGTGGACGGGAGAAGACCTTGGAACGTTCTCCGGTTCCATTGATAAAAGTCTTTCGGCACACGAGAGTGTATTGTTAAAAATTAACCTATAATCTCCGGTCTCATGAAGTATATAACATTAATTTTTACGTTGGTTTTCATCCTTAGTTCATGTGTTAAAAAAGTTGATAATTCGACGGCGCAGTATTTTAATCTTAGCGATGTAAAACTGCTGGATAGTGAATTTAAAAACGCACAACTGCAAGACATTGCTTACCTTATGGCGCTTGACCCCGATCGTTTATTAGCTCCGTTTTTGCGCGAAGCCGGCTTGGAAACCAAGGCAGAAAGTTACCCTAATTGGGAGAACACAGGCCTCGACGGGCACATTGGCGGGCACTACCTTACGGCGTTGTCGCTGATGTACGCCTCAACCGGCAATACGGAAATGAAGGAAAGACTCGACGACATGATTTCCGAACTAAAACGTTGCCAGGATGCCAACGGAAACGGTTACATTGGCGGCGTTCCCGGCGGACAAACTGCATGGGATGAGATAAAAGTTGGCGATATCCGTGCCGGAGGTTTCAGCCTGAATGGCAAATGGGTGCCGCTGTATAACATTCATAAAACTTACGCCGGCTTGCGCGATGCGTGGTTGTACGCCCACAACGAAACGGCAAAACAAATGCTGATTGCCATGACCGACTGGATGCTGGATTTGGTATCCGGCTTAAGCGATGAGCAAATTCAGGACATGCTGAGAAGTGAGCACGGCGGATTGAATGAAACCTTTGCCGATGTAGCTGAAATTACCGGCGACGAGAAATACCTCGTGCTGGCCAAACGGTTTTCGCATCACGAAATTCTTGATCCTTTAATCGGGCATCACGATGAGTTGAACGGGAAACATGCCAACACGCAAATTCCAAAAGTTATCGGTTACCAGCGCATTGCCGAACTGGGTGGCGATTCGGCCTGGTCGGATGCAGCCCTGTATTTTTGGGATGAAGTGGTAAATGGCCGCAGTGTGGCGATTGGCGGAAACAGCGTTCGCGAGCACTTTCACCCAAAACACGATTTCTCGGAAATGATTTCATCGGTTGAAGGGCCTGAAACCTGCAATTCGTACAATATGCTGAAACTGACCAAAATGCTGTACCCTACTTTTGGCAACAACAGCAAGTTTATCGACTATTACGAGAAAACTCTTTATAACCATATTTTAGCCTCGCTTAACCCCGACAACGGCGGCCTGGTTTATTTTACGCCCATGCGCCCCAACCATTACCGCGTGTATTCGCAACCCGAAACCAGTTTTTGGTGTTGTGTGGGGTCGGGCATCGAAAATCCGGGAAAATATGGCGAAATGATTTATGCATACACCGATAAGTCGCTTTATGTAAACCTGTTCATTCCGTCGGTACTGAACTGGGAAGCAAAAAACACAGAGGTTGTTTTGGAAACCAAGTTCCCTGATGAGGACAAGGTTTTTCTAACTATCAATCCGGGCGAAAAAACGGAATTTGAATTGCACCTGCGTTACCCGTCGTGGGTTGAAGAGGGTGCTTTGAAAGTGTTGGTGAATGGAAGCGAAACAAAATATCAGGTGTCGGAAAATGGATATGCTGTTGTTAACCGCGAATGGGAAAAAGGCGATAAAGTAGAGCTGGTTTTACCCATGAAAATTACGACGGAACAGTTGGAAGACGGCAGTAATAATTATGCGTTCAATTACGGACCGATAGTGTTGGCAGCAAAAACCGGCACCGAAGATTTGAAGGGATTATATGCCGATGCAAGCCGAATGGGACACGTGGCACATGGTAAAATGATTCCGCTGAAAGATAGGCCGGTAATTGTGGCACCGGCTGATAATTTGCCGTCGATGCTGGATAAAAAGGACAGCGATAAGCTGGCATTCAAACTAAGCGGTTTATATCCTGAAAAATATGAAAATGGACTGGAACTGCTGCCGTTCTACCGTATACACGAGTCGCGTTATAACATCTACTGGTCGCAGGCAACGGATGAACAATTGAACGATATGATTCGCCAGGTTGAGGAAGAAGAAAAAGCCCGGATTGCATTAGATGCCATTACTGTTGACAAAGTTGAATCAGGCGAGCAGCAGCCCGAATCGGATCACTTCGTGAAATTTGAACGATCAAGAACCGGTTACGCTAATGATTACCATTACCGCGAAACAAGCGATTTCTTTAGCTACAACCTGAAAAATCAGGATAAGAAAGGTCGTTTTTTACACCTTAAATATTTTGATTCAGCTTATCCGCGTTCGGCCGAAATTCTGGTGAACAACAAACCTGCAGGTACCATAAAGCTGAATAACGGGGATGAAGATGCGATTCTGGAAAAAATAATCCCGATACCCGATAGCGAAGTTGCTAAACAAGAACTGGTATTTAAGGTGCAGGCTTCCGACAAGAATGCGAGTATGCAGCTAATCGAAGTGCGGTTGCTCACGAAAAACGAAATTCAATAATTATCAGCTTATTGAAAAATATTAATTATGAAGATCAACATTATAACCTTTTTTTTGCTGTTTCTGGCCACCGTTTCGTTACGCGCCAACGAGCCCGATTCAGCCTATGTATTTTCGTACACCTGCGGAAATAACAACAACACTGCCGGCCTGAATTTTGCCTGGAGTGTCGATCGTGAAAACTGGCATGCCATCGGCCCCGAATTCCGGTTTCTGGCAAGCGATTTTGGCAGCTGGGGATCGCAAAAGAAAATGTTCAATCCGTTTTTGTTTCAGGATAATAATGGTTTGTGGCACTGCCTGTGGACATTGAACGATGACATTCAACAGTTTGCACACGCCGCTTCAACCGACTTGTACAACTGGAAACGCCAGTCGTACCCCGAAGTAGTCGAAGCCGGAAATGTAGCCAACATTGAAGTTGCTTTCGATGAGCAAAACAAGGAGTACACAATTACCTGGATGAACGAAAACAACGGCAGCGAAAAGATCTTTAAGACCACTACAAACGATTTCAAAACTTATTCGGCAACAGAAGAAGCTACAAAAGCTGATCGGCTGAATTTGCGCGAAACGGTTCTTGTAGATGGTGAAGTGCAAACCGGAGTGATTAACAAATTGTCGTGGAATGAAATTGATGCCCTGATTAAATGGAACGAATGGAGCCGTTTTCACGAGCAGCAACGGGCCGACAATACATCGCTGGATGCTGAACGTTTTAAGAACTTAAAAACTGTTGACGCAGAAATTTCGGTTCTTCCTGAAAACAGCAAAACCATCAGCGACATGTTGATCGGGATATTTTTCGAAGACATTAATTACGCTGCCGATGGAGGTTTGTATGCCGAGTTGGTGCAAAACCGTGGTTTTGAATATCAGCTTTCCGATCGAAAAGGAAGCGATATGACATGGACTGCTAAAAAAGCCTGGAGTTTATCGGACGACGAAGCAAGCTTTGCCATCGATACCGTTGCGCCAATTCATAAAAACAACAAACATTTTGCAGTGCTCGATATTGAAAAGCCGGGTGTTGCGTTGGTAAACGAAGGCTTTAACGGCATATCGCTTAAGCAGGGCGAAAAGTACAACTTCTCGGTTTTTGCCAAAATGCTGAACGGTGCAAAAAATAATTTGCGTGTAGCACTGGTTGATGAAAACGGCGAAGTGCTGACGGAGGTAAAAACAAAAGCATTTTCCGGCAATTGGAAAAAGCTGGAAGCGCAATTAACAGCAACAAAGACCACCGCAAAAGCAAAGTTGCAAGTCATTCCTCAGGAAGCCGGGAAGGTGGCTCTGGATATGATTTCTCTTTTCCCTGAGAATACATTCAAAAACCGCAAAAATGGTTTACGTGCTGATCTGGCTCAGGTAATCGCCGATATGAAACCCCGCTTTGTGCGTTTCCCCGGAGGTTGTGTGGCGCATGGCGATGGACTGGAAAATATTTACCACTGGAACAACACGGTGGGGCCACTGGAAGCGCGTGTTCCGCAACGAAACATCTGGAACTACCATCAAACCGCCGGATTGGGTTATTACGAGTATTTCCAGTTTTGCGAAGATATTGATGCGGAGCCGGTACCGGTTTTAGCAGCTGGTGTACCTTGTCAGAACTCGTCGTGTGGAGGTCATGGTCAACAGGGCGGAATTCCCATGTGCGAAATGGATGCTTATGTGCAGGAAGTGCTCGATTTGATTGAGTGGGCAAACGGCGATAAAAACACCAAATGGGGAAAAATACGCGCCGAAGCCGGACACCCGGAGCCTTTCAACCTGAAATACATTGGCATTGGAAACGAAGACCTGATTACCGATGTTTTTGAAGAGCGTTTTACGATGATTTACAATGCCGTGCGCGAGCAATATCCTGAGATTACGGTAATCGGGACAGTTGGCCCGTTTTATACCGGCACCGATTATGAAGAAGGCTGGGAGCTGGCTACAAAACTTGAAGTTCCGATGGTTGACGAGCATTACTATCAGCCGCCGGGTTGGTTTATTCACAACCAGGATTATTACGATCGTTACGACCGCAGCAAATCAAAAGTTTACCTCGGAGAATATGCAGCTCACTTGCCGGGACGCCCGAACAATATTGAAACAGCACTTTCAGAAGCCTTGTATTTAACCGCTGTTGAACGAAATGCCGATGTGGTTACCATGACTACATATGCACCGCTGCTGGCCAAAGAAGGTTTTACGCAGTGGAATCCTGATCTGATTTATTTCAACAACGAGGAAGTGCATCCAACCGTGGGCTATTACGTGCAGAAACTTTACGGCAACAACGCCGGCGATTCGTATATTCCTTCTGAAGTAAAACTTTCGGATAACAGCGAAGCCGTTAGAAAACGCGTTGCCATTTCGGTAGTGAAGGACAGCAAAACCAACGATATTATCGTAAAACTGGTGAATTTGCTTCCGGCTGAAGTAGCCGCAAAAATCGATCTTTCTGCCTTTGAAGTTTCAGATTCAGAAGCTGTATTATCTGTTTTAAAAGGCAACCCGGATTCTAAAACAGCAAAACCGGATGAAAGCATAATAAGCGTTGCTGAAAAATTTGATTATACACTTCCGGCTTATTCATTTTCAGTGATACGAATTAAAAATCAATAAATAAACCATGAGACTAACTTTTTCTGTGGCAATTATAGCCTCACTTTTTTTGTTGAGTTGTTCAACCCAGCCAAAAGAAGCAAAACCGGAACACGCAGAATATCCCATAAACGGGGTGTCGTTTAGCGATGTTCAGGTGAATGATATTTTTTGGTTGCCAAAGATTGAAACCAATCGGAAAGCAACTATTCCGGCGTCTTTTCAGAAATGTGAAGAGACCGGAAGGCTCGAAAATTTCCTGATTGCCGGCGGCAAAATGGAAGGCACTGTGCGCGGAGATATGCCCTTCGACGATACCGATGTGTATAAAATTATTGAAGGTGCTTCATATTCAATGACCACCATTCCGGATCCGAAACTGGATGCCTACGTTGATTCGCTGATTGAAATCATTGGTATCGGTCAGGAGGAAGACGGGTACCTCACTACCTGGAAAACAATTGACCCGACCCATTCGCCGGCCGAATGGTGCCCTCCGGGAGAGCGTTGGGAAGGACTGGCCTGGAGTCATGAGCTTTACAATGCCGGCCACATGTATGAAGCTGCTGCAGCTCATTACCATGCAACCGGAAAAACGAACTTCCTGGATATTGCCACAAAAAATGCCGATTTGCTGGTTGCTGTTTTCGGAGCCGATAAAAATCCGCAGGTGCCGGGCCATCAAATTGTTGAAACCGGCCTGATCAAGCTTTATCAGATTACCGATAAAAAGGAATACCTTGATCTGGCCAGGCATTTTCTCGATTTTAGGGGAGATAGCACCAAACGCGAACTTTGGGGGCCATATAATCAGGATCATGTGCCGGTTGTTGAACAGGATGAAGCAGTTGGACATGCGGTGCGTGCAGTTTATATGTACGCTGGAATGACCGATATTGCCGCTCTTTACAAAGATGCCGCTTACTCAAACGCGGTTGATCAGCTTTGGAACAATGTGGTGAATAAAAAGATTTATATCACCGGAGGAGTTGGCGCGAAACACGATGGTGAAGCTTTTGGTGAAAACTACGAATTGCCAAACCTTACGGCTTATAACGAAACCTGTGCTGCCATTGCAAATGTATACTGGAATTACCGCATGTTTTTGCTGCATGGCGACTCGAAATATATCGATGTGCTTGAGCGGAGTTTGTACAACGGAGTGATTTCGGGAGTGGCACTCGACGGAACAAATTTCTTCTACCCAAATCCACTGTCGTGCGATATGCATTATCATTTCAACAGCGGTGGAAGTCTTACCCGCGAGCCGTGGTTCGATTGTTCCTGCTGTCCTTCAAATATGTGTCGTTTTATGCCGTCGGTACCGGGATATATTTACGCGCAAAAGGACAACGATATTTACGTGAACCTGTTCGTTCAGAGCAGCACTTCAGTAAAAATGGCCGGTTCAGAAGTGAAAATTGATCAGGAGACAAAATATCCATGGGATGGAAAGGTGAAAATCTCTGTAACGCCTGAAAAAGCATCACAGTTTGCAGTGCGTGTTCGTATTCCGGGATGGGCACAAAACCAGCCGCTGCCGGGCGATTTGTATAGTTACACAAATGCTCCGGCCGCAAAACCAGAAATTTTAGTGAACGGCGAAAAGGTAAGCTACGAAACGGAACAGGGTTATGCTGTTTTAGATCGTGAGTGGAACACTGGCGATGAGGTGGAATTGAGTTTGCCAATGCAGGTGCGCACGGTAAAAGCCAGCGAGCTTGTTGAAGCCGACAAAGGAAAAGTGGCTCTTGAAAGAGGCCCGATTGTATATTGTGTGGAAGAAAAGGATAATCCTGAAATTGGATCGATTAAGGTATCGGCAGAAACACAATTTGAAAGCAATTATGACGCTGATTTGCTGGCAGGTGTTGAGGTGGTTAAAGCATCGGGAAGGACAAAAGCCGAAACATTTACGGCCATTCCATATTTCGTTTGGAATAACCGTGGAGCCAATAAAATGGATGTTTGGCTTTCGAAAATCGATTAGAAGACGTTGATATATATTGAGTTGGAAAGCCTGGTAGCCTTATGGTTATCGGGCTTTTTATTTATAATTTCGGAAAGTGATTCAACAATTTCAGAAGGTGGCTGTTTGATGTTAAATAAAATTCAGAAGCTATGAAGAAGTTGTTTCAAACAAAATTAAACAATACGAGTGTTGATTTATCGCTGTTGCTATTGCGTTTGGCAACAGGAGGTTTTATGCTAACCCACGGATTTCCGAAACTACAGCGCCTTTTAGCCGGCGAAATGCAATTTGGCGATCCGATTGGATTAGGCCCCGAAGTTTCGCTGGTACTTACAGTTTTTGCCGAGGTTGTCTGTTCCATTCTCATCGTACTTGGTTTAGGAACCCGCCTGGCTGCTATTCCATCAATCGTAACCATGGCTGTTGCAGCTTTTATTGTTCATGGTGCCGATCCGTTTGGTCGCAAAGAAATGGCCTTGCTTTACCTGGTAGGCTATGTTGTTTTGCTGCTGTCGGGAAGCGGTAAATTTTCGGGCGACCGCATTATCAGCAAAAAATAATACCAATTTGATTATAAAATGCCGTATTGGATATGCCGGTTATTTTCCGTTTGTACAAGGCGAAAAATTTTAGCATAGCCGAGCTACGTTAAAATTTTTCAACACAGTAGAAACGGAAAATAACAAATTTATATGCGGCATTTTGTGGTCAATTTGGTATAAAAAGGATTTCGGGCTTAAAATTCCAGAACCGCCGAGGTATATTTTTCGGGAACTGAACTCATTTTCAGGCTGCCGCCATGCAATTGCATAATTTGCCTTGAAATGCTGAGCCCGATTCCCGAGCCATTGTCTTTTGTGGTAAAAAAGGGAATAAAAATCTTGTCCATCAGCTCGTCCGAAATGCCCGGGCCGTTGTCGGTAACCGAAATGGTAGCACGGCCTGCTTCGTTTACTGTTGCTTCAATCTGGATTTTTGCATTCTCATTGCCTTCATTGGCCTGACAGGCATTTTTTACGAGGTTGATTAATACTTGTGAAATCTGCTTTTCGTCGGCATGTAATTCCAGTTCAGAAGGTGTAACATTACACGAAAACTCAATGCGACCGGCATTTTCAAACGAAGAGGAGAGAATGCGGATGTGATCGATCAGGTTCTTCACCTGAAAGACTTTCTTTTCCGGAGCCGGAAGCCGTGTAATTTTCCGGTACGATTCCACAAAATTAATCAGTCCCTTGCCTTGTTCGCGTATAACCTCCAGGCCGCGAATAGTGGTTTCTATCGTTTTCACAGTAATATCTTCAGGCGAAACCATTGCTCCGTTTTTGTAAAAGTAACCGGCCAGACTTTCTGACAATGAGGTAACAGGAGTGATCGAGTTCATAATCTCATGCATCATCACACGTATCAATTTACGCCACGATTCCAGCTCTTTTTCATCCAGCTGGTTTTTTATGTCGTGGACCGAAATCAACATCAACGAATTGTTTTCGGAAATAAATGAATTTGACTTGATGAGCAGCTGAATAACACCGCTTTTCAGGTGCAGTGTAACAAGGCGTTGTTCCGTTGGCTGAATTTCTTTTATGGTCTGATAAAGTTTCGGATCTATTCGGTCCAGCTGGTTGATGTGTGTAAGCACATCCATATCGAAAAGTTGCCTGGCCAGGTTGTTTGAATGCAGAATAAATCCTTTCTCGTTGAAGGTGAACATTCCGGTGGCAGCGTGTTCAAGCAGGGCCTGGAAATACTGTTCCTGCTTCCGGTTTTCGAGGTAGATTTGCTGAATTTGTGCGTTTACTTTTTGCAGGCTTTGGTTCAGGTCGTTTATAACTTTGTTGTTAACATTATTGGGGAACCGAAGTGTTGAATCTTCGTTTTTTATCGCATCAAAAAAGTAAAATATTCGCCGGTTGATGCGGTTCAGGAAATAGATGAGATTTATGGTAACTCCCAAAATAAACAGCGAGGGAATGATGGCAAAAACATAAGCTTGCCGGTGGAAGATTAGCCATCCTAAGAACAGGGAACCGGCTAGTAATAGCAGAACCCGGATAAGGATATTCACATAGATACTCTTACTAATCATAGCCCGTATTTTTTAATTTTGTTATACAGCGTTTGGCGTGTAATTCCGAGCTTCTCGGCAGCCATACTCATGTTTCCGGCATTTTTATCGATGGCCGAAAGAATCATGCGTTTTTCCATTTCGTCAATGGTCAGATGTTCGTCTTCAAACTTCGAAGCAAATACCTGTTTAAAGAAAAAGTCTTCGGGTTTTAAAACCATCGAATCGCTTAAAATAACTGCTTTTTCGATGGTGTGTTGCAGCTCACGAATATTTCCGGGCCAGGTGTATTTTAGCAGTTTGTCCTGGGCAGACTGGTTAATTTTTAATCCGTGTTTTTCGTATTTGGTAGCAAATTTTTTCAAAAAGAAATCGGCCAAAACAATAATGTCGTTTCCTCTTTCGCGCAGCGGCGGAACCTCGATCTGGATGGTGTTGATACGGTACAGCAAATCTTCGCGAAACAAACCTTCGACCACCATATTTTCGAGTTTTTTGTTGGTGGCACAAACCAATCGGATATCCACAGGAATAGGCTTGTCGGAGCCCAGGCGCATAAACTCGCGGTTTTGAATGGCAGCCAGTAATTTGGCTTGTAAATGGAAGGAAAGGTTCCCGATTTCGTCGAGAAAAAGAGTGCCCTTGTGAGCGGTTTCAAATTTACCGGCGCGGTTTTCGCGGGCATCGGTAAAAGCCCCTTTTACATGGCCAAACAGTTCGCTTTCAAAAAGGGTTTCGCTAATGGCGCCCATGTCAACACTTACCATTACTTCGTTTCGGCGCTGCGACAGGCGGTGTATTTCGCGGGCAATCAGTTCTTTACCGGTGCCGTTTTCGCCGGTAATCAGAATATTGGCATTGGTTTTAGCCACTTTGCGCACCATGTTCATTACCTGCGTAAGTTGTGGCGACGAGCCAATGATAAAACGCTGGTCGCGGTTGAGTTCCTGTTTTAAACCGGCTTCTTTTTGCCTGAGTTTACCAACTTCTGTTTTCGAAAAATTCAGCTGAACAGCTGCTTTTATCGTAGCCAGCAGTTTGCTGTTATCCCAGGGTTTTGGTACAAAATCGGTAGCTCCCTGCTTCAGTGCTTTTACGGCCAGTTCCACTTCGCTGTAGGCAGTAATCAACACCACCGAAATATCAGGATAGCTCTTTTTTATCTGTTCGAGCCAGTATAAACCTTCGTTTCCGGTGTTTATACCGGCCTGAAAATTCATATCGAGAATAACAACATTGTAGTTGCCCGTTCGGAGTTCATTGGGAATGAGGTTAGGATTTGTAATTCCTTTAACAGCATCGAACTCCTGTCCCAGCAAAATTTCCAGGGTGCTGATTATACTTTTGTTGTCGTCAACTATTAAGATGTTTCCTTTTGGCATAGTAAACAATGTTGTTGTCATTTCGAAGGAGGAACGACTGAGAAATCTCTTACAATTGATTCTGAAGAAACAGATTTCTCACTACGTTCGAAATGACAAATAATTATGGAACTGATGGATCAAAATTAGACCATGCCCAAATCATTTCCAATCAACTGTAAAAATATTTTACAAATTCCTGTAAATTATTTTAACGATTTCAATAAGGTTTGGTTTTTAATTGTCATAAAATCAGGCGTTTGGGTTTGTGGCATTATAATGGCACATACAATGGAAACAATTTTTACACGATGATTAAAAAACGAATAATTCTCATAATAGTTTTGTATTTAATAATTGGAAATACGGTTCAGGCCCAGCAAAAATGGAGCCTGAACCAATGTATTTCTTACGCCATTGAGAACAACATTAATTTAAAAGAATACGAGATTCTTGAAAAACTATCGCTGGAGGATGCGCAGCAGGCCAAACGTAATATGTTGCCGGGTATAGGTGCTTCAACCAGTGCAGGTTTAAGTTTTGGTCGTTCGGCTGATCCGAATACCAACGACTATATCAATACCGAGTTTTTTTCCAGTAACTTCGAATTATCGTCGTCCATAGCTGTTTTCGATGGATTTCGTATTCAAAACCAGATAAAATACCAGCAATTCAGAAAACAGGCATCAGAATACAATCGTATAAATGCAACCGACGATTTGGCGTTTGACGTGATGGTGGCCTTTTTTGATGTGGTTTATTATAAAGGAATGCTCGGAATTGCCAACGAGCAGGTAGAAGCTTCGAAGCTAAGTTTGAAAACAACAGAAAAGAAAGTGGAAGTCGGGTTAAAAGCCAAAACCGACTTACTGGAAATGCGCGCCAATCTGGAGCGCGAAGAACTTAACAAAATTCAGATTGAAAACACGCTGGAAACAGCTACTTTAAAACTAAAGCAGTTGATGAACTTTGTGTCTGCAGAGGAAATGGAATTGGTGGATAAATCGTCGGTGGTAATAAGCGAGCAGGTGGCGCAGCCGCGACAGCTTTTTGAGCAATACACCGGTTGGTCGCCGTATTACCGCTCGATTGAAGCCAACGTGAAAGCTACGGAAAAAGGACTTGCTATAAGTCGTTCGTCGCTATATCCATCAATTTATGCCAACGGATCGATAAGTACGGGTTTTTATGAAACCAATACTGATAGTTTAGGAAATACGGTACCTTTTGGCAATCAGTGGAAAAACAACAAAAACCAGTATGTGGGAGCCTCGTTAAGTATCCCGGTTTTTAGCCGGTGGGGCAATCGCTCCGAAGTGAAAAAGGCCAAACTAGAACTGGAACGTGCCAAAAATAACCTCGACGACGAACGTCAAAAACTGTTTTTCGAAATGGTAAATAACCTTACAGAACTGGAAGCTTTGTACAAAGAGCACAGTCAGTATGTAAAGCGTACCGAAGTTGATGAGTTGGCTTTTCGGGCTGCAGAGAAGAAATTTGACCAGGGGCTGATCGACATTAACGATTACTACGTTGCTAAAAACCGGTTAGCGAATACGCAAAGTCAGGTTTTACGCTCGCGCACACAGTGGGAAATTAAAATGAAACTATTGCAGTTTTACCGGGGGCAGCGTTTTTGGGAGGCAGCCCCCTCTAACTCCCCCGAGGGGGAGAAAAAGAGTAACGATTGATGATAGGAAAGAGTTTCAAATGAAATGCTTCAATCTCCTCCCCTTTGGGGAGGTTGGGAGGGGCTATAAAGCAGGTATATCATGGGAATGGATAAAAAAATTGAAAAGAAGAAAGGCTTAAAAGCCAAACACATTATCTGGATTGTTGGCGGATTGGCGTTTGCCTTTCTTGTGTTTAAAGTGGTAATGGGAAGCAGCGGTTCGGTTTTTCGGGCCGAAAAGGACAAATTGACCATAAGCTCCGTTACCGACGGCGAGTTTAACGATTACATTACCGTAATTGGCCAGGTAGAGCCGATTACAACCATTTTTCTGGATGTGGAAGAAGGCGGAAAAGTGGAAGAGATTTTTATTGAAGAAGGAGAGATGGTGAAAAAGGGTGATGTGATTCTGCGCTTGAAAAATAACGACCTGAATACCACCATTATGAACAGCGAGTCGAACATGGCCTACCATTCCAACGAGTTGCGGAATACGCAAATTGCCATTGAGCAGCAACAGATTGGCAACCAACGTGCCAAGCTGGAGATTGATCTTAAAGTAACACAGGCCGAGCGAAAGTACAAACAATATAAAGCCTTGTATGACGATGACCTGATTGCCCGCGAAGATTACCTGATTGCCCGCGAAGATTACGAGCTGGCACTAAAAGAAAAAGAATTAACTTACCTGAAGTTTGAGCAGGATTCGATTTTCCGTGCCAACCAAAAGCAAAATATGGACGAGAGTCTGGATAACATGCGCGATAACCTGGCAATGGCCCGCCTGCGCCTGGATAACCTGAATGTTAAAGCGCCGGCCGATGGTCAGCTGGGATTGTTAAATGCCGAAATTGGAGAGTCAATCGCCCGTGGCCAGCGAATCGGGATGGTAAATATTTTAACTGACTTTAAAATCAACGCGCTTATCGACGAGCATTATATCGACCGCGTGCGCCGGGGATTAAATTCATCGTTCGAGCGTGGTGGCGAAAATTACAGCCTTACCGTTAAAAAAGTATATCCTGAGGTGCGCGAAGGACAATTTGAAATTGACATGATCTTCGAAGGAGCCAAACCCGATAACATCCGCACCGGGCAAACATACCACACAAAATTGCAGTTGGGACAACCCGAAAAAGCGGTGCTCATTCCAAAAGGTGGATTCTTTCAAAGTACCGGCGGCCAATGGGTTTATGTGCTGAATGATAACGAAACGGAAGCTGAAAAACGCAGCATCCGTATCGGAAAACAAAATCCGCAGTATTACGAAGTTCTTGAAGGTTTAACACCGGGCGAGAAAGTGATTACTTCGAGCTATGATTTGTTCGGTGATAACGACAGGATTGTGTTTAAGTAAGCGCAGAGGGAGAAGAACTTTACCCCTCTGCCTTTCGGCATCTCCCCTCATGAGGGGAGAACGTTCTTATAAGTTTTGCAGAAAATAAGTTCAGAAAGCTTTTCCCTTTTTAAGGGAAAATGTCGACAGACAAAAGGGTAGAGAAAACGAGTTAAGTATTTACAAAACATTCATAAGATGATAAAGACAGAAAATCTAACAAAAGTATTTCGCACGGAAGAGGTGGAAACCAGTGCGTTGAACGAGGTGAACTTACACGTAAAAAAAGGCGAATTTGTAGCCATTATGGGACCTTCGGGTTGTGGAAAATCAACCTTAATGAACATTATCGGTTTACTGGATAATCCAACCGGCGGAGAATATTACTTTGATGACGCAGAGGTTGGACAGCTAAAAGAACGCAACCGTACCATGCTGCGCAAGGGAAATATCGGCTTTGTTTTTCAGAGCTTTAACCTGATTGATGAGCTGAATGTTTACGAAAATGTGGAACTTCCACTGATTTACCTAAAACTAAAAGCCCGCGAGCGAAAGGAGATGGTGGAAAAAGTACTCGAACGCATGAAAATTGCCCACCGGGCCAAGCACTTTCCGCAACAACTTTCGGGTGGTCAGCAGCAGCGTGTGGCCATTGCACGTGCGGTAGTTGCCAATCCGAAGCTAATTCTTGCCGATGAGCCGACAGGTAACCTCGACTCGAAAAACGGTCTGGAAGTAATGAACCTGCTTACTGAACTCAATCGCGAAGGAACAACCATTGTAATGGTTACGCACTCGCTGCACGACTCGGAGTTTGCCCACCGTGTTGTTAACCTGTTCGATGGTATGATTATTACCGAAGAGGTGAAAAAAGAAATGGGCGAGATTTTGCTGTAGAAAACTGCAGGGCGCAAAGAGCCATACGCACGGGGAGCAGTTAACGCTAGGCTCTCTGCTCTCTGCACCTGACAACTAAAAAGCCATGAAAAATTTACGATTTATATTCAGAATGTTTAGGCGAAATCCCTTGTTGGTTTTTGTAAACCTTCCCGGATTGGCCATCGGATTAAGTACTGTTTTGCTGTTGTCGGTTTACCTGAAACACGAGCTAAGCTATGACCAGCATTTTCAAACAAAAAACAATGTTCTTCGACTTTACAACTCTGTAACCGAAGATGGCAATGTTACAAATTTGGGAATCGCTTCACGCAGCTCATACACTGAAATTCCGTTAAGCGTTCCGGAAATAAAATCGGCAACACAAATTTACAGAGGGTGGGAAACAACAGCGGAATACGAGAAACAAAAATTTCCCAACTTTCAATTACTGTTTGCCGATAAGGATTTCTTCGATGTATTCGGATTGGAGTTAATTCAGGGAAACACCAGCAATGCTTTGGTAGGTGAAAACAACGTGGTTATTACCCGGTCAACGGCATTAAAGGTATTTAATACCGTGGATTGTGTTGGCGAGGTTTTGAATGTTTCGGAGGAGTCGGCTACAGTAACGGGAGTAATTAATGATTTACCCAACAACACGCATTTTAATTTCGATTTATTGATGTCGATGCAGACGGTTCATCCCGAAAACTGGGGAGGGCTTGAACTGTACACTTATTTCAGAATTGACGAGAATGCCGATTTAGCTGCAGTTGGCGAAAAAATAGCCGCTGCAAACAACGAGTTAATGAAACCGTGGGGTGAACCTTTTAATGCGACTGTAGAAACCGGAACAGAATTGCTGGCCGATTTGCACTTGCATACCGTTGCTGATTTCGATCTATCGCCAAAAGCCAATTTAACACATGTTTTTATTATTGCCGGCATTGCCTTTTTGGTGTTGCTTATTGCCATGGTAAACTACATTAATCTGTACGTTTTGCATGGCGAAAAACGAATTGCCGAAATTGCTTCACGAAAATCGTTGGGAGCAACGCAAAGCACATTGTCGCGTTTGTTTTTTACCGAAACATCAGTAATCAGTCTTTTGTCGTTTGTGCTGGCGTTAGGGCTAACAGCGCTTGTTCAGCCTGCCTTTGCCCGATTAATGAAAAGCCAGATCGAGCTGTCGGATATGTTTTCCTTCAGCGGAATATTATTGGTTTTGGCAATTCTAACAGTTTTAATCCTTATTTCGGGTGCTTATCCAAGCTATTATTTGTCGAAATTAAACCTCGTGGATGCGCTTAAAGGAAAGTCCTCAAAAGTAAAACGTAAAAGCACTTTGTCGCGCATTGCCGTAATTTCGCAGTTTTCCATATCGGTTTTTCTCATTAGTGCGCTGGTAATTGTTTTCGCCCAGGTGAACTATTTAAAAGAAGTGCCACTGGGTTTTAATCCCGAGAATGTAATTGGCATTACCAACCTAAATAACGAGGTGCGAAGAAGTGCATCGGCAATTACTGATGAATTAAGGCAACTGGCTTTTGTTGAAGATGTTGCTTTTTCTGATCATGGAATGGGGCAAGGTGCAAGCGGACAAGGAATCAGAAAATATGGCGATCCGGGAAATTTTAATAGTGTAAATGAATATCGGGTACATCCCGGATTTGCCAAAACCATGCAACTGGAACTTGTTGACGGGCGTTATTTTACTAATTCAGAAGCAGATAAAAATGCGGTAATTCTTAACGAAGCGGCTGCAAAAATGCTGGGCCCCGATGTAAAAGTTGGGAGTTTGGTTCAAATGTTCAAAGCTCCCTTAACGGTAATCGCCATTGCAAAAGACTTTTACTACATCGATCATCCCGGTGCTTCTATCGAACCTCTTGTTATAATAAACAAAGCCAACAACGTGAACAACCTTTATGTGCGCACAAAAGTTGGAACCACTTCTGCTCAGCTGGCACAAATTGATGAGGTGATAAAAAGTTGTTCGCCTGAATTAATTGTCAGTAAATTTCGGTTAACTGCTGTTTACGCCAATAAATACACCAACGAAGAACGCATGATAAAACTGGTTACCACTGGTGCCGGACTGGCAATCATCATCAGCTTTATCGGCTTAATGGCACTTTCGGTAATGAATGTGAACCGACGGAAAAAAGAAATTGGAATACGTAAAGTAATTGGAAGCACTGAATCGCAGGTTGTTCGCGAGTTGTTGAAAGAAACATTTGTCCTGGTTCTTATTGCTATTGCGATAGCTTTTGTTGGAAGCTATTTTACCATGCAGCAATGGCTTCAACATTTTATAAACCGTGTTTCCATCAGTCCTGTATACTTTCTGCTTAGCGCTGCTTTTGCACTGTTTATAGCGTTTATGGCAGTAGGCTGGCAAAGCTGGAGAGCTGCAACACGAAATCCTGTCGAAGCACTCAGATATGAGTGACGACCTGCCTGCGGTAGGCAGGAATCCCGATCGAAGCATCGGGGTCGAAGCCTTACGGTATGAGTAAGGCGGAGATCCTCGATAACGAAGCGTATCGGGATTGAAGCTTTGAGGTATGAATAAACATTAAAATACGGAAACAATGAAGTTTATTAGAACTGGTAATCAAAGAATCATTTTTCGAAATTTGCTTCGTAATAAGCTGCATTCAGCAATAAATATTATTGGCTTTGCGGTTGGTATTGCGGTATTTGCACTTATTATTCGTTATGTCGATCACCAGTTTAGTTTCGATAGTTTCCACAAACAGCAAAGCAATATCTATAAAATTCATCTTGGCGATTCGAGGTCAATCCCCCCGGCAAGTGCACAGTTTTTAAAAGACAACATTGCGGCTATCGATGAAGTAGTTCGTATTGATGAATGGTACGGTGGAGGAAGGAAAGGTTATTTGAAAAATGGGACAGAAACATTCAGAACATCGGACCTGATTTTTACCGACCCAAATTTCTTTAACTTTTTTGATTTTAAACTCTTGTCAGGAGACAAAAATACAGCTCTTACTGAGCCTAATTCCATTATTCTTTCAGAACGTTTAGCAAAAAAAATATTTGGAAATGAGAATCCCATAGGAAAGCAAATTGAATACCTCAGCGACTTCCCTGCTAAAAGCTATGGTTTTACTGTTCAGGGTGTTATTGAAGATGTTCCTTCAAATTCATCCATTCTTTATAATGGATTAATATCAATGTCAACAATTCCATACCATAAAATAAGAAATGGTAATATAAGTGAAGATTGGGTAAACTGGGGATTTGCCACTTTTGTTAAATTGCCAAATTCTGAGCTCGCTGAGCAAATTAATGCCGAGTCTCCTGAATTCTGGACAGATTTTATTTCGGAACGTTGGCAAGCAGAAGAAGGCAGCGCCAGAGCAGCAGATTATAAGTTAACTCTTGTTCCCTTAACAGAAGTGCATTTTGCGAGCGGAGCCAAACGTTCATCCGTATATTTGATCTTTTTTATCGGCTTGTTTATATTGGCAATTGCCATTATAAATTACATAAATCTGTCGCTTGCTATATCAACAACCCGAATTAAAGAAATAGGTATTCGAAAGGTTATCGGTTCGCACAAAAGCACTTTGTTCCGGCAGTTTTTATTCGAATCAATTCTGATTACTTCAATCTCGGCAATTCTGGCCGTTTTTCTGGTGTATTTAATACATCCCTTATTATCCGGTTTTACCGGTTTTCAAACCATTGTTGAATCCGACAAAATTATTAAAGGATTACTCGTTTTAATTGCCGGGGTAATTTTAATCGGCTTTTTAGCAGGTATTTATCCGGCCTGGTTTTTAACAAATTTAGCGCCTGTAAAAAGCTTGCGTAACGAAATTCATCGAGGCAAAAAGGGAAATACCTTGAAACAAATTCTAATTGTATCGCAATTTGTTGTATCAATTTTCCTTTTAATAGCTGTTATAGCCATCTCGAAACAAGTTAACTTTATTAAAAACAAGGAGCTTGGTTTTGATAAAGAGCATATCATTCATCTTTCCGGCGGGTCCAGTATCGACAAGTCGTATCGGGCTTTTCGGGAGACCTTGCTGAAAAATCCAACTATTCAGAATGTTGCTCGTTCGAACGGCACCTTTGCCGGCAATCTGAATATTGGCTCAAAACATAAAGTAAACGGCGAATTCAGGAATTATCGGGCAACAACCATCGACCCCGATTTTATTGAAACATTCGGAATCGAACTTTTAGAGGGACGAAACTTTTTATGGAGTAATAAAAATGACGAGAATAATACAGCGCTGGTTAATGAGTGTTTTGTAAAGAAAATGGAATTGAAAAATCCGGTAGGTTCTGTGGTAACTTTTCTCGATAGAGATATCACCATTGTCGGCGTAATTAAAGATTTTCACATTTATTCGTTACATAATCAGATTGAACCATACATGCTGTGCTACCTTCCCTGGAATTCATGCATTAACATAAAAGTTTCAGGAATGGACATGCAAAATACCATCGCCACTATTGAGGGCGTATGGAAAGAGTTTTCACCCAATGTACCATTCGAATATCAGTTTTTGGATAAAGACTTTGAAGCGCTTTACCGTACCGAAATGGAATTCAGTTCACTCATAAAAATATTCACACTTCTGGCAGTGTTTATAGCCTGTTTGGGCTTGTTTGGTTTAATTTCTTTTTCTGCTGTTCAACGGAAAAAAGAAATAGGAATCAGAAAAATAAATGGAGCAAAAGTTACAGAGGTATTAACAACCTTAAACATGGAAGTTGTTAAATGGGTTGGTCTTGCATTTTTAGTAAGCTGCCCAATTGCCTGGTATGCCATGAATCTTTGGCTCGAAAACTTTGCCTACAAAACCACATTAAGCTGGTGGATATTTGCTTTGGCCGGAATACTCGCATTGGGAATTGCACTGCTAACGGTAAGTTGGCAAAGCTGGAGAGCTGCGACACGGAATCCTGTCGAAGCCTTACGGTACGAGTAAGGCAGAGATCCCCGATAGCGAAGTATCGGGATTGAGGCTTTGAGATACGAATAACAAAACAAGTTAAGAATGAAAAATCTGAAAATGATAATCCGAAGTTTATTGAAGCACAAGTTGTTTTCTGTGCTCAATCTTTTGGGGCTAACAATTGGCCTGACTTGTGTTTTTATTATTCTGGCATGGATTTACAACGAAACAGAATATGACAAGTTTAATACAAACTATACCGATATCTACCAGATTAATTTCAAAAATCAAAAAGAAGAGATGTCGATGGCGGGAACACCCAACCCGCTGGCACCTGTAATCGAAGATGAGATTGCAAATGTAAAGCTGGCTGTGCGTTTAAGAAATGCTCCCGGATTTGCCTTTAAATACAAGGAAAATATGTATTTCGAAGAGAACGGAATTACTGCCGATCCACAGTTATTCCGAATGTTTAGTTTTCAGAGTTTGTACGGAGACCCGGTTAAAGCGCTGGAGCAGGTAGAAGGAATAGTTATTACCGAATCGTTTGCCAAACGCTATTTTAGGAATGAAGATCCTTTGGGAAAAGAAATTCAGATAAGAGGAAAAGAGTTTGTTACGATTTATGCAGTAATCAAAGATTTACCGTCACAATCGCACATTCAGTTCGATTATGTTTTACCGCAAAAACTGCTGGAGCAATACCATTTCTGCGGGTTATTATGGGGCGATCCCAATTTTCGTACTTATGTTTTATTAACTCCGGGTAGCGATCCTGAAAACACCGGGCAAGAAATTACAAGAGTTGCAAAGTCGAACGGAATGCCACACCTTCAATCCGGTGAAATATCTGCATATCTGCGGCCATTGGGGAGTATTTATCTCGACTACTCGGTTAACAACCGTTTGGGAGAAACAGGCGACTTCCGCTATTTATACATTTTTGGTTCGGTTGCTTTGCTGATTTTGTTACTTGCCTGCATCAACTTTGTTAATCTTACCGTTTCGATGTTTGCAAAAAGGCAAAAGGCCACATCTGTTGCAAAAGTATGTGGAGCAAGCCGCAAAACGGTTTTTCTGAATAGTATTGCTGAAAATGCCGCACTAATAATTGTTTCGTTCATTTTGGCGATAATAGTTATAGGTGTGGTTCGGGCTCCATTTCAAAACATGATTGGAAAGCCTTTTAATGAACATATTTTTACGCCTCGATTTATTGGCATCATGGCGCTGGTATTGTTTTTTACCCTCACGCTTTGTACAATTTATCCGGCACTTGTGTTTTCGCGTGCTAAAGCTATCGAACTGATGAATCGTTACAACAAGCAAAAGTCAGGTGTTTTGAAAAGTATGGTGGTTTTTCAGAATGTTATCGCAGTTTTACTTATTGTGGCTGCCATTGGTGTAAACAAACAGATGCAGTATATCAACCACAAAAAACTTGGATTTGAAACCGATCAGATTGCATACACTTATTTAAGGGGAAATATAAATCAGAAAATTTCGGTGGTGAGGCATTCATTGTCTGAAAATCCGAACATTACTGAAATTAGTTTAAAAGATTGTCCCCCGTTTAGTCAGGTGAACGGAACTGTTGGGATTTCGTGGAAACAAAACGGAGAATGGCAGAACCAAAATACTGCGCATCCTGTGGCGATGGAAACCACACGCATCGACGACCATTACCTGGAGATGATGAATGTTGAGTTTGTTGCAGGTCGTAATTTTTCAAATGAAATTACTGCCGACAAGCAAAATTATATTGTAAACGAGGAAGCTTTGCGTTTAATGGGATTGACAGATCCTGTTGGTGCCGAATTTTCGCTTTACGGGAAAAAGGGAATAATTTTAGGTGTTATAAAGGATACTTATTTTAAATCGCTCCATCAGAAAGTAAATCCTCAGGTATTTCATTTGTATAACAACGAAGCGGAAGAATCCTATTTCAGCTCCTTGTTTTTCAGAATAAGCGGCGATATTCCGGCAACGATCGAATTTGTTGAAAACATCTGGACCGAAAATAATCCGGGGATACCATTTGAGTATCATTTTCTTAATCAGGATTACGAAGATTTATACAAGAAGGATAATCAAATTGCCGGTATCCTTAATTTCTTTACCCTGTTGGCTGTGTTTATTGCCTGTTTGGGGCTCTTCGGACAAGCTGCAATATCGAGTGAAAATAAGATAAAGGAAATTGGCATCCGTAAAGTAAACGGTGCCAAAGTTGCAGAGATACTTACCATGCTGAATAAAGACTTTATTAAATGGGTGGTAATTGCCATTGGAATTGCAACGCCTATTGCCTGGTACGCCATGAATAAATGGCTCGAAAACTTCGCCTACAAAACCACACTAAGCTGGTGGATATTTGCACTGGCCGGAGTGTTGGCTTTGGGCATTGCGCTACTAACAGTTAGTTGGCAAAGCTGGCGGGCTGCTACGCGAAATCCTGTTGAGTCACTCAGATATGAGTGAGGATCTGCCTGCGGTAGGCAGGAATCCCGATCGAAGCATCGGGGTCGAAGCCTTACGGTATGAGTAAGGCGGAGATCCTCGATAGCAAAGCGTATCGGGATTGAAGCTCTACGATACGAGTAGTGAGAAGTGCGTAGATGCTGACAAACGAAGTTTCGTTAGTATTGACGCGTTGAGATATGAATAAATAAGCAAAGAGCTGGGGGAGAAGTGAATTCTGTTTCGCTTTGCTCCATGCTCTGCGCGCAATGCAAAAAACTATGTTACGATTTAAAATAAAACTGGCATTCAGGAATTTGTTGAAGAACAAGCTGTATTCATCGCTTATTATCGGTGGGTTTGCTATCGGTTTTACGGCCAGTATTTTAATTGCCTTATACTACAGTGCTGAACACAATGTGGACAAACACTTTGCCCGGCATGAAAAAATTTATCGTTTGTACGATGCGAAAAAGAATGAATCGGGACTCGACTACAAAATAAATGCTGTAATTGCTGAACACTACCCGGATGTTGAAACAACTTGTCCACTCGCTTTCTCTTATTTTCCTATCACGCTAAAAGATCCTGAAACACGAAATTACACACGCGTTGAATACATTATTTCTACGAATAATAACTTTTTCAATGTATTTTCAATACCCGTTTTATCCAGCCTGGAAGAGAAGCCTTTTAGTCAGTTGAACTCGGCAGTAATAACTGAGTCGGTGGCCAAAAAACTTTTTGGAGATGAGAACCCGTTAGGAAAGACGATTAAGGAGGAATTTTTTACCGCAACGGTTACGGCTGTTATGCAAGACTTGCCCGAAAATTCGAGTTTTAAAGCAGAGTTACTTTTGAACAGCGAAAATGAGGACTTTCAGATGGCACAAGCCTGCAATAACGGCGTTTGTATATTTCCAACCGAGCACTTTCTCTTGCTAAAAAATGATATCGATCCTGATGATTTTTCAGACAAGATGAATGCTTCTATCGGGCAGTTCAATACAACTACCGATAGCCTGGCGCTGCAAAGTTTATCTGATATTTATCTTTCTCCAACAAAATTGGGTTGGACAGATGAGCACACCAAAGGCAATTCAAAAATGCTGTTCATTTTTATGGCAATTGCCATTCTGATTATTCTCCTTTCGAGCATTAATTATCTGAATTACACGGTGTCGATGCAGTATGCAAAAATGAAAGAAATTGGTATCAACAAAACCAATGGTGCCGGGAAACCACATTTGCTTGTCGATTCGCTTATTGAAGTTACATTAGGAATATTAATTGCACTAACTATTTCAATCGCGCTGGTGTCGCTTCTTTTACCGACAACCGAAACCTTATTTGGAAGAGAAATTCAACTTTCCGATGTAAACCTTCAACATTTGTTGCCTGTTTTTCTTGGCACCATAGCTTGCATTATTCTTCTGAACAGTTTAGCGCCTATCTATATTCTATCGCAGTTTAATATTGTCGATTTTCTGCAGGGAGGACGGAAAAGAAACGGAAAACAAATCGGGAAACAGCTTATGCTTACCTTTCAGCTAACAGTTTCCATAGCATTGATTGCAGTGGTGATGCTTATTTTTAAACAGCTGCAGTATGTAAAACACTTTGATTTAGGTTTTAACGAAGAACACCTGGTGAGAATCGAACTCCCGTGGTTGTTCGAAAATCAGACGGCTTTGAGAAATGAAATCAGCGATCTTTCTTTTGTATCAAGTAGTGCCTTGAGTAACGGTTATCCGGGGAATATTAATATGAGCATGGGAAGTGGGGTAGAAGACGATGAATTTATGGTGAACTGTATTTATGTGACTGAAAATTTCCTGAAAACAATGGGAGTTCAGTTGCTTGATGGCCGAAATTTTTTAGCGGGCGATAAAGGAAAGTCTTGCCTGATGAATGAAGCTGCAGTAAAACGTTATGGTTGGGAAAATATTGACGGTAAGAAATTTAAAAATGGGCGAGAAGGCGGTTATGATGTTGTGGGCACAGTAAATAACTTTAATGTGGAGTCACTGCATTCTTCTTTAAGTCCGGTTGCTTTGATTTACGAATCGGACAGGGAGTACAATACGCTTTCACTGCGACTGAATCCCGGAAACATCGGGCAACAAATCAATGAACTTCGAAAAGTATGGGAAACCATGTTACCGGATGACCCCATGGAATTTACTTTTTACGACGACCAGTTTCAGGCCATGTATATCAAAGAAGATAAACTTTCAAAGTCGATTTCCTTCTTTTCGTTTATCGCCATTGTATTGACTTGTATGGGGATTTTGGGGCAGATCTTCCTGATCAGTCTGAACCGGACCAAAGAAATTGGAGTGCGTAAAGTAAACGGAGCAACCGTTTCGGAAATACTGTTTTTGCTAAACAAAGATTTTGTGCTTTGGGTAATTGCGGCTGTAGTAATTGCCACGCCCATTGCCTGGTACGCCATGCATAAATGGCTCGAAAACTTTGCCTACAAAACCACTTTAAGTTGGTGGATATTTGCTTTGGCCGGAATACTCGCACTGGGAATTGCACTGCTAACGGTAAGTTGGCAAAGCTGGCGGGCTGCTACGCGAAATCCTGTCGAAGCCTTACGGTATGAGTAAGGCGGAGATCCTCGATAGCAAAGCGTATCGGGATTGAGGCACTCCGATATGAATAGTTTCGTTTTTCCCCAATCCCTAAAGGGGCTTCTGGCCGCAGGAAAAAGAAGATTTGAGAATAATATGAAGGATAAAAACAAAATAAATGAGTTGACAATCGGAGATACGAAAAAGTCCCCCTCAGAGCTTGTCCCGATTGTAATCGGGAGGATTTAGGGATGAGGAAGAAGAGGAAAGCTGGCGGCAGCTACGCGTAATCCCGACAGAATCGTTGGGGAGGACGCTTTACTATACGAATAAATAGAAATTTAAAACGATCAAAAATAAACCGATAAAATAAAATCAAAAATGAAACAGTTTTATCACATTAAAATGGCTTTTAGAAACCTGGTTCGTGAAAAAGGAAATTCAGCATTTCTTCTCCTTTCTCTTTGCATTGGTTTGGTTACGTTTATTCTCGTGTCGGGGTATGTGTTTTACGAAAAAGGTTACGACCGTGTATTTCCCGGTAACAAACAAATTTACCGGGTAAGCACCGATATTTACAGCGGAAACGAATTGAGTCTTTCAATTCCGCAATGCGAACGCGGGGTGGCAGCTACCTTAAAAGACGAATATCCGCAGGTTGTGGCGGCCGGTTATCTTACCGGAACAAACAATCCGCAATATAAAATTGGCGACGAAATTTTCTCCAACAATCATGTTTATCATGCCTCTGCCGGTTTCCTCGATGTGTTTTCAATTGCATTAACCCAGGGCTGGAAATCAGAGGTGTTAACCCGGCCCTACACGGCTGTTATATCCGAAAGAACTGCCAAAAAGTATTTCGGAGATGTTAACCCTGTTGGCCAGGTTTTATTTAAATACCCGGTTTTTGAATATACCATTGAAGGTGTTTTTAAAGACCTTCCGGAGCAGGCACATTTTTCTGCCGAAATTTTGCTTTCCTTTCACGACGATATGCACCTGCCGCCACCGGCAAAGGCACAGTGGGGCGAAACCGGATTTTATACCTATCTGAAACTGGACAATAATGCAGCTGTAAAACAGATTGAAGCAGCAGTAAATGCGATTGTTGCAGAAAATAAAAAGTTACAATTCGAAAAAAGTAACGTTAAGCATGTTTATCATCTTCAACCGCTGAACGATATTCATCTGCATTCAGAATTAAAAAACGAGCTGGAAACAAATTCGCGTGCACAATATGTAATTCTTGTTTTTATCATCGGAATTCTAATTCTTTGCGCATCAGGATTCAATTACATTCAGTTTGCTTTTTCGAGGTTAATTCATTCCGCCCCCAAAACCGGAATCAAAAAAATAAACGGTGCCACACGTTCCGAGATTGTATGGGCCTCGCTTTCCGAATCGTTGATTATTCATTTTTTTGCCGTTTGTATTTCGCTGCTTGTGGGATGGATGTTGATTCCTGTTATGCAAAACCAGTTCGGAATTTTTCTGAAACCGGTATTTACCAGCCCGCTTTTTCTGGCCATTTTGTTTTCAATTATTTTTCTGGGCATAGTAATCGGCGGTGTTATTCCTGCATTAATGATTAACCGTTTTAATAGTTTGGAGTTGCTGAAATTGCGCTACAAACCGGTTTCCAAAGGAGTGTCGTTCAGGCAGATAGTTGTTGTTGCCCAGTTTGTTATAATTATTGCCATTGTTGCCGGAATTACCGGAATCAGTAAGCAGGTTAATTTTCTGATGGACAAAGACAAAGGTTTTGATGTGAAAAATACCCTGGTAATTAAGGTTCCTAAAAATCTTCGGATAACATCGCAGCGAATTAATAACCTGCAGGCTTTTGAAGAAGAGTTGTTGAGCAATAGTGCAATATTGGGTTTTTCGAGTTCGAACGTGGTACCGGGAGATTTGTCGGCCTACAACTTTAATTTTACCGAAACGCTGACTGGAAAAGGCGGGAAAGCCGCGCTTATTGTTGCCGACGACAATTTTATAAAAAACTACAATATTCCGCTTTTGGCCGGAACTAATTTCCGGGAAACAGGCACTTCAGCACAAAACAATTCGTGTATTATCAATCGTGCCGGATTACAATATCTTGGGTTTCAAAATCCGGATGAGGCCATCGGAAGAGCCATTAAAATGGAAGATGAAAGTGGTATGCAAAAGTTCGAGGTGTCGGTAATTGGAGTTACCGGGAATGTGGATTTTAGTAATGCAAAAGAGAGCCACAAACCTATGGTTATTATCAATTGGACCGAAAATATGATTTGGGGAAATTACTCCATTAAAACCTCAACTGCTGATTTTGCTTCCGTTATTCCTTTTATTAAAGCGCAATTTACCCGCACATTCCCTAATTATCCGTTCGAATATTTAGTTGTTGAAGATTATTACAACCGGCAGTTTGATAACGAAATGCAGCTCATAAAAATATTCCGTCTGTTTGTTATTGTAGCCATTTTTATCTGTGTAATCAACCTGTTTTCTATTGCCTGGTTAATTTCGTTGGCCCGGGTGAAAGAAATCGGTATCCGCAAAGTAAACGGAGCCAAAATCTCCGAAATACTCGCCATGCTCAACAAAGACTTTGTAAAGTGGGTAGCCATTGCTTTTGTAATTGCCACACCCATTGCTTACTACGCCATGCATAAATGGCTCGAAAACTTTGCCTACAAAACCACATTAAGCTGGTGGATATTTGCCCTTGCCGGAGTATTGGCTTTGGGAATTGCATTGTTAACGGTTAGCTGGCAGAGTTGGCGGGCGGCAACGCAGAATCCTGTTGAGGCACTCAGATATGAATAGAAGTCGCGTAGCGACGATGTTATGGTAGAAATGAGATTTATCTCATTGGTTAAATCGCATAGCGATGATGTTTTGGTCAGAATAACAATTACGAATAAAAATAAATAACAATGGCAAATACCTATACCCAAATGAATATACATGCCGTGTTTTCGGTAAAAGGGAGAAGCAATTTTATTTCAGAAAAATGGCGGGATGAATTGTTCCGATACATGGCAGGAACATTAAAGGAAACCAAAAATTATTCGCTAGCGGTAGGTGGGTACAAAGACCACATTCACATATTTTTTGAATTACACCCAACAATTTCTGTTTCCGATGTTTTGAAGAATGCAAAAGCCAAATCATCGAAATGGATAAATGAAAAAGGATTTGTTGCCGGGAAGTTTGAATGGCAGGCTGGCTATGGAGCGTTTTCCTATTCTCGTTCTCAACGGAACAGAGTTATTCAATACATCATGAAACAAGAAGAACATCATCGGAAAGGTTCATTTAAAGATGAATATCTAACGTTGTTGAGAAGGAATGAAATAAAATATGAAGATGCATATTTGTTCGAATTTTACGAATGAGGAAGTGATAACACCGTCCCTATGGGACTTTTGCCAATGCTGCATTTTCTTTGCTACCAGAACATCGTGCCGATGGCACTTAACAAGACTTAATTAACCATGATAAAAAACTACTTAACCACAGCACTTCGGTTTTTAAAACGAAACAAACTTTTTGCCGGAATAAACATTATGGGGCTTTCGCTTGCCCTGGCAGCCTCGTTTGTTATTTTGTTGTATGTAATTAACGAGTTGAGTTACAACACCAGCTTTAAAAACCGGAAGCAGATTTACCGCGTATTGCACAATAATGCTGATATAAAAATAACTGACGACGGTGCGCCCTATATTCTTACAAAGCATTTACAAGACGAATTTCCGCAGATAAAATATGTGGCTCCAACCCATTTTGTGACGGAATTTAGTGTAAAAATGAATGAGGATTATATTCCTGTTGATCGGGTTGTTGGAGCGGATTCAGACATATTTAATGTCTTCGATATTAATGTTCGTGGTCAGCAAGCGAATATTCTCGATGAACCAAATTCCATTATCCTTTCAAAAGAACTGGCACAAAAACTTTTTCCGGATCAAGATCCCATCGGACAAAATTTAGTTGCCCAAATTGACGAAAAGGACGAAGTTTTAGAAGTAAAGGGAGTTTTTGATAATTTTCCTGTAAACTCAACTTTTCAGGCCGATTGTTTTATTAATGTAAAGTGGACACTGCAACAGATTAATAGTAGGATTAAAGAGCGAGATGCTGAAACAGACTGGCGTTCCATGTACTGGCAAACCTGGTTATTACTGGATAAAAACAATAGTGGGGGTTCGCTTGATGAACAGTTTCGCTCGTTGGAGAAAGAGGTTTTTAGCGATGACGAGAAATACGAATTCTCCCTTCAAAATTTATCTGATGTTTATTTTGGATCGCAGGATATTAACAGCGGACTGCCACAAGGCAACCTGAAAAATATTCGGATTTTTTCAGCCATTGCTTTGCTCGTAATCTTAATTGCAGCACTTAACTATATCATTCTTTCAACGGCGGTCTCAACCGGCAGGTCAAAAGAAATTGGGATTCGGAAAACCAATGGTGCCGGGGCGAAATCAATTCGCCGGCAATTGCTGAATGAATCATTGATTCTGTCGATTTTGGTTTTACCAGTCGCGCTGTTTCTCGCCTGGATGGGGAAACCTTATGCCGAAGACTTGTTTCAAACCAAACTATTAATCCTCCGGTCAAATATTGTCATTTATGTTTCTGTTTATGTGTCGCTTACTTTGCTTATTGGACTAGTGTCGGGACTATATACCGCGTCGTATTTATCAAAGTTGAATGTAATCAGCATTTTAAATAACTCAGTGCGGACAGGAAAACGAAAGTCGCGTGTGCGTTCCGCCCTGATTGTTGCTCAATTGGTGATCTTCTGCATTTTTGTTTCAAGTACACTCATTATCTATTCTCAATACAAGTATGCGCTGGAGAAAGATCCGGGTTATTATAACAAGGATGTTTTGTTCGTTGATATGGGCCGAAGTTCTCAGAGCTCAAAAGCATTTATAAACAGCATTAAGGCTTTTCCTGATGTGCTGGCAGCCGGAGGGGCAATAGATGCTTTACCAATGACCAGTTTTTTCGCTTATCCGATGGAATTTCCCGGTGATAAATCGCAAAAAGTACCAATTGAGCTTCTGGCAGTAGATTATAATTTTTTAGAAGCTATGGGAATTCAAGTGATTAAGGGAAGAAGTTTTGAACTTGGAGACGATGAAAACGCATATATACTCAATGAAAATGCGGTAAACGAATTGGGATTATCCGATCCGGTTGGAAAAAAAATTGATGTAGTTGATGGAACCGTAATCGGGGTTGTCAAAAACTTTAACTTGCACTCATTTCACAGCAAAATTCCACCTTTAATTATGTTCGCGTCCGACGATTTTGCTCAACAGGTTGCGGTTCACTACAAAACCGGAACGCTTGAAAGTGTACTGCCTTTAATTAAATCTGAATGGCAAAAGATTGTTCCCAACGAGCCCATGAATTATAAAACCATGGATGAATTTCTAAAAGAGGTTTATACCGAGGAGAAAAACCTGAGTGTGATTGTTTCTGTGTCGGCATTTTTTGCACTGCTGATTGCTTCATTTGGGCTGTTTGGCTTAACACTTTTTATTATGAAATCGCAAACCAAAGAAATTGGAATTAAAAAGGTATGCGGAAGTTCCGGGCAAGGAATCGTGTTGTCTTTCCTGAGCAAAAATTTTATAATGGTAGTTATCGCAACTTTACTTTCAGTTCCTCCCACAATTTTTGTAATGAATAAGTGGCTAAGCAATTTTGCTTTTAAAACCGACATTTCATGGTGGGTGTTTGTAATAACATTTGTGTGTGCAGCAATTGTGGCTTTGTCAACGGTGTTGTTTCATTCTTATCGCGCTTCACGAATTAATCCTGTCGAAGCTCTCCGTTATGAATAAAGGAGAGCGGAGATCCGCGATAGCGAAGCGTATCGGGATCGAGACACTCAGATATGAGCAACTTAGTTTACCCCAACCCTAAAGGGGCTTCGATCCAGAGGAAAAAGGCGATTTGAGAATTGTTTAAGAGTTAAATACAAAATAAATGAGTTGCCATTCGGAGATGTGAACAAGTCCCCTCTAGAGCTTGTCCCGATTGTAATCGGGAGGATTTAGGGATTAATAGTAACTATTCCAAAAGTTTGTCGTCCTATAACTAATAATCAGATTAAACAATTAAATCAAACTTATTATGAAAACTCAAAAAAGCCTCAGATTATTTACATTAATTGCAGTGCTAACCACTGTGTTTGCAATGAATAGTTTTGCAAAAGACGGACAGCCAACCATTACAAAAACCTTTGATTTAAACCAACCGGGGCAACTCAATGCGTCTTCGTCGGGAGGCGGAGTAACGGTAGAAACACATAATCAGCCGAAGGTTATTATCCAGGCATTTGTACGAAAAAATGGAAATTTATTATCGCCAACCGACAGATCGTTGGATGAGGTTTTAGACGATTTTGATATCGATTTTTCAAAAAGCGGATCCACAATTACCGCAGTTGTAAAACGCAGAGGGCAAATGAATTTCTGGCGGAACAATGTAGGTATTTCACTCACCATTATCGTACCTGAAGAAATGTCGTGCGATGTATCGTCAAGTGGCGGCGGCCTGAAAATATCAGGAGTAAAAGGAACGCACGATTTCTCAAGCAGTGGCGGTGGCGTACGACTGGAGAATACAAGTGGTACTACAAAAGCCAGCTCATCAGGCGGCGGTGTGAAAGCCACCAACCACGATGGCGATATTCGCCTAAGTTCCAGCGGTGGCGGTGTTTCGGTTGAAGGTGCACACGGAAGTGTTTATGCACGTAGTTCAGGTGGTGGTGTAAGTCTGGAAGGTATTCATGGTTCGGCAGATGCATCAAGCAGTGGAGGTGGTGTAAGTGTAAGCGGAGAAGCCAGCTCGGTTACAGCAAAATCAAGCGGAGGTTCGGTTCGTGTAAATATTCGCAATTTAACCGATGAGTTGTACCTGCAATCCAGTGGAGGTGGTGTTTCTGCTGTAATTCATGGTGGCGAAAAATTGGGTCTCGATTTGGATTTGCGTTCAGGCAAAGTGAATATCGATTTGCATAACTTTACCGGAACTTCCGAAAAAGACCGTGTAAAAGGCAAAATGAACGGAGGTGGAATTCCGGTTTATGCACATGCATCCGGCGGAAACGTTACCATCACTTACGAGGATTAGCATCATTCAACAAACGTCGCGGGCAGGCTCAGTAACTGATACTGAATGGTTTTTGCCAAGCGGTAATTTCCCAAAGTATTGGGATGCAGACGATCCGTTTTTTCATTCATGTAATATTTCACATGCGAATCTTCCAAAGGATAAAGACCGCTAATGGAAAAGAGATCGATAAGCGGAACAGCCCAAATGGAAGCAGCCTCCCTTAAAACATTTACATAATCGTCTTGGTAAAGTCCAAGATCGTTGGCAAAATTTTCATCGGGCTGCACATTTTTGTCGCTAAATGTGGCAAATGCCCGGTGAATAGGCGTCATTATAATGATTTGCTGGTCGGGGTAATTGGCTTTTAAAAAGGCCATTACTTTATTTATCCGTCCGCAAAATGTAGAATCGTTACTTTCGTGAATCCGGTATTTCCGAATCACATTCGTTCCGTTAAAATTGGTTTCTTTAGCGGTTTCGCGGAAAAAATTACCAAGCGGAACATTGTGGTTGTAGTCGTTGGTTCCGGCAAAAATCAATATGGCATCCACATCTGTTCCGTGCTCTTCTTTCAGTTTTAGTGCCTGTCCGTAAACACCCGTCCACTGGTGTCCGCTAATTCCGTAAACATAAGGTTCTATGCCCAACATTTGGGTCAGGTATTCCCAGTAAACAGTGCGCGGCGTGTTGTCTCTTTCCCATTTCTGAGTCATCGAATCGCCCAGGAAAGCTACCTTTTTGTTTTTCCATTGAGAATCCCGGAAACTGTTCTGTTGCCCGTAAACGGATGACAGAAAGCTTATAAGTATAAGAAATGTAGCGCTAAGGTTTTTCATGATTGAATTTTTATTGAACAAAGTTTTGTTTTCAGGAGCATAAAATTACACTAATTTATAGTAGAGCGAAAGCGAATTTTATTTTACTGCATCATCTTATCTGAAAATTGCCATGGTTTTGCTGTGGGGATAATCGTCAACTTCAGGAATTTTCTCAATTCGAATGGTAACAGATAATTAAACCATTTGAAAATGGTTATTTTAGAAACAAAATTTTCAAAACCGGAGTTTTAAGAGAAACCATAAATGCATTTATCCATGAAAAAAACTACGTTATTACTCGTTTTTATGTTTGCTGTACTTTGTAGCGCAACTGCAAAAGATACCTCAAATCCTATACTTCGTTTTGATGCCAACGGAAAGTTTAAAATTATACAGTTTACCGACATCCATTTTAAGTACAATTCTTACCGGTCCGACAGTGTTTTAATAATGATGAAAGCTGCGGTTGAAGCCGAGAAACCTGAATTGGTAGTGTTAACCGGCGATGTGGTTTGTTCCGAAAACACGAAAAAAGCATGGTTGGCGCTAACAAAAATATTTGTTGATGCGAAGGTTCCGTGGGCAGTTACACTCGGTAATCACGATATTGAATATGAGTTGACCGGCGATGAAATTATGGACATCATCACAGAACTTTCGTATTGTGTTGCCAAGAACGGACCTGAGGACGTTTCGGGAAGTGGAAACTATATTTTAAAAGTTCAAGGATCAAAAACGAAAAATGCTGAAGCCTTGCTTTATTTTATTGATTCACACTCGGGCTTGGACGAAGAAAAAGGCCTGGGAAGTTACGACTGGATAAAATTCGACCAGGTGCAGTGGTACCGCGAACAAAGTAAAAAACTAACCGGGGCTAACGGCGGAAAACCTTATCCGGCTTTGGCATTTTTTCATATTCCGCTGCCGGAATACAACGAGGTTTGGGGCCAACCAACAACAGTTGGAGTGAAGGAGGAAAAAGTGTGTTCGCCCGATATAAATACCGGAATGTATAGTGCTTCTCTCGAATCGGGCGATGTAATGGGAATGTTTGTGGGGCACGACCATGTGAATAACTACATTGGCACTTTGCACAACATTGCTTTGGTTTACGGACAGGCCACCGGACGAGAAACGTATGGCGATATTGGCAAAGGTTACCGCGTGATTGACCTTTATGAGGGAGAACGGAAATTCGACACCTGGATTCGGATAAAATACAAGGCTAACCGCGATGAAGATTTATGGGAGCCAACTCATATTAACGAAAAACAGAATTTTGTAAACTATCCGGATTCCTTTATTGAAAACTAATTGACGTAATTGACAAAAAGTTGTACAACTTGTGTAAAATACTTTTACACTTCTTTACATTGTCTTGGTTTTACTTTGTTGATAATCTGTGTTTTGTGAAAAAGGCATCGGATTTGAAATAAGTCGGCAGAAAACAAAAGAGTAATATGATACAGCTTAAGAACATCGACAAATACTACGATGCCAGGTTTCAGCGAACCTTTGTGTTAAAAGGCGTAAATCTTGATATCAATCAAGGCGAATTTGTTTCCATTATGGGGCCCAGTGGCGCAGGTAAATCAACTTTGTTGAATATTATTGGCTTTCTGGACGAACCCAACGAAGGCGAGTATTTGTTCCTTGATCAGCCGGCCAACCAGTTAAAAGAAAAACAAAAGGTGCAGTATCACCGCAGTCACATCGGCTTCATTTTTCAGGCCTTTCACCTGATTGAAGAAATGAATGTGTACGAAAACATTGAAACACCGCTGGTATATCGTGGCGTGAAAGGTAAAGAGCGCAAAGCCATGGTTGCCGACATGCTCGACCGCTTTAATATTGTGGCCAAGAAAGATCTGTTTCCCAGTCAGCTTTCGGGCGGACAACAGCAGCTGGTGGCCATTGCACGCGCTATTGTGGGAAGCCCAAAACTGTTGCTGGCCGACGAGCCCACCGGAAACCTGCACAGCGAACAGGGCCAAATGATTATGGAACTCCTGAAAAAACTGAACGACGAAGGAATGACTATTATTCAGGTAACGCACTCCGAAGAAAATGCAAAATACGGAAACCGCATTGTTCGTTTAAAAGATGGTTATTTGAAAGAAGATGAATAGCTACGTAAATTGCACGAAAATGTCATTTCGAATGCAGTGAGAAATCTGTAGCAGCAAAGCAAATAAGTAACAGATTTCTCGTTCATGTTTCACTCGAAATGACAGCTTAATAAAGCACAAATGGTACTGAAAGTCGTATTAAGAAACCTGCAAAAGCATCCGTTTTTAAACCTGGTAAAAGTAATCGGGCTTGGTCTGGCCTTAACCGGGATACTATTTATTGCCTTGTTTCTGAAGAATGAACTGACCTACGATTCATATCATCAAAAATCGGCCCGGACTTATCGCTATACAAGCACCGATCCCGATTTTTTTAGCGGAAAACATTTTGCCCGCATTGTCAATCCCGGCTACATTCACGAAATGAGCGATGCGCTGCCGGAGTTGGAAGAATTTGTTCGCTTGCGTCCGGTGCGCGGCGGTTTAATAAAATACGATCAGCGGTACTACAAAGTGGCGCAGGCTTTCGAATGCGACAGCACTTTTTTTAATGTTTTTGATGCTGAAATGTTGATGGGCAATAAAGAAACGGTGCTTGAAAATCCGGCCTCAATGGTTATCACTCAAAGTTTTGCTCAAAAAGTATTTGGAGATAAGAATCCGGTGGGAGAGGTGCTGACTTTGCCATCCGGGCAATATTACGGCGAGGATCAGGATTTTACCATTGCAGGGGTAATGAAAGACTTTCCGGCAAACAGTCACTTTCATTCCGATTTTGTGGCTACTCCGCTGGCCGATCAGTTTACCAACGGCTGGGCCTGGACATACCTGGTTTTAGCTGAAAATACTACGGTTGAAAATGTTAAAGCAGGAATATTCGATTACCTGAAAAACAATAACGAGACCAACCCGGAGGAAATGGATACCGAAGTGCATCTGCAAAAGATTTCCGATATTCATTTAAACTCGCATAAACTCCGCGAGATTGAGGAAAACAGCAACATCCGAAATGTTTATGTGCTGGCCATTGCCGCTTTTATTTTACTGCTTATTTCAATTAGTAATTACGCCAACTTGAATATCGGAATGAGCGGTTTTAGCGCAAAATACCTGTTTATAAACAAGCTGCTTGGCTCATCAAAAAGTGCTGTGGTTAAGTATTTCTTTTTCGAGGGGATTTGTATTCTTGCGGCAGCCTTGTTTTTTACCGTTTTGCTGTCGGTGCCGGTAAATGCGGCGATTGTTCGTTTTTATCAACTGAATTTGCTGGCCGGCAATTCCACAACAATCTTTCTGCTGGTGTTGGCATTCAGTTTATTAACGCTGGTGCTTGGAATGCTTCCGGTTCTGAAATCCGTTTTCTCATCCATTCGTCTGGGTGGGAACAGAGGTTCGGCGGTGGCGGTTCACCGAAATGGTGTCAGCCGTGTTTTAATCGTTTTTCAATACGCTTTTTCCATTGCTTTAATCATTACCGTAATTGTTATTTCGCGGCAAACCAACTACGCGTTAAAAAACAGTATGGGCGTTCAGCAAAACAATGTTATTTGTTTTGAATCGGTTCACGCCAGCATTCAGCAGAAGTTTGCTGTGCTTAAAGCGGAATTACTTCAATACAACAGTATCGAGTCGGTTTCTGCCATGTTGGAACCTCCCGGTGGCGAAGCAAACGATATGTTTCCGTTTGAAATGGAAGATTACGAAACGGAAGATCCCGACCGGAATTTTGAAAGTATTGGTGTTTTTCCCTGCGATTATTCGTTTCCATCGATATTTAATCTGCAGTTTCTGGCCGGAACCAATTTCTCGGAAAACAATAAGGACAACGAAGGCTCAGGCGAATACATAATTAATAAAGCCGCTATGAAACGCCTGCGTTATTCCAATCCGGAGGATATCGTTGGCAAAGATTTCAAACTCATCTTTTCATCTCCGGGATCGGGAATTACCATTCCGAAAGGGAAGATTATTGGTGTGGTTGAAGACTTTCATTTGTCGAGTTTGCGAAAACAGGTAGAGCCGCTGGTGCTTTTTAAACGCGATAAACTGTGGCTTTTAAACTTTGTAGTGTCGGTTAAAGCCGGCATGAAAGATGAAGCGCTGGCCGATATGAGAAAGGTGTGGAATGAGCTGTTTCCCGAATATCCTTTTCAATACGAACATGTTGATGCGCTATATAAACGCGTGTACAAAACAGAATTGCTGCAAGCGCGTTTACTATCGGTTTTTACGCTTATTGCCTTGTTTATTTGCTCGATGGGATTGTTTGGTTTGGCACTTATTATTACGCAAAACCGTACCAAAGAAATTGGTGTGCGGAAAGTAAACGGTGCGCGCGTTTCCGAGATTATTACGCTGCTGAATAAAGATTACATGAAATGGGTGGCGCTGGCCTTTGTAATTGCCTGTCCGGCGGCGTGGTTTGCCATGGATAAATGGCTCGAAAATTTTGCCTACAAAACTCCATTAAGCTGGTGGATATTTGTCTTGGCCGGGATTCTGGCTTTGGGAATCGCCTTGTTTACAGTAAGCCTTCAATCGTTCCGGGCCGCTAGCCGAAATCCGGTTGAGGCACTCCGGTACGAATAGTTGCTTAATGCGAAGATCCCGACAAACGAATTTCTTCAGAACTGAAGCCCTTTGTTACGACTAAACAGAGGCAGAGATTCCGGCATATTTTAAGCCATTTTAAACGCATGTTTTTCGCGATATTTCCCCGGAGTTGTTCCTTCAATTTCTTTAAACACCCGCGAAAATGATGCAACAGAACCAAAGCCGGCTTGCTGGGCTATATACTCCATTGTAAATTTGTTGTTTTCGCTGCAAAGCAGTAGTTGTTTGGCTTCTTCCACCCTGTATTTGTTTACAAATTCGTTAAAATTCATTTCAAATTCATCGTTAATTAACTTCGAGATGTAGGTGCGGTTGGTATGCAGCGACTCGCAAACGGTGCTTATCCTGAGGTCGTTAACCTGGTATATTTTGTCGTGTTCGAATAGTTTTAAAAGGCGTGTTTTTAAATCATTTTCAGAAGGTGCGGGAATCTCCTTATCCCCGTCTCTTTCTTCGTGTTCATTAAGCTGTTCAAAGATTTCGCGCTGCATATTTCCTTTGTACCCGATCAGAAAAAATGTGGTGGAAAAAAAAACTGAAGGAATGAGAAGGGAAAGGTTGTTATCCATAAAATAACTTCTGCCCATTAAGGCAAAAACAACAGCTGCTATCGATACAACAAAGGCAAGAATGCTCAGATGGCGTACCCAGTTCATTTTTTTTCCTTCGGTGTTCGAAAAATAGTGGTTAATGGTTTGGTCGTTTTTGTTGGTGATACGAATTATCAGCACCAAATAGCCTATAGTTTGAAGAATAAAAACAATTCGGCTTAGCAGAAAAATGTATCCTTTTATTCCGGGTAAAGTGTTAATGTTTATGGCTTTCAGGTTTGTTTTGATAAGAATGTGCTCAACGTAATATATACGTTGTTCGGGCAATAGTATAAGCGTTAACAGTAGTGAAACTATCCCAAAAAAAATGCCGGGTATAAAGTGAAGGAAATGCCGCGGTGTTTTGTAGCGCAGGCCTGTAAGTTTTAAAATGTAAGTGTAAAAAAGCGGGTATAGCGACAGGCCGGTGTATAGATAGATACTTTCGAAAAAAGCATAAAGGTGATACTCTTTCGAAAAAAACAGGGCATGTGAAATGTATAAAAAGCTGGCAAAAATTAAAAACAGGCCAAGTGTCCATCGTGGAGCGTTATACGATTTCTTTTGTGTTAAAAATATTATGCCCCAGAATACGGTAATGTAAATGGGTGTTAATAGAGCAATAGTTTGAATCATTAGCGCATTAAATTATAATATAAAAGTATAAAATATAGGTCGATACAGATGCTTTTTACAATATGGAGCTTAATTTTTACGATTTGAAGCTGTGTTTATCGAACGGCAAACGATCTTTGCAAACGTTTAGAGAAGTGCTCTGTAACAATTAATAAACAATATTCGGTGGTTCTTCGGTAGTGTTTTGTTGCCGTAAACTGCTCACCCTCCTCTAAGACTAAATATATATGAAAAAAGGTGGTTTGCTAACAACCACCTTTTTCTGTTATCTGAAAATTTTACTTTAAACATCAAAAGAATCAGCTTTCCGGTAAGCTTCAATAAAGGCAATTTCGCCTTCTTTTCCGCGAATACTTTTGCCATGCTCGGCGCAAATGGTACCGTTGTAACCTTTGTCGTACATATGTTTGAAGATATTGACAAAGTTAATTTCTCCGGTTCCGGGTTCTTTACGTCCGGGGTTGTCGCCAACATGAAATGCTCCAATATAATCCCAGCAAATATCCATGTTCATAATCAGGTTTCCTTCGGTAATTTGCTGATGGTAAAGGTCGTCAACAATTTTACAACTCGGGTGATTAACAGCTACACATATCATTTTTGCCTGAGGCATTTTTGTAAGGAATAATTTGGGGTGATCCACCTGATGGTTTAGTGGTTCCATTACCAAATCCAGCCCGCTTTTTCCGGCAACATCACAACAAGCGCGCATATGGTTGATTACGTTAATGGTTTGATAATCCCAATCCATTTTTTCGTCGTAAATACCGAATGTTATCAATCCTGTTTTTGCACCTGTTCTTTTTTGTACATTAAGTGCTTCTTCGGTTTTTCCAACCAACATTTTAGTTACTTCCGGATCGTCGGTAACACCATATTTGGCGCCATGATCGGCATACACGATAAACGGGCCAATATCGAGCCCAAGCCGTGCTGCTTCGTTACCAATTTTTTCCTGCATATCGGCTGGTTTCCACATCAGTCCGTTATCAAAAAATGCAGTGAAACCCTGGTCGGCAATAAACTTCAGGTTTTCAATCGGATCTTCTCCAACATGCTCGCGGAAGGTTCCAAGCCCCGGAGCGTATTTCAACTTAAACTTGGCTGAGTTCGACACTTTTGAATCGGAAACTGAAGCAGCTGCAATACCTGAAATACTACTGAAAGCCAGTGTGCCCGCTGCTGCGTTACGAATAAAATTTCTTCTTTCCATGGTTATGTGGTTTAAATTAAATGCTGTTTATTATACATTAAAAGAATGTTCTGTTTTATTATGACGTAAAAGATATGAAATATGACTATATTTTACTTAATCAATAGTGATTTTACTTCCCCACCAATCATTTCCCGGATCAAAATCCTCTGAAAGCATCCAAAGTCGTTCTTTTTCCAGTGTCGGCCATTTTTTGTCGATAATGTTTTGCCGGTGCGCTTTTTCGCGCTCTACTGTCCATGTTGGATCTTGTGTTGGAAAACGTGCGCCCATTTCTTCCAGCATTTTAAAAAGTTGTTGGCTCATTTCTTTCACTTTCTCCGGATTTTCAGCCGCCAGGTCATTTGTTTCGCTTAAATCGGTTTTCAGATTGTATAAAGCTTCCCGGCCATCTTCGTAATAATGAATGAGCTTCCAATCGGCCAAACGTATTATTGATGAGGGTTGGCCACCCTGGTTTCCATAATGTGGGTAATGCCAGATTAAGGGGCGTTCGGCAAGCGATTCGCCCTTTAAAAGCGGAACAAGACTTACCCCGTCAGTGTGTTCTTCAGGTTTTAAATCGGCACCGCAAAGTTCCAGAATTGTTGGGTAGAAATCGGTTCCTGTAACCGGAGTGTTGCACCTTTGTCCGTTTCCCAGTTCTGGAACTTTTATAAAGAAAGGTTCGCGAATTCCACCTTCGTATTGGTAGCCTTTTCCGCCACGCAGCGGTTTGTTCGAGGTGGCAAATGCATCGCCTGCAGCCACACCTCCGTTATCGCCGGTAAAGCAGATAATCGTGTTTTCAGCAAGGCCTAATTTGTCTAAGGCATTCAAAACATAACCAACAGCATCGTCGGTGCTTTCTACCAGTCCGGCGTAAACGGGATTATCCTGGTGTTGGCGAATGGGCAGAAAATGGCCCATTTCAAACCCGGTTTCGGCAATACCCATCGTTTCAGCTTTATCGCGGTATTTTGCCCATTTCTCCTGTGTGGTTTGGATTGGGCCGTGCACTGCATAAAACGACAGGTAAGCAAAAAAGGCAGTGTCTTTATGGTGTTGAATAAAGTTTACTGTTTCTTTTGCCAGACGCATCGTGAGGTTCTCACCATCGGGGCCACTCGGCAGATTTGGATTTTCCCAGGGAGCGTAATAACCGCCAATGGGGCTTCCAACATCCCAACCGCCTTTGTTGATGTCAAAACCGTGATCTTCGGGCCACGATCCTTTTTCGCCCAAATGCCACTTGCCGGCAAAAAAAGTTTTGTAACCAGCCTCCTTCATGGCTTCGGGCAGTGTGGTATAACTGTGCTGAAGATGGTCGACATAGTCCGGAGGGAGCAGTTTTGTGGCCCGGCCTGTATTGCTCCAATCTTCGCCGGTTTTTGCTCCAATCCAGTCGGTAATGCCATGCCGTGCCGGGAATTTTCCGGAGAGAATACTGGCTCGCGAGGGGCTGCAAACCTGGCAGGTGGCATAGCCATCGGTGAACAGCATCCCTTCGCGGGCAATACGGTCGATGTTGGGCGTTTCATAATACTTACTGCCCATTACGCTGCAATCGGTGTAGCCATAATCGTCAACCAGAATAAAAAGAACATTGGGTTTTGAAACCTCCTGTTTTTTTTGCCCACATGAAAACAAGGTAATCGTAATTAGTAGCAGATAGGAGATTTTGTTGCTCATAATCTTCTGGTTATTGTTCATTTCCGAATTTGAAAAGATCAGATTTGGTATGTGATTTTTCGATCAGCGCACTTAGTTCCTCAACCAGTTCAGGATGATCGGAAGCAACATTGTTCTCTTCGCCTACATCGGTGGCCAGGTTGTAGAGTTCGGTAGTCGTTTTTTCGGGTGTAAAAACGTTGTAGCGCACCAGTTTCCAGTCACCTTTTCGTATGGCTTGCCTGCCTCCCAATTCATGGAACTCCCAGTACAAATAATCGTGCTGAATTGTTTGTTCTTCGCCAAGCAATGTGGGTAAAAACGAAATTCCGTCGATTGAATCGGGAGTGGAAATTCCGGTAATTTCAGCTACCGTAGGAAATATGTCCCAGAAAGCCGAAATGTGGTTGGATGTAGTGCCGGCAGTAATTTTATCATCCCAAACGGCAATCATAGGTACGCGAATGCCACCTTCGTACAAGTCGCGCTTGTAACCTTTAAACGGGCCGTTCGAACCGAAGAAGTCGGGATCGGCGCCACCTTCCTGGTGCGGTCCGTTGTCGGAAGTGAAAATGATGAGCGTGTTTTCGTAAATCCCCAGTTCTTTCAGTTTGGTAACGATCTCGCCAACCTGCATATCAAGGTAATCTACCATGGCTGCAAACGCCGCATGTGTTTCGGGTTGCGAACCGTAACCACCCTGTTTATAGTTTGGCCCATCATCAACTCCTTTGTAGGCTTTTTCGGGCTCCAGTTTGCCGCGGTATTTTGCAATGTATTCTTCCGGGGCGAACAACTCGGCATGTGGTATTATCGATGGATAATACATGAAGAATGGTTGGTTTTTGTTGTTTTCGATAAAACGAAGTGCTTCTTTATGAATGAGTTCCGGTGCGTAAGACTCTGTTTTTTTCCCGGAGTTCCCATCGAGAACAACTTTTTCCTGGTTGTGCCAAAGATGATAAGGGTAGTAATTGTGCCCCATTCGCTGGCAGTTGAAACCGTAAAACTCATCAAATCCCTGCCTGTTCGGATCGCCCTCCGATCCCGGGTAGCCCAGGCCCCATTTGCCAAAGGCACCGGTGGTGTAACCGGCTTCTTTTAAGGCTTCGGCAATGGTTACTGCACTGGCAGCCATCGGATATTGACCTTCGGGTTTCCATTCTTTATTGCCTCTTATCGGTGTGTTGCCGGTGTGTTGCCCGGTCATTAATGCTGAGCGCGATGGTGCACAAACCGTTGATCCCGAATAGTGCTGCGTAAAGCGCATGCCGGTTTCAGCCAGTTTGTCGATATTGGGCGTTGCAAAATGTGTTTGCGCGTAACAACTCAGGTCGCCATAACCCAAGTCGTCGGCCAAAATGTAAATAATATTTGGCCGGGCTGGCAGTGTCTCTGTCGTTTTGGTTTTAGTCTGGCAAGCCAGTAGCAGCAAGCTTAAAATAGTTGGTATGATTAATTTTTTCATCATTAAGTTAGTTGTATTAAATCTGTTTTGTTTGAATCGAAATGGTAGCAGGTTCAAGTCCTTCGCCACTTACTTCCAGTTGCATTTCTCCGGCCTCCTCAATCGATTGAACCGTTACTACCAACTTACCGCTAAAGGCTTTCATTGTATTCAGGTGGAACAATTCGAGCGAAGTGGCATCGCCATTACAAACGGCTTTGTATTTTCCGGCACCACTAACTTTAAAGTTCAGCTGGTTAGAAGCATTAGGGCAAAGGTTGCCGTCTTTGTCAACCACTGAAACGGTGATGTAGCTAAGGTCGTTTCCATCGGCCGAAATCTCATCGCGGTCGGCAGTTAATTGCAGGTGGTGAGGAGCTCCGGCAGTGTGTATCTCTTGTTCGGCTACAGCATTTCCTTCGTCATCGAAAGCAACTACTTTTACCGTTCCCGGTTCGTATTTTACATCCATCCACATCAGGCGGTTCCGGTTCAGCAAGGTTTCTTTGCTTTTTTTCTGAATACCCTGGCTTTTGCCATTTACAAATAACTCGGCACTGTTATAATTGGTGTACACAAAAACAGGTGTAACTTCTCCTTCGCGGCCTTCCCAGTTCCAGTGCGGAAGAATGTGCAGGGTTTCATCTTCAGTATTCCAGCGACTGCGGTACAGGTAGTAGCGGTCTTTTGGTAAACCTGCCAAATCGCAAATGCCAAAATACGAACTGCGCGATGGCCACGCTTCGTTGTAGGGAGTTGGCTCTCCGAGGTAATCAAAACCGGTCCAAACGAATTCGCCGATTACCCAGTCAAACTCGTCTTGCCAGTAGAAATCTTCATCCGGAATGTTCGACCAGTTGCAGGCTTCCAGATCATAGGAAGAGCTTTGAAAATCGTCGTAGGTTTTTTGTTTGTATTCTTCAACCGGGAACTTGTATATTCCTCGTGAACTTACGGTTGATGCAGTTTCGGAGCCCAAAATAAATCCCTGGGGAAAGCGCTCGTAGGCCTCGTCGTACAGGTGCAGGCGGTAATTGAGGCCCGGAATATCCATAATAGCGCCAAAGCCGTTTTTCAGCGTGTTGCCTACCTGGTCCATTCCAACGGTAACCGGGCGCGTTCCATCTTCGCGATGAAAAATATCCTGCAGCCATTTGGCCAGTTTTACGCCCTCGTTACCCCACTGATCGGGAACTTCGTTGCCCGAGCTCCACATAACAATACACGGATGGTTGCGTGTTGCCCGAACCAGGTTAACCACGTCTTTTTCAGCCCAATCGTTAAAATAAAGGTTGTAGCCATTTTCAACTTTTGGCTTGGCCCATTCGTCGAAACTTTCGGCTAGGAAAAGGAATCCCATTTCGTCGCAAAGTTCAAGTTGTTCCATCGATGGCATATTGTGCGACGAACGAATGGCATTACAGCCCATATCTTTTAAAATGGTGAGCTGGCGTTTTAATGCTGTTTTGTTTACAGCGGCTCCAAGCGGCCCCAAATCGTGGTGCAAACACACCCCTTTAAACTTGGTAACTTTGCCGTTTAGTACCAAACCTTTGCCACGTTCGTAAACTACACTGCGTACTCCAAAACGAATATTCTGTTCGTCTTTTAGCGTGTTGCCTTCATACAGTTTCATACTTGCCGTATATAAATAGGGCGATTCGGTATCCCAGAGTTTTGGGTTCGGAATGGCAATATTTTGCTCTGTTTTTGTGCCAAATAATTCATCGGTGGCGTTGGTTGCCACTACGTTTCCTTCGGCATCTTTTATTTCGGTAACCACCTTCACGTTGCTACCGTTAACTTCGGCTTTAATGTTTACCTGCGCTTCTTCTTCCGATACAAATGGCGTTGTAATAAATGTTCCCCATTGGTTAAAATTTACCTCGTTTTTTACAATAAGCTGCACTTTGCGGTAAATTCCTGCGCCGGGGTACCAGCGCGATGATGATTCTTTATTTTCGAGACGAACAGCCAGGAGGTTTTCTTCGCCGGGATTTACATAATCGCTGATATCGAAATAAAAATAGCTGTAGCCGTAGGGGCGATTACCCACTTTTTCTCCGTTTACATATACCTCGGCGTTGCTCATGGCTCCATCGAAAACAAGCAGTGCTTTTTTCCCGGGGCCAAAATCCGGCAGTTCGAATGTTTTTCGGTACCAGCCAATTCCAATGTGTGGCAGTGCGCCGGTTCGTCCGGTACGCAGGCGGGCTTCTTTTTCCATGTCCTGAGTAACCAACACTTTCTGGGCATCAATTTCCTTATCGAAAGGGCCTTTTATGGCCCAATCGTGCGGAATTTCAACGGTTTCCCAGTTGGTTGCATCGGTTTGTGGCAGCTGAGCATCGGCAACTTCCTGATTAATAAATTTCCAGTCTTTTTCAAGCGTTTGTACACTCCGGGTTTCGCTGCTTGTTTCAACACAAGCCGAAAAAAATACTGAAATAAGGAGGAAAGAAAATAAGTGCTTCATATGATTAAAATTGTTTGTTTTTAGTGATGGATACGTAAAGGAAACAGTGGTCGCTTGATTTCTGAATTGAAGTCTGTTCTTGTGTTTCATTGCAACGGAATTTCAATTAAGTTCTTAATTCATTTGACGTATTTTTAGTAAAAACACATACGCTCTCAGTAAAATATTTGTTGCTTCCTGTTTAAATTTTACTGGTAGGTACTGGTATGGTACAAATATGCAAAGAAATCCGGTAATTCGGCTGATTACGAAACCTATCCTGTAACACGTTTCGTTGCTTAGCAGCAATTATGACAACGAAAGCGGAAGGCTGAAATGGAAGCTGCTTCCCTGGCCTATTTCACTGTTAACCCAGATATTGCCGCCATTTATTTTAACAAACTCCTGGCAAAGAATTAAACCTAATCCTGTTCCTTTTTCGTTGGCGGTGCCTTCGCGTTGCACCGATTTTTCAATTTTAAACAGGTTTTCTATCAATTCCGGGCTCATTCCAATGCCGTTGTCTTTTACCGTAACAATGAGCATTTTGTCATCTCTTTTGGCAAGCAGTTCAATTTTGCCGTTATTATTCGAAAATTTTATGGCGTTGTTCAGCAGGTTGCGAACAATAAAGTTTACCATATCGAAATCGGCATAAACCATGGCTTTTATTTCCGAAATGCTGATGGTTATGCCTTTGGTTTTGGCTACCTCGAGATTAAGGTCTTTGTTGATTTCAAACACTTTATGGATAAAGAACGGCTGTGGCTCGAATTTTATGGTGCCGGTTTGTGTACGCGACCATTCCAACAGGTTTTCCAACAGTTCGTAACCGCTGGTGGCAGCATGATACATACCATTTATTAACACATCAAAATCGTCCGAGTTTCTGGCTTCCTTTTCATTGCGCAGCAAATCGGAAATCCCAATCAGCACGTTAAATGGATTTTTTAAATCGTGGGCAATAATCGAAAAGAATTTATCTTTTGTAGCGTTCAGCTTTTTAAGGTTTTGTTCGTCTTCGGCAAGCTTCACCAGGTTGTCTTCGAGCAATAGTTTTTGTCGGTTAATGGTGTTGTAGTTAACTTTTAGCTCGTTGAGGTGTTTTTTTCGGAGAATGAGAAAGAAAATGAGAGCCACCATAACAATTACCAACGCAGTGATAGCAAGGCCTGCTTTTGCCCGGAATTTAAATTCTTCGCTTTCGTTTTTTGCTGAAGTCAACTGCTGTTCGAGCAGGATTTTATTTCTTTCGGCCTTGCTGGCTTCGTCGGCTTCAAAATTACTTAAAGCCTGTATTATTTCGTCGGGCTTTAGCATTTCATAAGCTTCCCGGGCTTTGGTCTGCATTTCATAAGCTTGCTGGTATTGCTGTAATCCCGCATGAGCTTCGCTCAATTCGTTGTAGTAATCTGAAAGGTAATCGTACTTTTCCTGCTCAATACTTAAGTTAATGGCTTTGTTGTAAAGGCGAATAGCATTTTTAAATTCTTGTTTCTTAAGATAATAACGGCCAAGAAAATTATAGATGTCAACAGTGAATTTATTCGGTCTGTTTTTTGAATTCAGCTCAATTACCCGGTCGATGTATTCTTTTGCTGTATGTAATTCTCCTACTTCAATGTAGTAAGCTATAAATCCAAGGGTTACCAGAATCTCGCCCTGGTTATTGTTAATTTGTGGTAACAGTTTTAGTGCTTCATTTAATTGTAAAAGTGCTTCTTCGTTTTGTTTTAGTTTTAGCAGGTTGTATGCCAGTGCGATGTGGTTGAAACACTGGTTGTCTATATTTCCTGTTAATGTGTCAACCTCAAATGCTTTTTCGTAATAACGAAAACTGCTCCGGTATTCTCTAAGGTATTCATAATACGAGGCGATGTTGGAATAGACTACGGAAAGGCCATAAGTTTTGTTTGCCTCTTCGCAAATATTTTTTGCTTTAATCATGTAATTGAGTGCCTGTACCTGATCTTTACCATAAGAATGTAGTACGCCAAGGTTGAGGTAGCACGCAATTAATGAAAGCGAATCTTTAGTCTCGGTAAATATCGTAATGGCTTGTTCGAGGTTGGAAATGGCAGGAAGCCAGTCGCCTGTTTGATCGTACACGTAGCTGATTAGAAAAAGTGCTGTTCCTTCGCCGTATTTGTAGTTTATTTTTTGCGAAAGCTCCAGTGCTTTTTCCGCATATGAAATAGAACTGTCGGGATTGATATTTTCGTATAAACTGGACAGATGAATGTAAATATCGACAATCTTCTCTGCGTCTGTTTCTGTATTAACAGCGGCTTTTAGCGAATCAATTTTAGGTGTTTCCTTCCCAAAAACAGTTGGTACCCCAATGATACAAGCAAAGAGTACGCTCAGTATTATATGGTTTGTTCGAATTTTCATAGGCATGCACAGCTGTACAAATATAATTAAATCAACTATATACCTTAAGCATTTAAAGGCTTGTGGACAAAATTTAATTTATTTCTTTATGTTATATAACTGCTTTTGAAACTTGTAGTAGTAAGGTAAATAACATCCGGCGAAAAAACTGATAAATTTCATATTTCTAATTCTTTTTATACCTTGCCGGCGTACGATCAGAGATTATAAACCGTAAAATGTATGGTAAAACATTATTTTGGTATTATTTGCATCGTCTTGCTTTTTATAGTGACTGCATGCTCCTCAAACAAAAAACCTAAAGACAAAAAGAAAGCGTTGCGCTCAGCTATTAATCGCGATTTGCCCGAAATTTTAGACGATGGGGTGTTGAATGTTGTAACCACTTACAGCAGTACCAGTTATTTTTTGTACCGGGGGCAACCCATGGGCTACGAGTATGAGCTGTTGAAGCGTTTCGCCGAACACATTGGGGTTGATTACAAACTGGAGGTGTCGAACGATTTTGATACCATGTACGAAATGCTGATGAGCGGAAAAATAGACCTTATTGCGCACGGATTAACCATTACCGGGAAACGTAAGGAATTAGTGCAGTTTTCCGACTATTTGTACCTTACGCACCAGGTGCTGGTGCAAAAAAAGCCCGATAACTGGCGAAAAATGAAATGGAGCGCTGTGCAAAATTCGTTGATACACGATGCCATTGAGCTGATAGGCGATACGGTTTCGGTGCGCGCCAACTCGTCGTATTTAAACCGGGTAGAAAACCTGATGGACGAGATGGGTGGTAAAATTTATGTTGATACGCTGCCCGGCGACTTATCGACCGATAAAATTATTGAAATGGTATCGAACGGCGAAATTAAGTACACTTTTGCCGATAATAATATTGCCAGTATTAATGCATCGTATTACCCCAATCTTGATATTCGTGTGCCCGTTAGTTTTTCGCAACGTATGGCCTGGGCGCTTCGGCCTAACTCGGAAGAGTTGCTGACAGAGCTGAACAGTTGGATCGATTCGATGAAAAACGGGGCAACCTACTACGTTATTTATAACAAGTACTTTAAAAACGAACGTTCGTTCAGGATGCGCGAAAACAGTGTTTTCTACAGTATAAATCATAACCGGATAAGTGAATACGACGATTTAATACAATCTTATGCCGACACAATAGGCTGGGACTGGCGGTTAATGGCATCGATGATATACCAGGAATCCAGGTTTAATCCCGTGTCTGAATCGTGGGCCGGAGCAAAGGGATTGATGCAAATGATGCCGCAAACTGCTGAACGTTATGGCGTAGAGGACAGAACCGATCCGGAAGATAACCTTGAAGGTGCCACCAAAGTGTTACAGGTTTTGTGGGACCGTTTTATTGATATTCCTGACTCGGTGCAGCGCATAAAATTTACGATGGCCGCCTATAACTGTGGTTACAGCCATGTGCTTGATGCCCGAACACTGGCCGAAGAGGAAGGAATTGACAGTTACCGCTGGGACGAATGTGTTGAGGAGTCGATGTTAAAACTAAGCTACCCCGAGAATTACAATAAACCGTTTATAAAATATGGTTATGTACGCGGAATAGAACCCGTGAGTTATGTGAAACAGATTTTTAGCCGCTACGAGCATTACACGCAGTTGCTGGAATAAAACATTCATGATTCCCGTGTATCACCAACAGGAATGAAAGTAAAGTCTGTTAACAGCATTTCATAAAAATGGCCAGATTACAAGGCGCACATAACGATTGTGCGTTGAACAGCTTACTGATTGCGCCTTTAAATTACCTCACATCAACCCCGGGTTTCACCCGAGGTTAGTCAGATTTTATCCCTTCGGGATGTTGAACTGAAATACAAAGTTAAGACGAGCTTATTGATCTGCAATGTCGTAATTGCAAGTTTTTATGACGCTGGAAGCGTCTAATGTGAGTAACCCGGTGCGTAGCGCCGGGAAGCAATGACCAAAGCGAAATCGTCCGGCGAAGAAAGCAGATCGAAGCCAGATGGTTCTCCCGGACGAAACTCAAACGGCAATACACATTTAATGATGGGGACTTTCAGAAAAAAAACCGTTCCCCAAACGAGAAACGGTTTTTACTATTTATATCGAAAATTGTTCTTACTGAACGTCGATAGCATTCAAATCTTCAAAAGCCTGTTTCAAACGGGCAATCATTGATTCTTCTGCTTTGCGTAACCAAACACGTGGATCGTAGAATTTTTTGTTTGGTTTTTCGTCACCTTCAGGGTTACCAATTTGTCCTTGCAGGTAATCGCGGTTTGCTGCTTCAAAAGCACGAACGCCATCCCAGTATGCCCACTGAGTATCAGTATCGATGTTCATTTTAACCACACCATACGAAATAGCTTCGCGAATTTCTTCGTGTGATGAACCTGATCCACCATGGAATACAAAGTTTACTGGTTTTTCCTCAGTTCCCAATTTCTCCTGGATGTATTTCTGTGAGTTATCCAGAATTTTCGGAGTAAGTTTAACGTTACCTGGTTTGTACACACCGTGCACGTTACCAAACGATGCCGCAATGGTGAAGTTCGGCGATACTTTGCTCAACTCTTCGTAAGCATAGCAAACTTCTTCCGGTTGTGTATATAATTTCGATGCATCAACATCGCTGTTGTCAACACCATCTTCTTCACCACCGGTAATACCCAGCTCAATTTCCAGAGTCATACCCATTTTCGACATGCGCTCCAGGTATTTTTTGCTGATTTCGATGTTCTCTTCAATTGGCTCTTCACTGAGGTCGAGCATGTGCGAGCTGAACAATGGCTTACCTGTTTCGGCGAAGTGTTTTTCGCTGGCATCCAACAAACCGTCAATCCAAGGCAACAATTTTTTTGCTGCGTGGTCGGTGTGAAGGATTACACGTACACCGTAAGCTTCAGCTAAAGTGTGAATGTGTTTTGCACCGGCAACAGCTCCTAAAACAGCTGCTTCCTGGCCTTCAAGTTTTAACCCTTTACCGGCGTTAAAAACAGCACCACCGTTCGAAAACTGAATCATAACAGGAGCGTTTACCTGTTTGGCAGCTTCCATAATTGCATTAACTGATGAAGAACCAACAACGTTTACTGCCGGCATGGCAAATTGTTTAGCTTTGGCTTCTTCGAAAATAAATTGTACGTCGGCACCGGTAACAACTCCCGGTTTAACGTTTTCGGCTATTTTTCCCATAATTAAATCGTTTTACTTTTATATCAAAATAGAATAAGAACACAAAATTACGATTTGAGTTTAGGTTAAACAATTTTTCCTTGTTAATGATCGTGAAAACCGGACAAAATTATCTGAAAATTAACGCTGTAACTTTATTTGATTTAACGTTAAATGTGGCTTCGGGTAGTTAGCGAAACCTCTTCAATCACTGTTTTTTAATTACTTTCACGGCGCAAAAAATTAAAAACCAAAGATTAATTCGAATAAAATGGCAGTAAGTTACAAAGACTTAGGCTTAACGAACACAAAAGAAATGTTCGCAAAAGCAGTTGAAGGCGGATATGCTATTCCGGCCTACAACTTTAATAACCTTGAGCAAATGCAGGCAATTCTTCAGGCTTGTGTTGAAACAAAATCGCCTGTAATTCTTCAGGTATCATCGGGTGCACGTAAATATGCCAACGCTACTTTGTTGCGTAACATGGCGCGTGGTGCTGTTGAGTATGTAAAAGAACTGGGTTGCGAAATTCCAATCGTTCTTCACCTCGATCATGGCGATACTTTTGAATTGTGTAAAGATTGTATCGATAACGGTTTCTCTTCAGTAATGATCGATGGTTCGCACCATTCGTACGAAGAAAACATTGCTTTAACTAAAAAAGTGGTTGAATACGCACACGCACACGGCGTAACTGTTGAAGGCGAACTGGGTGTTTTAGCAGGTGTTGAAGACGATGTAGTTGCTGAAGAGTCAACTTACACAAGACCAGAAGAGGTTGAGGATTTTGTAAAACGTACAGGTGTTGACTCGCTGGCGATTTCAATTGGTACTTCTCACGGAGCACACAAATTTACTCCTGAGCAGTGTACTAAAAACGAAGACGGCGTTTTGGTTCCTCCTCCATTGAAATTCGAAATTCTGGAAGAAATTGAAAAACGTATTCCTGGTTTCCCAATCGTGCTTCACGGTTCTTCTTCTGTTCCAATGGATCAGGTGGAAATTATTAATGCAAACGGTGGCGATTTAAAAGCTGCTGTTGGTATTCCTGAAGAGCAATTGCGTAAAGCGGCTGCATCTGCGGTATGTAAAATTAACATCGACTCTGACGGTCGTTTGGCAATGACTGCAGCTATCCGCAAAACAATGAATGAAAATCCGGCAGAATTCGATCCACGTAAATACTTAGGACCTGCCCGCGATTCATTAAAAGAATTGTACAAACACAAAAACGAGAACGTTTTGGGTTCGGCAGGAAAAGCTTAAGAAAGTAATTCAATTATATAGAAAAGGACGGTGCATTCACGGTCCTTTTTTTATACATCCCTGAATGGTAAATTGCAGTTACTATTTTCTTTTGGCGACCATCTTTGGTTAACTCCCTAAAAAAAAAATTGCCCAAAACCCCATACCTGGTTAAGCCAGAATTCCAAATTGAGGCAATAGCAAAAAGGCGTGTAAAGAATTTTACGCTTCTTGAAGGTCGCTATACAGGAGCTTTCTGTTGCTAAAAACTAACATTTTGCTGTTTTTTACGATAAATAAGTTGATAAAATACATTGTTGGTAGAAATATATTTCATAAGTTTGGTTTCTCGAAATCCCTGAGACATAATAGGTCGTGAATTCTTTCTCAAATATTATATACGTCCTTGTAAAAGTAAAAGTAGTGGCTCAAAATTGATTTTGTGAGTTATATAATGATTGTAAAACAAGGATATATAGGTGTTCTCGCTATTCTTCTGATCTTTTCGATTCAGACCAATCGGGTATTTGCACAACCCGAATTTCTTCCAGTAAATCATTTCGGAACCAATGAAGGCTTGTCGTCATCATCGGTTACAAGTATTGCCCAGGATCACAAAGGATTTATGTGGATAGGCACCCGAAAGGGCCTTAATCGTTTTGATGGTTACCATTTTAAAACTTACCGACAAGATGAAAAGGAAATGGAAGAAAATGCCATGCCTGATAATCTGATTCTATCTCTGAGCATCGACGATGATAACAATTTGTACGTGGGAGCAAATTCGGGCTTAAGTTTTTATGATCCGACACGGGATAAATTGCACAGTTTTAAATACGATTCAACTTCCTGTTTATACAATCTTCCCATTCAGGCACGAGCCATTCAAGTGGACGAAGGTGGCTCGGTTTACATTGCCAGTTCCAACGGGATCTTCTATTTCAATCCACAGAAAAATACCGTTGAGCATATAACTAATTTAGGTGTTTCTGTTATTGACGATGTGTTTCTTGCCTCCGACGGACGGCTTTGGTTTGGTTCGGGTAACGGACTTGCAGTATTAAACACTGAAACAAAAGAAATTGAGCGGGTAGTAAAAGGTATTGATGGCGAAGATTATTCGGCTGTAAGAATTGACGAAATTATCGAAGATCAGTTGGGGATAATTTGGGCTGCCACTTACACGAAGGGGCTTTTTGCGGTGGTGCAGAACAATAATGGAGAGAATAGGCTAAAAAACTTCAGGCACAATCCCAATAATCCGGGCTCAATTTCAGCAAACCGCCTGTTAAGCCTTGTTGTTGATAAGAACAATAATATCTGGATGGGAGCCGAGAACGATGGTATTTATTGTCTTAACAAAAACAGGCAACACTTTAAACATTATCTGTCGGCCAAATCCGACCCGCTGGTTGCCAAAACGTATTCGGGCGAAAGTCTTTTTATCGATAGCGGTAACAATTTGTGGATAGGAACTTATGCTAACGGAATACAGATAGCTCCTGAAAATGGGGAGGCTATTGTGTCGTACAGTAGGTTTAAAGGAGGAAACCAAAGCAATACCAACAATATGGTTAGTGCTTTTTTTGAGCTTAACGACAGTACAATTGCATTGACTACAGATGGGGGCGGAGTGAATCTGATGAATAAAAAGACCGGCTTTTTTACCAGCCTGAATACTGCAAATTCCGACCTGCCCAACGATTATCTGTTGTCGATATTAGACGATGAGGCTGGCCATTACTGGTTAGCATCCTGGGGATCGGGGCTGGTGCGTTACGATGTGCACCGAGAGGTGTTTTCTTCGATTAATACTTCCAATTCATCAATTCCCGACAATAACCTGTTTCACCTTTGCCGGGGCAACCATTCCGACTTGTTAATTGCCACATTTAGTTCGGGGCTTGCAAGGTATTTCCCTAAAGAAAATGAATGGGAGATTTTTAATATCGAAAACAGCGATTTGCCGTCGAATAATGTAAACGTAATTTGCCGGGCTGACGATGAATCCTTTTTTATTGGAACCAACTCGGGTTTGGTAAGGTACTTCCCCGAAAACAATACGTTTGCCGGTTTGCCGGTTAATCAACAAATGCAGGCGCTGAGTACTGCTCATGTTTATGATATTTTGGTTGAAAGCCCAACTTCGGTGTGGGTGGGAAGCTTGTCGGGTTTATATCATTTTAACCCGAAAACCGAAGATGCCCGCATTTTTACAGTAAATAATGGTTTGCCCAACAATACGATAAATGCTATTTTAAAAGATACCAGCGGAGTGCTGTGGCTGTCAACGTCGGAAGGCTTGTGTCGTTACAATAATAAGCAAGATGAATTTGATTGTTATTACAGCGAAGACGGTCTTCAGAGCAATGAATTCAGGCCACGAAGTAAGCTGATCGATTCGGCTGGCAATTTGTATTTTGGAGGAATAAATGGCTTTAGCGTAATCAATCCCGGAAAGATGAAAAAGAATGATCATGTGCCGGTTGTAAAATTGACAGAGCTGGAGATTTTTAATAAAGTGGTTCATCCGAACGAACCCGGATCGCCGCTTCAAAGAGTGATCTCAGAGGTTGAAGAGATTAAGATTCCTGAAAAACAATCGGTATTAACGTTTCATTTTAGTGTTTTGGATTATACCAGACCCGCAAAAAATCAACATGCCTACATGCTCGAGCGTTTCCATAGTGATTGGATTTATTGTGGAACGCGGAACCAGGCAACTTACACCAACCTCGATCCCGGAACCTATACTTTGCGGGTAAAAGGTGCCAACGGCGATGGCATCTGGAACGAAGAAGGAATTGCGCTAAAGATTACAATTGTGCCTCCGTGGTGGAAAAGTTGGTGGTTTATGTTAATTCTGCTTATAACTTTTGTTAGTATTTACTGGCTGGTTAACCACATGCGCATCAAATCGCTCGAGCAGCAAAAACACAAACTTGAAAGGGCTGTGGCGGAACGAACCAATGAACTTGCCGAAATAAATGCCACCAAGGATAAATTGTTTTCGGTTATTGCCCACGATCTTCGGAACCCGTTTAACGTCATTCTTGGCTACACCGATGTGTTAATCGAGGGGTACCAAAAATTCGACAAGCAAATGATGGAGCAGATTCTCGAAAACCTGAAAACAGCCGGAGACGGTGCCTTTACTTTGCTCGAGAACCTGTTGAACTGGTCGAGGTCGCAGCGGGGAGTCATCGAGTTTTCCCCAAAATCAATTCTACTCGCTGATTTTATTGCTGTGGTCCTTTTCGAAATTGAGGCAGTAGCCAAGAAAAAAGGAGTTGCAATTGAAAACCGGATTCAGAATAAATCAATAGAGGTGTATGCCGACTATAATATGCTTTTGCTCATCTTTAGAAACTTGCTTACCAATGCCGTAAAATTCAGCAATACCGGCAGTTCGGTTTATATTGTAAATGGTGAATCAGATGATCGTTTTATTACGATGGGAATTCGTGATGAAGGTGTAGGAATGGAGCCCGATAAAATGAAGTATTTATTTAAGGCAGAAAAACAGGAAACAAGGCCGGGAACCAAAGGCGAAAAAGGCAGCGGACTGGGTTTGATGCTTTGCAAAGAGTTTATTGAAAGGCATAACGGTAAGATTTGGGTGGAAAGTTCGTTGGACAAAGGTTCTGTTTTTTGGTTTACCATGCCGCTAAACGAAAAAGTTTTGGGTAAATAAAAATGGCACCCGCCGTAGCAGGTACCATTGTAAAACCTTCAACTAAATTGTCCCTCAATTTAAGGTTTTTCCCTCTCTCTCTTCAACTTCTACTATGCTGACATAAACATTTCAAGGTCTTTTTCCACTTCGGTAATACCCCCGATTCCAAAGTTTTCAACCAATACATTGGCTACGTTTGGCGAAAGGAATGCCGGAAGTGTTGGCCCTAAGTGAATATTTTTTACGCCTAAGCTTAGCAATGCTAGCAATACGATTACTGCTTTTTGCTCGTACCAGGCAATGTTGTAGGCAATTGGCAGTTCGTTAATATCGTTCAGCTCAAATACCTCTTTCAGTTTTAAAGCAATAACTGCCAGCGAATACGAGTCGTTACATTGTCCGGCATCAATTACGCGTGGAATACCACCGATGTCGCCCAAAGGCAGTTTGTTGTAGCGGTATTTTGCACAACCTGCGGTAAGAATTACGGTATCTTGTGGTAATTGCTCAGCAAATTCTGTGTAGTAGTCGCGGCTTTTCATTCGTCCGTCGCAACCGGCCATTACAAAGAATTTTTTAATGGCACCCGATTTTACGGCATCAACAATTTTGTCGGCCAAAGCAAAAACCTGTGCGTGTGCAAATCCACCAACGATTTCGCCGGTTTCAATTTCCTGCGGTGCTGCACATTTTTTCGCGTGCTCGATAATGGCGCTGAAATCTTTCATTTTACCATTTTCACGATCCGGAATGTGAATGGCTCCCTCAAGTCCTGATGCGCCGGTAGTATAAATACGGTCGGTGTAAGTTGCCGATTCTTTTGGCGGAACAATACAGTTGGTTGTAAACAGAATTGGGCCGTTAAAACTTTCGAATTCGGTATTTTGTTTCCACCACGCATTTCCGTAGTTACCCACCAGGTGGTCGTATTTTTTGAAAGCAGGATAGTAATGAGCCGGCAACATTTCGCTGTGGGTATACACATCAACGCCGGTTCCTTCGGTCTGTTTCAGTAATTCTTCCATGTCTTTCATATCGTGACCTGAAATCAGGATTGCCGGATTATTACGTACCCCAATATTTACTTTTGTAGCTTCCGGATTTCCGTAAGAACCAGTGTTGGCAGCATCCAGTAATGCCATTACGTCAACACCGAATTTTCCGGTTTCCAATGTTAGTGCCACCAACTCGTCAATACTTAAATCTTCGGTAGTGGCTACCAGTGCACGTTGCATAAACGCAAAAATCTCATCTTTTTGGCTTCCCAGGTTGTAGGCGTGTTCAGCATAAGCTGCCAATCCTTTTACGCCGTAAATAATCAACTCGCGCAACGAACGGATATCCTCGTTTTCGGTACTCAGTACACCAACTTCTTCGGCTTTGGCTTCAAATTCTTCGGTGGTATTTCCTGTCCATGTTGCAATGGCCGGAAGTTCTGCAGGTAAAGCTACGCCTGCTTCTTTGCTTAAAACGTGTAATTCGTTTCTTAACTGCAATGCTTTGATGATACGTTTGGTGAATACCGCCGCATCGAAATTGGCATTGGTAATGGTGCTGAACAAACCATCGAAAACGATTTTGTCCACTTTTTTAGGGTTGGCGCCCACAGCTCTTAATTTCTCGTTGTACCAGCAAATTCCTTTCAAAACATACAGTAAAGTGTCTTGTAAATTCGCTACATCGCTGGTTTTTCCGCAGACTCCTGCAATTGTACAGCCGGTTCCTTTGGCTGCTTCCTGACATTGAAAACAAAACATGCTCATTTTTTCTATTTTTTTAGTTTGTTATTACTTTTTCCTTAATGTTTAGGGCTTTGGGTTTATTACAACTTCATTGGATCTTTATAGTAGCTTATACCCACTCTTCACTTAATACATCGCCCTTAATTCCTATCACAACTTCTTTCACGGGTACCTTCCGCGATGCCATTTGAGTGGCCATTTTCACCATTTGCGACAATCCTCCGCAACATGGAACCTCCATAATTACAACGGTTATTGTGTTTACTCTCGATTCGTCAATAAGTTTCACCAGTTTCTGCACATAGATATCTGTTCCCTGGTCGAGTTTTGGACAGGCAATAACCATTTTCCGTCCTTTAATAAAGTCGTTATGGAAATTGCCGTACGCAAAACCGGCGCAATCGGCAGCTACCAAAAGATCGGCACCCTGGAAATAGCTGGCTGCCGGGTTAATCAAATGCATTTGCACCGGCCACTGGGTAAGCTCCGATGGTACTTCTGCAGCCGGAGCGGCCATTTTTAAACCACCTGCATCAAAAGCCATTGGTGCCGAGCCCGGACATCCGCCGGTAGCGCAACCACCACCCGAAGTCTGCTCTTCTCTGGCTCCGTGCAACAATTCGTGTACTTCGCTGATCTCGAAAGGCATGGCCTCGTGATTGGCTTTTATAAAACCCAATGCCTGCTGTAAATAGCCGGTTTCGTTATGATCCTGCAAATGTTTTAAATGCGCAAACATCGTGGCTTTTCCTTGTTTTACCATCTGAGAAATGGTTGCAATTTCATCGTAAGCATCGGCTTCGCGCTTTTCAATGGTAATCGCTCCTTCCGGGCAATGACCAATACAAGCTCCCAATCCGTCGCACATTAATTCGCTTATCAACCGCGCTTTACCGTCAATAATTTGCAAAGCACCTTCGTGGCAGTTCGGAACGCAGTTGCCGCATCCGTTGCATAAATCGTCGTCAATTTTAATTATCTCTCGTATCATTTTTCTTGTTCTTTTCTCTAAGTTTACGCAACAAAAGTAGGTCGCCGGTGTTAGGCAAAATGTATCAATTGTTACAAAATGATAGATTATTCAGTTCTTGTTAAAAGTCCGTTGTTTCATGGTATTCCGGATGAGGAGTGCAGGGCGTTATTCTCAAAAATCCATTACCAGGTTCGCAAATTCGAAAAAGATGCAATTGTGGTGCAGGGAGGCGAGGAAGTTACCAACCTGTTTGTTGTACTTTCCGGAAGTGTGCGTGGGGAGATGATCGACTACTCGGGAAAAACAGTGAAAATAGAAGACATTGAAGCGCCGCGCCCTCTGGCAGCTGCCTTTTTGTTTGGTAAAGAGAATAAATTTCCGGTTACGGTAACTGCCAATAAAAAGGCGGAGTTGCTGGCAATTCCCGTTGTTGAGTTCCTGAAACTATTACAAATGAATACACGTTTGTTGCGTAACTATTTGAACAGTATTTCAACACGGGCGCAGTTTCTATCGCAAAAACTTCATTTTCTGAGTTTTAAAACCATTAAAGAAAAGGTTGCACATTTTCTGCTTCAACAGGCGGGCGATTTATATCATTCGTTCGAGCTAAAAAATACACAACAACAACTGGCCGAAATGTTTGGAGTTACCCGGCCATCGTTGGCACGTGTACTTGGCGACATGCAAAACGAAGGGCTGATAAAAATTGAGAAGAAAACCGTTACCCTGCTTGATAAGGAGGAATTAAACAGCTTATTAAAAAATGGATAGAAACCGGAATTTGATCCGCTACGATATATTTCAACCGTTTACGAATATCTGTGCTTTTACCACCACCAAAAAAACTTTGCCGGTTGAACGGGTGCGCTACAGCAATGTGCCCGAAAATAAGGAAAAGCTGGCTGAGGCACTGGCTCTGGAAGTGGGGCAAATGGTTTACTCTGATCAAACGCACAGCAATTCCGTAGCTGATATTCGGGAGGTGCCGAATGCAGTTATTGCGGAAACCGATGCTTTGGTTACCAACCAGTCCGGGCTGTGTTTGTGTGTACAAACGGCCGATTGTGTTCCGGTGTTGCTGTTCGACCCGGAAGCGAAAGTTGTTGCAGCCGTTCATGCCGGGTGGCGCGGTACCGTTGGTGGAATAGTTGAAAAGGCGATTGTGAAAATGAAAGCGAATTATGGAGCTTCTGCTGATAATATAGTGGCTGCCATTGGCCCGTCGATAAGTCCCGAAATTTACGAAGTGGGTGATGAGGTGGTTGCTGCCGCCCGAAAATCGATTCCCAATGTTGAAACCACCCTGCACAAAAACGGTACAGGCAACTTTCATTTTAACCTTTGGGAAGCCAACCGGCAGTTGTTGTTAAAAAACGGGGTGCCGACACAAAATATCGAGGTGCTCGGAGCGTGTTCGTTTTCCGAAGCTGAAAAGTATTATTCGGCACGGCGCGAAGGGGTGGATACCGGGCGTATGGTGTCGGGTATAATGATTTTGTAACCTCACCGGAATAATTATTAACAAAAAAATATATATTTACTCCTCAAATAGTAATATTAATCCAAAATGAATACTCAAAACACTGGTTTATTCCCCAAAACAATTCTTATCCTTTTAATCGTTTTTCTTTCTCTTCATCAAAAAAGCAGCGCCCAGGAAGGGGCTTATTGGATGGGGTTATCATTCCAAAACCCGGCGGCAATTTCTACTCCATCAGATTGGATTTATGGATCTTTTTCTCATCTGGCTTATGATTTCGGAGACTTTGGGAAGGAATCCTATAATTTGTTTACTGCTTCGTTCGATTATAAAATCTCACAAAAAGCCGGAACCATAGGGCTCGATTTTTACCATACAAAGCTCGGTCTCGAAACAGCTGATCTGGTGAAAGTAAATTATGCCTATGACTTCAATGTTTTTGACGCTGCCATTTTAAGTTTCGGAATTTCGGGCGGTACCACATTTTACAAGAATGCCTTGTCTGAATATGTTTCTCTTGATCCCAATGATCCATTATTTGAAAACCCTTTGGATGAGCATTACAAAACATTTAATGGAAACATGGGGGTTTTTATTTATTCGGAAAGGTTAAGCGCAGGATTAAGCGTAACTGTTCAGGAACAAATTTCCGGTGAAGATAATTTGTCGATTGATATTCCTGCGGTTTTTACCGGAGTTTTTTCTTATAAAATTGTTGATGCGCAGAACTTTGCGTTCATTCCAAATCTTATGGTCGACTATTCCGATAAAGACTATGTGTTTATGCCTGGAATTTTTGCAGAATACAAAAAAACATTCTGGGCCGGTTATCAGAATTTTGATTTCGAGGATTTCCATTCACTCATGTTGGGGGTAGACTTTAAACAAAAATTCCGACTTGGGTATAGCTATAGTTTTAATGATTTCCTGAAAAGTAAAATACTGAATACTCACGAATTTGTACTCGGATACCGCCTTAACGCTAAAAGCTGAGTTCGAGAAATAAGTTTTATGCTTTTACAATTCTTGTCGGCCACATATATGTAAAATCGTATCAAGCTGTAGTTGGAAGGGCACATTTGGGCAAAAATGTGCATCCTTCCGCAAGGATAAGACCCTGTTTTTCAAAAAAAGTGCCCTCTTCCGCATGCAGAAGACCCCGAATCTCCAAAAATATGCCTGCTTCCAACTGCGGAAGCTCCCGAATTTTCAAGAAAATGACCTCTTCCGCATGCAGAAGACCATGTATTTTTGAAAAAATGCCCTCTTCTAATTGCAGAAGCATACAAATTGGCGCCAATATGCTCCCTTTTGCACTTGTTTCAACAGGGCTGTAATCGCCAATTTCTCGTTAATAAATTTTAATTATAATATACTGATCTCTGAGTTTTCAGCAAAAGCCTTATCTTCGCAACTATTAAAAATTTCGAACATTTACGCTTTCAGAAATCACTTGAAAATGAAGCAATACAGATTGTTTAATATCGTCTTTGGCTGGGTTAGTTTTTTAATTGCAGCCATTGTTTATTTAATGACCATTGAACCCACTGTAAGTTTTTGGGACTGTGGCGAATTTATTACAACAGCATTTAAATTTGAGGTGGGTCACCCGCCGGGAGCACCGATTTTTATGATCGTTGGCCGGTTCTTCACGCTGTTTGCCGGCCCTGAAGGAGCAGCCAGAATGGTGAACGTGCTTTCAGCTCTGGCCAGTGCCGGAACAATTATGTTCCTGTTTTGGACCATCACCCACCTGGCAAAAAAAATAATGGTAAAAACCGAAGAGGTTTCGTTGGGGCAAACCATTTCGATTTGCGCAGCTGGTTTGGTGGGAGCGCTGGCTTACACGTTTTCTGATACTTTCTGGTTTTCGGCTGTTGAAGGCGAAGTTTACGCCAGTTCGTCGTTGTTAACGGCGGTGGTATTCTGGGCCATTTTAAAATGGGAAAACGTTGCCGACGAAAAATATGCCAACCGCTGGCTGATATTTATTGCTTACATAATTGGCCTGTCAATTGGGGTTCACCTATTGAACCTGCTGGCAATTCCGGCTATTGTTTTTGTTTATTATTTCAGAAAATATGAAGTAACCCGCAACGGAATTATCTGGGCTTTGGTAGCCTCGGTAGTGTTGCTGGGCGCAATAATGTACGGTATTATTCCTGGTTTTGTGACCATTGCATCGTGGTTCGAACTGATGTTTGTTAACGGCTTTGGTTTGCCTTATCACTCGGGCGTTTTCTTTTATGTTGTGCTGGTAATTGCAGCTCTTGCGTTTGGTATTTACTACACGCATAAAAAACAAAAAGTAGTTTGGAACACCGTGTTGCTGGGTGTTGCCGTAATTTTAATTGGTTACTCATCGTTCGCCATAATTATTATTCGTTCATCGGCTCAACCGCCAATGGATCAGAACAGTCCGAACGATACTTTCTCGCTGTTGGGCTACCTCAACCGCGAACAATACGGATCGCGTCCGTTGTTTAGTGGGCAGTACTACAATTCGCCCTACAAAGTGGGCGATCGTTTTACCGAAGGCAGCCCCGTTTATTCGCAAATCGACGGAAAATATGAAATAACCTACCACCGTTTTAATCCGAATTACGACGAGAGATTTACCACTGTTTTCCCGCGAATGTGGAGCAATATGGATCCGCAACACGAACAGGATTACCAACAGTGGGCGCAAATAAAAGGTACACGTATTCAGTTCCGAAACGATCGTGGCGAGGTGGAAACCATAGTCAAACCAACCATGGGCGAGAACCTGCGCTTTTTCTTTCGTTACCAGATGAATCACATGTACTGGCGCTACTTTATGTGGAACTTTGTGGGGCGCCAAAACGATATTCAGGGACACGGAGATATACTTTACGGAAACTGGCTGAGCGGTATAAAATTTATTGACGAGGCACGTTTGGGCAACCAGGATAATTTACCGGCTGAACTGGCCAATAACAAAGCCCGAAACACCTATTTCTTCCTGCCCTTATTGCTCGGATTGCTTGGTATATTTTTCCAGTATAACCGCGGAAAAGAGGGAAAAAAAGGACTTTGGGTAGTATTCCTGTTGTTTGTATTAACCGGTTTGGCCATTGTAATTTATCTGAATCAGTATCCGCACCAGCCGCGCGAACGCGATTATGCTTATGCCGGTTCGTTCTATGCTTTTGCAATCTGGATTGGTTTGGGAGTGCTGGCCATTTCCGAAACATTGAAAAAATACATTCCGGAAACACTGGCCGGAGGAATTGCCGGACTGGTAACGCTGATTTTGGTTCCCGGAATTATGGGGGCGCAAAACTGGGACGACCACGATCGATCGGGACGATATACTGCCCGCGATTTTGGTGCCAATTACCTGAAAACGTGCGAGCCCAATGCGGTAATTTTTACCAACGGCGATAACGATACTTTCCCGCTGTGGTACAACCAGGAGGTGGAAGGTGTACGAACCGATGTTCGGGTGTGTAACCTAAGCTACTTGCAAACCGACTGGTATATCGATCAGATGCGCCGCCAGGCTTACGATTCGGAGCCGATTGATTTTACGCTGAAACCCGATCAGTACCTGTTGGGAACCCGCGATGCGGTTTATTTGCTCGACGATTCACGCATAAAACGCGATTACATTGGATTAAAAGAAGGGATTGATTTTATTGCCAACGATAGTCCGGCCACCAAATTGCAGCAGGCCGACAATGCTGCTTATCTTCCGAAAAAGAAACTACACTTTAAAGTAGATAAGGAAGCAGTAATCAGAAATAAAGTGGTTGAACCAGAGGATTATGACAAAATTGTTGACGAGATCGTTATCGATTTGTCGGGAAAAAGCATGCTATCGAAAGACGAAATGATGGTGCTTGATATGCTGGCAACCAATAACTGGGAACGCCCTATTTACTGGTCGATTACCGTTGGCCGCAGCAAATACCTGAATCTTAGCGATTATTTCCAGGTGGAAGGTTTTGCCTATCGTTTGGTGCCGATAAAAACGCAGAGTAATCCGCAGCAATTGCAGTTTGGCCGGGTGAATACATCTGTGATGTACGATAACCTGATGAACAACTTTAAGTGGGGTAACATGAACGATCCTGAGGTTTACCTCGACGAAACCAATACCCGCATGATGACCAACATCCGGAACAGTTTTAACCGTCTGGCATCGGCATTGGTTGAGGAAGGTAAAAAGGATTCGGCCATTGCAGTTATCGACCGGTGCAACGAGTTGTTGCCAAACAGCATTATTCCTTACGAATATTTCGCACTGGAACTGGCCAACAGTTATGTCCGGGCCGGTGCAAACGATAAAGGTCTTGAAATGGTTGAAACTGCGTATGGCGTATTCAACGACGAACTGACTTATTATTTCTCGTTACAGCCGAAGTTTATGGCCGGTATTGTTGAAGAGATTCAACGCAAACTGTTCTATATGCAGCAGTTGCAGCGTACGGCTGCAAATGCGGGTAACAGCGAATTGGCAGAGCAAATTGGCGGTAATCTGCAAAGCTATTTCGAACGATATGGCAACATGTAAATAGTAAAAAATTAAAAGCAACATACTGATGAACATTTTGATTGTAGGCTCGGGAGGAAGAGAGCACGCTTTGGGATGGAAAATTAAACAAAGCGAAAAAGTAGATAATTTGTTTTTTGCACCGGGAAATGCCGGAACAGCTGAATTGGGAACCAACCTGGATGCAGGTGTTTCCGATTTTCAAAAAATAAAAACACTAGTGCTCGAAAACAACATCGACTTGATGCTTGTTGGCCCCGAAGTGCCTTTGGTTGAAGGATTGCACGATTTCTTTGCTGCCGATCCTGAACTGGCATCGGTAAAAGTTGTTGGCCCGAAAAAAGCCGGTGCCGAACTGGAAGGAAGTAAGGATTTTGCCAAAGCTTTTATGGATCGCCATGCTATTCCTACAGCAAAATATTTTACGGTAACTGCCGATAACCTGGAAAAGGGAGTTGAATTCCTGGGCACCATGAAAGCCCCGTACGTGCTGAAAGCCGATGGTTTGGCTGCCGGGAAAGGGGTGTTGATCATCGACGCGCTGGAAGAGGCCCAAAGCGCGCTGAAAGAAATGCTCGACGGGCAGTTTGGCGAAGCCAGCAGCAAAGTGGTAATCGAAGAGTTTCTGAGCGGCGTGGAAGTTTCGGTTTTTGTAATTACCGATGGAAAAGACTATAAAATTCTTCCCGAAGCAAAAGATTATAAACGAATTGGTGAAGGCGATACCGGATTAAATACCGGCGGAATGGGAGCCATTACACCGGTGCCGTTTGCCGATGCGGTGTTCATGGAAAAAGTAGAAAAACAAATTATAGAGCCTACGGTTTCTGGCTTGGCGAAAGATGGAATCGACTACTGCGGTTTTATCTTCTTCGGACTGATAAATGTAAACAACGAGCCCTATGTAATCGAATACAACGTACGCATGGGCGACCCGGAAACCGAAGCGGTTATGTTGCGTGTAAAATCTGATTTTGTGGAGTTGCTCGATGGAGCTGCCACCGGTACTCTTGGCGAGAAAGAAATTGAATTCGACGATCGTGCTGCCGTTACTGTAATGTTGGTTTCGGGCGGATATCCGGGAGATTACGAAAAAGGAAAAGTGATTACCGGAACTGAAAAGGTAACTGACAGTCTTGTTTTTCATGCAGGAACAAAACAAGCCGGCGATGATGTGGTAACAGCCGGAGGCCGTGTGATCGCGGTAAGTTCGTACGGAACGGATAGGAACGATGCACTGGCTAAGTCGTTTAAAAACGCTGCACATATCGAATTCGAAGGAAAATATTACCGCAAAGACCTGGGATTCGATCTGTAATCCCATCGCTTAAAAAAGACTCCGTACTTTAGCTGTTTTTGCCTGAGGGCCAAAGTCCGGAGTTATCTATATTCTGAAGTGTTGAGAAGCAAAACGGCATGATATTAAAAAAGTTAAAGTCGAACAGTTCGGTAAGTTTGTTCCTGGTGCCTTTGGTAACAATGGCACTATGGGTGAAGAGTTTGCTGCATCCGTTTGCTTATAACTATTTCCCGGGCGAAGACCAAAACATACTATATGACTTTATTTATCATCTGGTTAACGACAAAGCGCTGGTGCAGGTTATCTCCGGGATTGTTATGGTCGTATTGCTGGCCTATTCCATACAATTGGTAAACGACCGGTACATGTTCATACGCATAAAAAGCAAATTGCCGGCTTTGCTGTTTGTGGTTATTGTAGGTGGCTTTGTGCCCATGCATACCTTGCATCCGGTATATTTTGGCGCTTTATTTACGCTGATTGCGATTTACCGGCTGTTTGGCATTTTCGATACGAAAAAGGCCTATTCTTCCACTTTCGATGTTGGGTTTTTGTTGGGAATAGGGGCCCTTTTCTACCTTGATGTTGCGGTGCTCATTCCTGCGTTTATCGTTGGTATAGCCTTGTTGGGCCGCGAAGTGGGGTGGCGCGAATTTACTACCTTGCTCCTTGGATTTTTTCTTCCATTTGTTTTTTCTGCAGCCTATGCCGTGTTAACCGACAGCTGGCTGGAGGTGATCAATATGATGAAAGAAAGTACTGTTACGCCCGTTAATCATTTTAAATCAAATACGCCCTTGCAGGTTTACCTGGTGGCCCTAATCTTGTTTACCATTGCCGGAAGTATTGGAATGTTTGGTCAATACGATACAAAAAAGATCAGCTCGCGAAAATACTTTACGGTGTTTTTCTGGATTTTTATCTTTTCGCTGGCCGGTTTTGCTTTAAACCCCGTAACCTCGCAGGAAATGCTGGTTATTACCGCAATTCCCGTAACCTACCTTATTGCTAACTATTTTGTGTTTATGAAAAGCCGCTTTTGGAGCGAGTTGCTTTTTATTCTTTTAGTGCTTATCGTTGTTTCTATGCAATTCTCTTTCGATTTATTTTGATGAATAAGAATAAACCCACTTTAGCGATTTATGGTATTCAGGATCGGTTTGATTATGAACACCCGTTTTATGTGCACGACCATAATATGGCTTTCATGCAAAACGGAAAAGTGGAGTGGTTTCTGCAGCAGGAAAGGATTTCGCGCCGCAAACGAGATAATTCGTTGCATATTCATCTGAAATCGATTTTAAAAGAAAAGAAACTGCTGGGCAAAGATTACGACCTTGTTTTTGTTGATAATGTGGTGGGGCGCACTTTTTTGCTGCAAAGTGGCGAAGTGCGTTTTGAAGCGCCGTTAAATACCGGATTAGCTACCGGTTTAGAAAAAGGAAAATGCTGGTGGTTTGGCGAAGAAAAAGAAGCATGGGTGTTAAACCACGAGTTGGCGCACATGTTTTCGAGCCTGCCTTTTTATGGAAACCTGCAAGATAACAGTCTGCTGGTACATTTTGATGGCGGTGCCAGTTTAAGCAATTTTTCGGCCGCTGCGTACAAAAACAATCAACTGGACTGGCTGGAATATCATTGGGATTTAAAACCCTACTCAACGCTGTTTAATGCCAATGCGCTGGTGTTTGCTATAATCGGGGCAAAGCTGCCCGAACAAAATGCCGTTCCCGGAAAATTTATGGGATTTTCGGGACTCGGAAATTACCGCCCTGAACTGGGCGACTGGCTGAAAAGCAACCATTTCTTTCAGGATATTTGGGGAAAAACATCGGTGTTTTTCGAGGCTGCCAAAAACAACTGGGGTGTTGAGCTAAAATCGTTTAATCAGAAAGATCCTTTTATTCAGGATGTGGCCGCAACACTGCAGGAACTTTTTGTTCAGGAAGTATTAAGGAAACTAAAAGATTTACAGGAAAAAACCGGAGCTGAAAACCTTTACTATACCGGCGGATCGGCATTAAATATTGTAGGCAATACACGCATTGTAAACAGCGGAATTTTCAGGCAGGTTTTTATTCCGCCATGCACCGAAGACTCGGGGCTGGCATTAGGCGCAGCAGCTTTTGCCGAGTGGAAAAAGCACGGAAAAGTGGAGGAAAACACCGCTTATTTAAACAACTGGGGAATTGAAGATTATAAAGCTGATTTTTCAGCGCAAATCATAAGCCAGGTGGCCGAACAACTCGCTGCTAAAAAGCTGATCGGCATTTGCAATAACTTTGGCGAAGCCGGGCCGCGTGCTTTGGGAAATCGCAGTATTTTGGCATTTGCCGGTTCGAAAGAATTGTCGAAAAAACTGAGCATGGAGAAGAAAGGCCGCGAATGGTATCGTCCGTTGGCACCGGTGGCTTTGGAGCAAAACGTAAAATACTTTACCGGCCAAAGCACAGTCCATCCGCTATCGAAATTTATGTTGCTCGATTTTGCTGTTCTGCCCGAAAAACAACAGGAAATAGCCGGAGCTATTCACGCCGACGGAACCGCACGCTTTCAGTCTGTTTCAAAACAATCGGACAACCCGTTCTTGTTTGCTTTACTCCAGCAACTGGATAAAAAACACGGCATAAAAGCACTTATAAATACCTCGTTTAACGCAGGTGGCGAGCCCATCGTTCATACCGAAGCGGATGCGCTGCAATCGGCCGGAAAAATGCAACTCGATGGTTTGGTTTTAAACGGAAAGTTTGTTCAGCTTTAATACCGATTTAACAACAAAATGTCGCATATTTTAGCTCAGTAACATAAAACCATAATGCCTTCGCTGATTTTCAATTCACTTTGTTCAATCTGCTCCTTTGTTGTATTATCGGCATTAACTCCCGAAAAAATTTCGGGACAGGCTATTGTAAACATTTTATTGCCATGCGGCATTTAAAAGTACAATTGGTATAACTATTTTTGCAGAAGTTTGTTAAAACGTTTCATATGGCACTAATTTTAAATATCGAAACATCAACCGAAGTTTGTTCGGTTTCATTGGCAGAAAACGGTAAAACTCTTTACCTAAAAGAGAGTACCGAGGGATTAAATCACTCGAGGTTACTTACCGTTTTTATTGAAGATCTTTTTCGCGAGAACAATTTCGATATTCATAAAATTGATGCGGTAGCAGTGAGTAAAGGGCCGGGGTCGTACACCGGTTTGCGTATTGGTGTGTCGGTGGCAAAAGGCTTGTGCTACGGATTGGGTAAGCCGCTTATTGGTATTGGTTCGATTGAAGCAATGGGGCATTACGTGGCCGAAAATGTAGGCGAATTTTACGCGGAAGGAGAAGGGGAGGAACTGCTGTTTTGCCCGATGATTGACGCCCGCCGTATGGAGGTTTATACTGCCCTGTTCGAAATCGGAGGAAAGGCAGTAAACGAAGTTACCGCTGAAATTATTGATGAAAACTCTTTTGCAAATCATCTTCAAACAAAAAAAATAATGTTTTTTGGTAATGGTGCCGATAAGTGCCGCGAAAAAATAACACACCCAAATGCCTTGTTCAACGGGCCCGATAAAACAACGGCACGATTTATGCAAAATCTGGCAGAAATGAAGTACAACAAAAAGGAATTTGAAGACGTTGCTTATTTCGAGCCTTTTTATTTAAAGGATTTTGTTGCAACCATTCCAAAAAACAAAGTATTAAAATGAACAAATTATTCTCCATACTGATCGTTTTCTTTCTGGCAACACAAACAACAAGTGCCGAGGATGTTTCGATAAAATTTAACCTGAAATTTAGTTTCGTAAAAGGTGGCGAAGCCGAAATGACAATCAGTGATACGGTTTTTAACGACCGGCCCGCCATTCATTACCACGTAATGGGAAAAACAACGGGGGTAGCCAATAAGCTATATGGCGTTTACGATATTTACGAAACCTACGTTGATGCCGAAACCCGCCTGCCGGTTAAAACAATCCGGAATGTAAAAGAAGGAAGCTATCGTCGTTATACGGAAACACTTTTTTACCACGATGTTGATTCGATAAACAGCAGCCGCAGCGGCTGGCGTGCCGTTCCCGATGATCTGCTCGACCTGGTTTCGGTGTTCTTTTATTTTGTGCACAAAAATCCGTTCGAGAATCTTCAGCCCGGCGATGCAGTTGTTTACCCAACTATTAATGCCGACAAAATATCAGACGTATCGATACAATATTTGCGAGACGAAAAGATTAAAACCGATGTTGGAGAAGTGGAATGCCACGTGTTAACACCCTCGGTACGGAAAGGAAAAGTACTTGAAAAGTCGGACGGAGTGCGGTTTTACCTGGCAAAAGATAAAAAGATACCGGTTTACATTGAGTTCGACATGCGGGTGGGTTCGCTTAAAGCCGTTATAAAACATTATAAAATTAATGGTGTAGAACAAAGTTTAAAGTAGATTTTCGGCTTTTGAGTAAAAGCGTTTTGAAATGCTTGATTTTTAACGGATTTAATTATTTTTGCAGCGCATATAAAAAGAAATTAATTTATCATGGCTTCTACAGCAGATTTTAAAAACGGAATGTGTTTTATGTTCAAAGGTGACATTTACACCATTGTATCATTCCTTCACGTAAAACCGGGTAAAGGTCCCGCTTTCGTTCGTACAAAACTTAAAAATGTAAAAACCGGAAGGGTAATTGAAAATACATTTAACTCAGGTGTAAAAGTTGATGATGTTCGTGTTGAACGTCGTCCTTACCAGTTCCTGTATCGCGATGATATGGGATTAAATGTAATGAATACTGAAACTTACGAGCAGATTTCCATTCCTGAATCGATGGTTGAAAACAACGATCTGATGAAAGAGGGACAGGTAATTGAAATTCAGTTTCATGCCGAAGAAGAATTGCCGTTAACAGCAGAAATGCCCGACAAAGTTGAGTTAACAGTAACCCAGACAATTGTGGGCGAAAAAGGTAACACTGCCAGCTCAACAGCCTTAAAACCGGCAACTGTTGAAACAGGTGCTGAAGTAATGGTTCCCATGTTTATTAACGAAGGCGACGTTATTCGCGTAAGCACTGCCGACCGCTCGTACAGCGAGCGTGTAAAACAGTAAACATATTTACGCTAAAATAGATAAGCGGGCGCTGGATTTCCAGGGCCCGCTTTTTCGTTGGGGTGCCCACAAAACGGCCAACTGTTTACCGCTATTGGATTTGATTCGGGTTTGCCCGACACGGCAGCGGCAAAAAACGAAAAAGCCCGATTAAACGAAGCGGCGGTTGCGCACAATAAAACGTTTTGGTCGCTGCACCATCAGGTAGCGAATCCGTAAGGCCGTCAAATTCCACGAACAGTGAATCCCTGTTGCTGTACAAAATAATATCATGCGAGTTGTATTTATACAGTTACTCGCACGGCAATAATATGTGCAGGGACGAGTGAAAATGTAAAAATGAATATAGCCATACACCAGGCGAAGTGGTTTGCGACAGCGGAGTCCATCGGCTACTTGTGATGGAGCACAAGGTTTAATCATTCCGTGAACGTTAAACAGCTATTAGCGACTTCTTGTTGCCCCCGATTAAACGAATGGAGAGAAACAACTTTATGCCCATTTAACTCGTATAACAAATGCTACATGGCAAAGGCTTTGTGGGCATTTTTTTCATAGTAAACCCTGTTTGGTTAGGGAGAGTGTTCCGGCCCTGTAAGAGGCCGGGATACTTTTATTAGGTACTCTTCCCCGGTTCTGTTTATAAGCCCATTATTTCCCAAGTTGTAGTATTCGTATCGCACCTCTCACAACAATCAGAAATACGATGGATCCGATTATTAAATCGGGGTATTTCGATTGTGTAAGCAATACCAATACACCGGCCAAAATTACGCCGCTGTTAATAATTACATCGTTCGAGGTAAATATCATACTGGCTTTCATGTGTGCTTCCTTACTTTTCGATTTTTGGAGTAGCAGCAAACAAATAGCGTTGGCAATCAATGCCAAAACCGAAATGCCGATCATTATGCGGTAATCGGGCATGGCTTCAAACTGAATAAAACGCCTCACCACTTCAATAATGCCCAGTAGTGCAAGTGTAAGCTGAAAGTAACCACTTAGGCGTGCAACTTTCTTCTTTCTTATAACAGTTGAACCAACGGCCCAAAGACTGAGTCCATAAACAAACGAATCGGCGAGCATATCAAGCGAGTCGGCAACCAGGCCCATTGATCGGGAAATCAAACCGGTAGTCATTTCAATAACGAAAAAACCAAAATTGATTAAAAGTACCGACCAAAGTAATTTCGACTGCACATCTGAACTTTCCGTTGAAAACTCGTTTTCGTCGACTTCGTTGGTAGTCGAAAGTTTAGCGCCAAAATTCAGTGATTCTAAACGCGACAGAATTTCCTCATTTTCTTCGGAGTGAAAAACCGTAAGCTTACGGTTTTCAATGTCGAACTCCAGTTTTTTTATGGCTTGAATTCCATCCAGTTTCATCCGAATCATATTCTCTTCGGAAGGACAGTCCATTTTTGCGATATGGTATTCTGATTTAAGCATGACGCGCAGAACAGTTTCTTGTTCATCAATGTAACAATTAAATGGCTAATTGTTCAAACCGGGGCTGGTTTTGAAATAATTTGCGAATAAAAAAAGCCAGAAGAAAAATTCCTCTGGCTTGTCTAAGTAGCGGGAGCAGGACTCGAACCTACGACCTTTGGGTTATGAGCCCAACGAGCTACCAACTGCTCCATCCCGCAATATATCTTTATTTCTGTTGAAATGTCTTCTTGAACGCGGGTGCAAATATAATACCTTTTTTTTAAACTGCAACTTCCTGCAAAAAAAATAAATAAAAAAAAGGACGGCACAAGTACCGTCCTTCTGGCGTATATTAATACTCACCCTCGGAATCAGAGTCCGAAAGTCTCTTTAATCGTGTCAACATAATCGAGCTTTTCCCAGGTAAATAGTTCCAGTTCTTTGGTAACTTTTCCACTGTATGGCGACTCGAACGTTTTTGTAATCGTTCTTGGTTCGCGGCCCATGTGGCCATAAGCAGCCGACTCCAGATAAATCGGGTTACGCAGTTTCAGGCGTTCTTCAATAGCTGCCGGGCGAAGATCGAAAATAGCTTTTACTTTTTCCGCAATTTCTCCGTCGGAGATACTAACATTCGAACGGCCGTAAGTATTTACAAAAACGCCCACCGGCTGAGCAACACCAATAGCATAGGCAAGCTGTACCAAAATCTCGTCGGCAACACCAGCGGCTACCAGATTTTTGGCAATGTGGCGCGATGCATAAGCGCCCGAGCGGTCAACTTTCGATGGATCTTTTCCTGAGAAAGCACCACCACCATGGGCGCCGCGTCCACCGTAAGTGTCAACAATAATTTTTCGTCCGGTTAACCCGGTATCGCCGTGTGGCCCCCCAATAACAAATTTGCCGGTCGGGTTTACGTGGTAAATAATGTCGTTGCCAAATAAGGCCTGCACCTCTTCCGACAATTGCGCTTTTACGCGTGGAATAAGAATGTTAATCACATCCTCCTTAATTTTGGCCAGCATGGGCTCGTCGGCATCAAACTCGTCGTGTTGTGTCGATACTACAATGGTATGCACTTTAACCGGCTCGTTCGAGTCGTTGTACTCAACAGTTACCTGCGACTTTGAATCGGGGCGCAAATACGTCATCACTTTTCCTTCGCGGCGGATAACTGCCAGTTCCTGCAATATTTTGTGCGACAGGTCGAGTGTCAAAGGCATGTAATTCTCGGTGTCTTTACAGGCGTATCCAAACATCATTCCCTGGTCGCCCGCACCTTGTTCCGTTTTTTCTTCCCGGTCAACACCGCGGTTAATGTCGTCGCTTTGTTCGTGAATGGCTGTTAAAACACCACACGAATCGCCATCGAAACGATAGGCCGCTTTGGTGTAGCCAATTTGGTTAATAACGTTTCGGGTAATTTCCTGCACGTCAACATAGGCCTGCGATTTTACCTCGCCGGCAACAACAACCTGCCCCGTTGTAACCAGGGTCTCAATAGCTACTTTCGAGTTGGCATCAAAAGCCAGAATCTGGTCGAGTAATGCGTCCGAAATCTGGTCGGCTACCTTATCCGGATGGCCTTCCGATACTGATTCGCTTGTAAATAAATAATTCATAAAATCCCTTTTTTTTTGGCTGAAGTTAATCAGCACATTAAACATTAATTTTAAAACTGCGGGATATTCGATTGATAGTGAAAAATGCGATTGTTTTAGCGTTTTTTTCATGTGGTTGCAATCAATCTCAAATCTTTCCACGTAGCGGGAACAAAGGTAATAGGTTTATTTTGAATAAAAAAGAACTTGTTTAAAATTGTTCTTAATAAGGAAGAAGGGAAGTTAGCCCATCAACAAAAAATCGTTCCCTTCCACATAATTCCGTTCCTGTAAAAACTCCCTGATTTTCTTTCCTGCTCCCGTATTGGTTACCACCGACACAATAAACAGTTGCCCGGGTTGGGGAAGGTCTTTGTAGAACAGGGCATCGGGTATTGTTTTTTTGATGTCGATATAACCCTCAATATTTAGCTCCTGTTCTTGAAGAAAAGTACTTCGTTGGCGGGTTTTACGACCGGCTCCCCAAATCCAAATGGTGGGGTGAAACGGATTGTGTTGCTCCGACCACTGTTTAAAATAAAAGGCTTTGGTTTGAAAAAAAGCTTCGGTGGAATAACGCTCATCAGTGCGGGTTAGCCGGGTGGAGTAGTCGTGCCAATCCAGCAACTTTTCGGGCAGTTTCGCCATTTTGGCTCCGTTGCTCAGGTAGCGTAATTGCATTTCGTAGTCTTCGGGAAAATTGCCGTCGCGGCAGCCACCATATTTCTCAAATAACTGCCGACGAAAAAATATGGTCGGGTTAATTACCGGAATCTCAATAAACTGTTTCAGTTCAATTTCTTCAGGTGTATGAAACGAGTTTGCCCAGTCAACAAATCGCCGGAAGCCTTCGTTTTCTGCGATGTGGGGAACGTATTCAACTTCGCTGCCCAAAAAATCAATTGACGGATTTTCCTCGAGGTAGTTGTATTGTTTCTCGAGTTTTTCAGGATGAGCCACATCATCACCATCCATACGGGAAATGAACCGGCCACGGGCATTTTTCAATCCGCAGTTCATGGCATTGGCGACTCCAGCTTTACTTTCGTTTAAAATATGAATGCGCCGATCGGCTTTGGAGAGTGTTTTGGCAATTTGCAGACTTGCATCGGTGGAGTTATTATTGATCAGCAGTAATTCAAAATCCCGAAAAGTTTGATCCCAAATGCTCTTTATCGCTGCTTTTAATGTTTTTTCAGCATTAAAAAAGGGGAGTACAACTGAAAGCTCTGGTTTTGTCTCACTACTCATTACTAAAATTCTCAGGTCTGATTACGGGTTAGCTGATGGAAAACGTTCTCGAGGTTTTGTTGCTTTTCAAAAAGGGTAAGCAGCGTGAGTTTATTGGCTACGGCAAATTGAAAAATATTTTGCCGGATGTCGGCTTCAGCTCCGGCTTCAATTTCCCAGCCCAATTCATTCTGAGCAACGCTGTTTACGCTGGGGATTTGTAAAAGCTGATCTTCCGAAACATTTTCTTTAAAACCGGCAATCACAACCTGGTTTTGAATGTTGATTCCGGCTTTTACATCCGAAATATTACCGTCGGCAACTATTTTCCCCTTGTTGATGATCAGCACGCGGTTGCACACAGCTTCCACCTCCTGCATAATGTGCGACGAAAGAATTACGGTTTTCTCTTTGCTGATTTGGCGAATCAATGCACGAATTTCTTCCAGCTGGTTCGGATCGAGACCGGTTGTTGGTTCATCCAGAATCAATATCGAAGGATCGTGAATTAAAGCCTGCGCCAACCCCACACGCTGGCGGTAACCTTTCGACAGGGCACGTATTTTTTTGTGCTGCTCAATGCCCAGGCCCGTGAGCTCGATCATTTCAGCAATGCGTTGTTTTTTATTTTTCAGGTGGTAAAAACCGGCGGTTATCTCCAAAAATTCCTTCACATAAAGGTCGGTGTAAAGCGGATTGTGCTCGGATAAATAACCAATTTGCTTCTTGTATTCGAGGTTTTGCCCCGAAATCTTTTGCCCGTCAATTAAAATATCACCTTCATCTTGCGGAAGATAACCGGTAATAATTTTCATGGTAGTCGATTTTCCTGCTCCGTTCGGCCCCAGAAAACCAACCAGTTCGCCTTTGTTTACCGAGAAACTAATCGAGTCGAGTGCTTTTTGTTTCCCAAACAATTTAGTGATATTCCTTGTTTCAACATTCATATCAGAGAATCCGAAACAAAAATAGAGGATTCTTTTTATTTTAGAAGCATTACTTTAAATTTGCAGTTCAGCTTAACAGATTAATAGATGAAGGATCGTAATTTCAACTATATTAAAGATTTAACCCGCTATCAACGTCAAGAAACAGTAGAAGTAAACATTGGAGGAGTTCCCGTTGGTAGTAATCAGCCTATCCGAATTCAAACAATGACCGATACCAACACAACGGATACCGATGCTACAATTGAGCAGATTATCCGCGTGGTTAAGGCCGGTGCCGACTATGTTCGTGTAACCGTAAAAGGGATGTCGGATGCCGAAAGCCTTAAGGTGATTAAGAAGGAACTGGTTGACAGAGGGTACAACACACCGTTAATTGCTGATATACATTTCAATCCGAAACTGGCAGAAGTTGCTGCTCAGTACGTATCGAAAGTGCGTATCAATCCGGGAAATTTCTATGATAAACGGGCGCAATTCAAAAATAAAATATATACCGACGTAGAATATAATCAGGAGCTTGCTCTTATTGAAAAGCAGTTTGTTCCGTTTATAAAAATGCTGAAAGAAACCAAAACCGCTATGCGGATTGGGGCCAACCACGGATCGCTTTCCGACAGGGTTATGAGCCGCTATGGCGATACACCGGCCGGAATTGCCGAATCGGTGATGGAATTTCTGCGCATTTGTAAAAAGGAAGATTTTAACAACGTTGTGGTGTCGATAAAGTCGAGCAATACACGTGTAATGGTTTATACCGTTCGTTTGCTGAACTTTAAAATGCGCCTCGAGGACATGAAATTCCCGATTCATTTGGGCGTTACCGAGGCCGGCGAAGGCGAAGACGGACGTATAAAATCGGCCGTTGGAGTGGGAGCTTTACTAAGCGACGGAATAGGCGACACCGTGCGCATTTCGTTAACCGAAGCGCCGTTAAACGAAATTCCGGTGGCTTTAAAACTGGTGAATCATTTTAAACGCTACCAGAATCACGAGCCAATTTCGGCACCAATGATCGCACAAACCAATCCGTTTGAATACGAGCGCCGCGATACCCGCCCGGTATTGAACATGGGAGGACAGGAACTTCCGGTGGTAATTGCCGATTTGGGCGACAGAACCCTGCGCGAAATGATTCCAATCCGCGGGAAACTGGTTCCTGATTACTTTATCTCGGGAAATAAAATTCTTGATATCAAAGGCGAAGAATATCCGGTAATTACGCTTGAGGAGTACTTGTTTGAAAGTACTCGCTGGGGACGAATGAAATTTATTCGTACCAACAAAGCCGAATTCGACCGGTTTATGGATATGCACCCGGAAATTATCATGAAACTGAAGCAGACCCGGAAAACGGTATTGATTCTGGAAAGTTACAACGCGAACCCGATGGCCGAGTTAAGGGCATTCTTTATGTCGCTTGAAACGCACATTTGGAAGGTGCCGGTTATCCTTTACCGCCGCTACAACGAAAGCCGTTTGGATGATCTTCAGATCACTGCTTCGGCCGATCTGGGAGGTTTACTGATTGACGGTTATGGCGATGGAATTTGCCTGTCGAACGACAACGAAAATATTACGTTCACCGAATTGAAAGACTTGAGTTTTGGCATACTGCAGGCCAGTCGCATGCGTGTTACCAAAACCGAGTTTGTATCGTGCCCCGGTTGCGGAAGAACCCTGTTTAATTTGCAGGAAACCACCCGTGCCGTAAAAGCACATTTTAAACATCTCGACCACTTGAAAATTGGTATTATGGGCTGCGTGGTAAACGGACCCGGTGAGATGGGCGATGTGGATTATGGTTTTGTGGGCGCCGGAAATAACAAGGTAAACCTGTACAAAGGCCTGAAACCCATAAAACGCCACATTCCGTACGAAAATGCAGTGGAAGAACTGGAACAGCTCATTCGCGAAAATGGCGACTGGAAAGATCCTGAAGATTAATGTTTACATTTAGAATATGAAGAAGGATTTGCTCTTTTATAGAGTGGATCCTTTTTTTATTGCTGAAAGTCCAATAAAGTAAACAGCTCCCCTCGTTTGAAACTACGGTGTACGCACAACTATTCTAAGGGGCCTGCTTTGCAATCGACTTTCTAATATGCGGCGCAAGGTAGGGTTGTATTTCAAAAACCGGTAGCAGTTGCGCCTTTGTCATTTTTTCTTCTATCCCCGGGGCTGCGCTCCCTGCGGGTGCTTCTTCCGGGCTATTGATTACGCACCCTTGGTGCTTAAAGCCCCGAAGTGGGCGACAGGCAATAGCCCGGTGCGAGTGGCTGAGTTTACGAAGACACAACGCGCCGGGTAAAAGATCGATAAAAAATCGTTCGGCGTTTAAAATTGATTAGAATTGGTCAGCTTGTTCCGAACGAAAAATCGTTGCAGAATCATTTGAAGTTGCAATCGGGCCGGAGGATTCAGATTACTTCTCCCGACTCGTTTCACTCCTCGCGATCGTAATGACAGCGAAGGGTGTGAAGTCAGGGCAGCGGACAACAAACAATCGTGCCGGGGCGAATCATGTCATTGTCCGCTGCCGGCAATACTCAATAAACCGGGTCTTTGCGAGGGAGGAACGACCGACGCAATCTTGCCAATCCCCCTTCGCCAACTAAGGTGTACACACAACTATTCTAAGGGGCCTGCTTTACAATCGACTTTCTAATATGTGGTGCAAGGTAGGGTTGTATTTCAAAAACCGGTAGCAGTTGCGCCTTTGTCATTTTTTTCTTCTATTCCCGGGGCTGCGCTCCCTGCGGGTGCTTCCCCCGGGCTATTGATTACGCACCCTTGGTGCTTAAAGCCCCGAAGCGGGCGACAGGCAATAGCCCGGTGCGAGTGGCTGAGTTTACGAAGACACAACGCGCCGGGTAAAAGATCGATAAAAAATCGTTCGGCGTTTAAATTTGATTAGAATTGGTCAGCTTGTTCCGAACGAAAAATCGTTGCAGAATCATTTGAAAATGGGAATATTTAAGTTGTGTGTACACCGTAGTTGTTAGAAACGAGGGGCAGAAGGGCAACGTCAACTTGACGACGGCCCACCTGTTGGTCGGGGAAGCAACGTCATCTTGACGATGGCCCACCTGTGCGTCGGTGAAGCAATGTCAACTTGACGATGGCCCACCTGTTGGTCGGTGAAGCAACGTCATCTTGACGAAGGTCCACCCATCGGTCGGAGAGGCTTCGTCATCTTGACGATTGGCCGGGTATCACCTTCGCCTTGTATTTACTATCTTTGAGCCTGAACTTGATAAAAGAGAAGAAAATGGCACGAACGTACTGGAAACCCGGAACAATGATTTATCCCTTACCAGCAGTAATGGTAAGTTGTGGCGAAAATCCTGAAGAATACAATATTATAACCATCGCCTGGACCGGCACCATAAACAGCGATCCGCCCATGTGTTACATTTCGGTTCGTCCGGGGCGGCATTCGTACGAAATAATTAAGCGCACCGGCGAATTTGTGATTAACCTCACCACCGAAAAACTGGCCAAAGCCACCGACTGGTGTGGCTGTCGCTCGGGGCGCAAATACAACAAGTGGGAAGAAATGAACCTCACGCCCGCACCCGCCAAAATGGTGAAAGCACCCATTATCGAAGAGTCGCCGGTAAACATCGAGTGCCGCGTAAAAGATATTGTTGAACTGGGCTCGCACCACATGTTTGTTGCCGAGGTGCTCAGCGTTTCGGTCGATGATACCTACCTGAACGACAAGCAGGCTTTTAGTTTCTCGAAAGCCAATCCTTTGGTGTACAGCCACGGCCACTATTTCGGAATGGGAAAACGTATTGGTAAGTTTGGCTGGTCGGTCGAAAAAAAGAAGACCAAAAAGAAACGAAAAAAGTAACATCAACCTTATTCCGAGAAATAACCTTAGTAGTAACGAATGTTGCTGGTGCAAAACCTTATTAACCTTATTGAATGAGAAAACTATTGTTAAAGAAATAAGGTTTGGGATATTGTTTCAATCTGATTTCTACTAAGGTTGAGATTGAAGAAATAAGGTTTTCCGATAGTAATACGGGTGCAATATAATCAGGGCTTTGATAAAAAACGGAGGCGTGTCGTACACCCTCATGAATGAAATAAATCATTCTTTTTAAACAATTTCAGCTCTTTTTTTGTAATCCTTTAAACTTTCTGAATACTAGTCAGAAAAATACATAATTGTGAGAAAAATGAAGAGTATCTATTTATTAGCAGTAATTTTTTTAATGAATTTAGGAATGGTAACAGCACAAACAAATCCATTACTTGGCGATTTTAATACACCGCACGATGCGGCACCTTTCGATAAGATTAAGAACGAGCATTTTATGCCGGCTTTCGAGGAAGGAATAAAACTGGGCAAGGCCGAGGTGGAGAAAATCAAGAATAATCAGGAGGCACCAACCTTCGAAAACACAATCGTTGCTTTAGACGAGGTTGGCCGCTTGCTGGCACGCACATCGGGTATCTTTTTTAACCTGCTAAGCTCGGAAACCAACGACGAATTGCAAAGTATTGCGCAAGAGGTTTCGCCTATGCTTACTGCTTTTCAGAACGATATTTCGTTAGATCCCGTGCTTTTCGAGCGCGTGAAAGCCGTGTATAATAAAAAAGACGAGCTGGATTTAAGCACCGAGCAACAAACACTTCTGGAGAACAACTACATTGGTTTTGTACGCAGCGGAGCCAATTTGTCGGATGCTGATAAAGAAAAGTTTCGCCAGTACAGCACCGAGCTGTCGAAATTAAGCCTCGATTTTAGTGAGAACGTACTAAAAGAAACTAATAAGTACGAGCTCAATATTACCGACAAAAGTAAGTTGGCCGGTATGCCCGAAGGCGCTTTGGAAGCCGCTGCCGGAAAGGCAAAAGAGAAAGATCAGGAAGGCTGGACATTCGATATTTCGATGCCAAGCTACCTGCCTGTTATGCAATATGCCGATAACCGCGAGTTGCGTAAAGAATTGTACATGGCATACGGCTCGAAATCGTTTAAAGGCGATGAGCTCGACAACCAGGAAAACGTAAAACGTATTGCTGAGTTGCGTCTGGAAATGGCAAAACTGCTAGGCTATAAGAACTATGCCGACTACGTACTGGAGCGCCGAATGGCCATGAATGCCGACGGGGTTTACGGTTTACTTAACGATTTGTATGAGGCATCGTACAAAGTGGCAAAAGAAGAAAAAGCAGAGATTGAAGCCTATGCCCATAAGAATGGTTTGGAAGGCGATTTAATGCCCTGGGACTGGAGCTACTACAGCGAAAAAGTGAAGGTGGAAAAATTCGACCTGAACGACGAAATGCTTAAACCGTACTTTGAATTAAGCAGCGTAATCGATGGTGTTTTCGGACTGGCAACCGAGCTTTTTGGCGTAACTTTTAAGGAGAACAAAGACATTCCGGTATATAACGACGAGGTAACTGCCTACGAAGTGTTCGATGCCGACGGTACTTTCCTTTCGGTATTTTACACCGATTTTCACCCGCGCCCCGGAAAACGTGGCGGTGCCTGGATGAACGATTTTAAAGGCCAGTGGATGGACAATGGCGTTGATTCGCGTCCGCACGTAACCATCGTTATGAACTTTACCCGCCCAACTTCAACCAAACCGGCGCTGTTAACTTTCAGCGAAGTGGAAACGTTTATGCACGAATTTGGCCACGCGCTGCACGGAATGCTGGCAAAATCTACCTATTCAAGCCTGTCGGGAACCAATGTTTACCGCGACTTTGTTGAGCTGCCATCGCAAATCATGGAAAACTGGGCAGTTGAAAAAGACTTCCTCGATCGTTTTGCCAAACATTACGAAACCGGCGAACCAATTCCTGCCGAACTGGTGCAGAAAATTGTTGACTCGCAAAATTACCTTGCCGGTTACCTTTCAGTTCGCCAGTTAAGCTTTGGTTATTTAGATATGGCCTGGCATACGCTTGAAAAGCCTTTTGATGGAGATGTGAAAGACTTTGAAGAAAATGCATGGAAGAAAGTGCAGATCTTCCCGGCTATCGACGGTGTTTGTATGAGCACGCAATTCGGGCACCTGTTTGCCGGTGGTTACGCAGCTGGATATTACAGTTACAAATGGGCCGAAGTACTGGATGCCGATGCATTCAGCGTGTTTAAAGAAAAAGGCCTGTTTAACAAAGATGTGGCGGCTTCGTTCCGTACAAACATTCTGGAAAAAGGTGGCACCGAGCACCCGATGACGCTTTACAAACGTTTCCGCGGCCAAGAGCCAAAGGTTGACGCACTGCTAAAACGCAGCGGATTATTGTAAAAGTACTGAAGCGTGATGGTCTCACTCGAAGTGAGGCTATCGCTACATAATATAGAAAATGGCATCTCGTAAGGAGGTGCCATTTTTTATGCATTTTATTGAACTACAAATGATGCTCAGTAACAGAAAATTATAGTTATGATAAAAAATTGAAATTTATATCTTTATGGATATCATTAACCAATACAAACGATGAAAGCCAAAAACAAACAAATGCACCGCGGCCTTACACAAACAGAACGAAAGAATTTGAGAAATCAATGTAAAATGGGATTGATTTTATCGTTGCTGGTATTTGTTTTTACAACAATTGTTGGAGTAACGATTTACGCCTTATTCTTCGACTCGAATCCCAATGGATTGAATCTAAAAATAGCAGGATTAATTGCAATAGGAACATTGAGTTCTTCAGTGCTGCTTAACTTTCTGATATGTAATAAATACTACCGCGACTTGCAATTCAATGAAAAAGTTCAGGTGGTAAAAACCCTGGTGAACAAATCAAAGTCAACTATTTATCACGCCTCTGCGCTGGGCAGCAATATGTCTAAGGCTTATAATGAAAAGTTTGAGTTCGTTGTTGATGGTATAAACTTTAACGTTGATAAAGAATTGTTTGAGCGTTGTACCGAGGGCGATCAATTGATTTTTAACTATGCGCCGAAAAGCGAATACCTGTTGAGTATTGAAAAAAAGTAACTGAAATGTAAAAAGTAAGTAAGTGAGTAGTCATACCCTCACTCAGAGTGAGAGCATGACTAAGTATCTATCTAAAAGAAGTCGTCGAATTCTTCCGGAGTCGAATTCTTTTTCTCCAGTTCATCGCAATCGAGGTTGATGTTAAAGTTGGCAGGACGTTTAAATTCCATTTCCTCTTCCTTGTAACCGATGGATTCGTCGGCCAATACTTTCTTATAAAAGTAACCCCAGATTGGCAGTGCCATATTGGCTCCCTGTCCGGATGCAATGGTTCTAAAGTGAATGCTTCGTAAATCGGCACCGGTCCATACACCGGCAGTAAGTTTTGGTGTTGTGCCAATAAACCAACCATCAGAGTGGTTCTGTGTAGTTCCTGTTTTTCCGGCAATTGGCATGCTAAAGCTTCCGTAGTCGGTGGTTACCCTGTCGCGAAACAGGTTCGAAAAGCGTAAACGAATTCCGGTTCCTTCGTCGATTACTCCCTGTAAAAGGTTCAGCATCAGGTAAGCAGTTTGTTCATCGATGGCCTCGTGGCGTTCGGGAACAAAACGTGCGATAACATTGCCGTGTCGGTCTTCAATTTTTGTTACAAAATAAGGCTTAATAAACACGCCCAGGTTCGAGAAGGTGTTAAACGCACCAACCATTTCGTAAAGTGTAACATCCGAAACACCAAGGAACATCGAGTTTACCGGGTCGATGGGGCTGTAAATGCCCATGTGTTTCATTACGTCAACCACTGCCTGCGGATTGTATTGTTTGAGTACCCATGCCGAAATGCGGTTTTTCGAGTTGGCCAGTCCCCATTTTAAGGTTACCATTTGTCCGTCCATTTCCGGATCAACATCGGCATCTTTTGGCTCGTAAATGCTACCGTCCCATTGAATAAACTGCTGACTAACGTACGGAACTTTCGTACACGGTGTAAGTCCGTTTTGCATGGCCAGTGTATATAAAAATGGTTTAACCGTAGATCCGATCTGGCGTTTTCCACCTTTTACCATGTCGTACATAAAATGCTGGTAATTGGGGCCGCCAACGTAGGCTTTTACTTTCCCCGATTCGGTATCCATGGCCATAAACGACGAGCGGAAAAACTTCAGGTAATATTTGATCGAATCCATTGGAGTCATCAAAGTATCCACTGCGCCACTCCATTTAAAAACGGTCATATCAACAGGTTTATTAAATTCCTTCTTAATTTCCTTGAAACTTTTTCCTGCCTGATTCGACAAACGGTAGCGTTCGCTTTTTCTTATTTCCCTGTCCAGTAAGTCATCTACTTCTTTCGCGCTCATGTTGTTGGCAAAGGGCGGATTGCTTAAATCCGACAAACTTTCGTCGAATAAAGGTTGCAGGTCGTAGCGTAAATGTTGTTCAACGGCTTGCACTGCATATTTTTGCATGCGCGAATCGAGTGTGGTGTATATTTTTAATCCGTCGGCATAAATATCGTAGGGTTCTCCATCGGGTTTGGTGTTTTTGTTGCACCAGCCAAACAGCGGGTTGTTTTCCCATTCGTCCAGGTCTTCAATATATTTTTGCTCTTGCCACGAGGCATAATTCTCGCGTTCCGGTTTTTTGGCGGTAAGTGTAAGGCGCAGGTATTCGCGGAAATAAGGTGCCGGGCCGAGTTTGTAATCCACTTTTTTATATTCCAAATCGAGCGGCATTTGTTTGGCCGAATCGGCAACTTCGGATGTAATGTAGCCGTATTTTTCCATCTGGCTCAGCACCACATTCCGGCGTTGCAGCACCATTTCGGGGCGGCGAACCGGGTTAAAAAGCGACGAGTTTTTGGCCATTCCCACCAACATGGCCGCCTGGTGAAGTTTTAGCGAATCGGGTTGGGTATTAAAATAAACATCGGCTGCCGAACGAATTCCAACTGCGTTGTTCAGGTAGTCGTACTTGTTCAGGTACATTAAAATAATCTCTTCCTTGGTGTAACTGCGCTCCAGTTTTACGGCAATAACCCACTCTTTAAATTTTCGCAATACCAGCTCCGTGCTGCTGGTGAATCTGTCGCGCGGAAAAAGCATTTTTGCCAGCTGCTGGCTTAAGGTACTTCCACCTCCCGAGCTGGTGTCGCCGGTAACAATTCCTTTAAATACGCGAATCAGTCCACGAAAATCAATTCCCGAATGATCGTAAAAACGAACATCTTCTGTTGCCACCAGGGCATTTATTAAATGTGGTGGTAAATTCTCGAAATTTACGTAAGTGCGGTTCTCCTGGTTAAAATATTTATCAATGGTTGGTCCGTCTTCAAAATAGATTTCCGACGCCAGGATATTTTGTGGATTTTCCAGGTCCTCAAAGCTTGGCATAAAACCCAGTTTCCCCTTGGCTATCAGAAAGAAAAGAAGAAAAACGGAAACGATTCCCAAGGCAATAATCGACCAGAAAATAATAATGTATTTTTTAAAGCTTTTTTTTGTTTCGCTCATGAATTTCGCTCATTTTAATGTGGCAACAAATATATACGATTCTGTTATGGGAACCACCTAAATAACGCCCTGAAATTGGAGAATATTTTATTTTTTAAAAAATAAAATCGTCATTTTCAATTAAATAGAAAATGAAAAAATAGCGCATTAAATTTTGAACTTAGCTCATCATTTTCTTTAATTTGCAGAATTTTTAGAACGGATTAGAACGAATATGCACAAAAACCTGGTTATAGTCGAGTCCCCTGCAAAGGCGAAAACAATTGAAGGATTTCTTGGTGATGGCTACGTGGTAACCTCAAGTATGGGGCACGTTAGAGACTTGGAAAAGAAAGACTTCGGGATTGATATTGAGAATAATTATCAGCCCAGATACAAAGTTTCTTCGGATAAGAAGAAGATAGTAACAGAACTGAAAAAGTTAGCGAAGGAGGCCGAAACGGTTTGGCTCGCTTCCGATGAGGACCGCGAGGGAGAAGCTATAGCCTGGCACCTGAAAGAGGTATTGAAGCTGAAAGATGATAAAATAAAACGAATCGTTTTTCACGAAATTACCAAGGATGCCATTACACGTGCGGTTAAAAATCCGCGCGATATTGACCAGCATTTGGTAAATGCGCAGCAGGCCCGCCGTGTGTTAGATCGTATTGTGGGGTTCGAGGTGTCGCCGGTTTTATGGAAAAAGGTAAAACCATCGTTAAGTGCCGGTCGTGTGCAGTCGGTAGCGGTTCGCCTGATTGTTGAGCGCGAACGCGAAATCCGCGATTTTAAATCGGAAACCTGGTTTCGTGTAAACGGATACTTCCTGGTGTCCGACGAAAATGGAAATACCACCGAATTAAAAGCCGAACTTTCAAAACGTTTTAAAACCCGCGATGAGGCCAACGCTTTCCTCGAAAAGTGCAAAACCGCGGAATTTAAAGTAAGCGATGTGGTGAAAAAACCGGGTAAACGATCGCCGGCACAACCATTTACTACCTCAACATTACAACAGGAGGCCAGTAGAAAGCTGGGATTCTCGGTATCACAAACCATGGCCGTTGCACAGCGTTTGTATGAAAGTGGTAAAATTACCTATATGCGTACCGACTCGGTAAATCTGTCGGGACTGGCATTAAATACTTCGAAACAAAAAATCACTGAGCTTCATGGCGAGAATTATGTGAAGATCAGGAAATTTAAAACCAAAGCAAAAGGTGCACAGGAAGCGCACGAGGCCATTCGTCCAACTTATATGGAGAACCAAACGGTGGCCGGATCTTCGCAGGAGCAGCGTTTGTACGAATTGATCTGGAAACGTACCATCGCTTCGCAAATGGCCGATGCTATTTTAGAGCGCACCAATGTTACCATCGATGTGTCGAATGCTGCGGAGAAATTTCAGGCAACCGGCGAGGTGATTGTTTTTGACGGTTTTCTGAAAGTTTATATTGAGTCAACCGACGATGAAAATGCCAACGCAAATGGACAAACGCTAATTCCGCCGGTGCATGTGAACGATCCGCTTGAGATGACGTCTGTTGTATCAACCCAGCGTTTTTCACAACGTCCGCCACGATTTACCGAAGCCTCGCTGGTAAAACGCCTGGAGGAGTTGGGAATTGGTCGTCCGTCAACTTACGCGCCAACCATTACAACGGTTCAAAACCGAAATTATGTGGTAAAAGAGGAACGCCCTGGTGTAGAACGCAGCTATACTGTTCTTACTTTGGAGAACGGAGAAATTAAAGAGGAAGAAAAGACCGAGATCACCGGTGCTGAGAAAAATAAACTGTTCCCAACCGACATTGGTATTGTGGTTAACGATTTTCTGATGGACAATTTTGATCAGATTATGGACTACAATTTTACCGCAGATGTGGAGAAGGAATTTGATGATATTGCCGACGGAAAGATGGTTTGGAATGAAATGATTGATAAGTTTTATCAGCCGTTTCATGGCAAAGTAGAACACGCCCTTGAAAATGCCGAGCGTTCGAAAGGAGAACGTATTTTGGGTATCGATCCGAAAACCGGCAAAGAGGTATCGGTTAAGATTGGCCGTTTTGGTCCTTTGGCTCAACTGGGTGAAGCATCGCAGGAAGAAGGAGCTGAAAAGCCACAGTTTTCAAGCTTACGTACCGGTCAGCATATCGAAACAATTACCCTGGAAGAAGCACTCGACCTGTTTAAATTGCCACGCGAATTAGGCGAATACGAAGGCAAAAAGGTAACTGTTGCCATCGGTCGTTTTGGACCGTATGTGCGCCACGACAATAAATTTGTTTCGCTCGGAAAAGAAGACGATCCGTATTCGGTGCAGCTCGACAGAGCCATTGAATTGATTGAAGCAAAACGTGAAAAAGACCGGAAAGCTGTTATTAAAATATTTGAAGAAGATGCAGAACTCCAGGTACTTAACGGCCGATGGGGGCCTTACATAAAGCATGGTAAGAAAAATTATAAAATACCAAAAACGACTAAGGCCGAGGAGCTAAGTTTTGAAGATTGTATGAAGATCATCGAGACGGCTCCGGAACCTAAAAGCCGGCGCGGTAGAAAAAAATAAAGAATAAAGGCAGGTGATTTAATCATTTGCCTTTATTTTTAAAGCAAAAAAATGAATCTGTTTCCCTACTTCGATGCGGTTGATTTTTCGCAGTATGTTGATGAGGTGCCTTTCGCCTGGAAATATTCGATGGGTGCCACCATTGAAAAGAACACCGTTAAATTGCAGGAAGGCCGTTTGAAAAACATTGAGCTGGCTATTGTTGGTGTTCCCTTTAACAGTGAACATGATGATTTTAAACGAACAGCGACACCCGATAAATTGCGTAAAGCATTTTACGGTTTGGCCGGCGTTGGGAAACTCAATATTATCGATCTGGGCAACCTGAAAGCGTCAACCAGCCACAAAGGGAATTACCTGGCGTTACGCGATGTGGTGGATTACCTGAGCGAACTGGATATTGTTACCATTGTATTTGGCGGAAGCCAGGATTACAGCTACGGCATTTGTCAGGCTTTCCGGTCGAATCCGTTTTTTTCGTTTAGTGCCATCGATGCCTTTTTGGATGTGAAAAAAGGTGTGGAGTCGCTAAGTTCAACAAACTACTTGTCGCAGGTTTTTAAAGCCTTGCCCGATCTGTTTCAGTTTAATTTGCTGGCCTATCAAAGTCATTTTGTGCCCGATATTTATTTCGAAAAAACCAAAGGTATTGGAGCGCATCTGCGACTGGGGAAACTTCGTGATAATATTGCCGATGCCGAGCCGGTTCTTCGAAACAGCGACTTTTTAACCTTCGATATGGCTGCTTTAAAGTGCTCGGAAGCACCGAATAGCCTCAATCTCCCGAATGGTTTATATGCCGACGAAGCTTGCCAGTTAATGAAGTACGCCGGAGCAAGTAACCGAATGAAAGTATTTGGCTTGTTCGGGTTAAATATCGGTGAGGAGCCGGAAGAATTGTCGTTGAATCTGGCAGCACAGCTGGTATGGTATTTTGTGCGGGGCTACCTGATTCGGGACAAACGAAAACCGGAGCAGGGCGATGGTTTCTCGGTTTACAGTGTTGAAATACCCGAGCTTTCTGCACCGCTTGTATTTTACAAAAACGACACTACCGGGCAATGGTGGGTACAAGTGCAGGCCCTAAACAACGAAACCAGATATTTTGCCTGTTCAGAAAAAGATTACGAAGTGGCCAGTGGCAACGAAATACCTGAGCTTTGGTTGAAATATGTTCAAAAAACCGACGAAATAGCAAAATAATAGCTCTTAATAACCGTTCTTTGCATACCTTGTTAACAGTTGATTGTTACAAACAACTGAAAATTGTTTCTTTGCTGCAGCAGAGAAAAGGCTAAATTGCCCTATGAAAAGAGAAGTATGAGAAAGGCTGTATCTTTTTTATTTGTTATAATGTCGGTTACACTAGTTACGTACGGTCAGCAAGATCCTCAGTACACCAACAATATGTTTTACAAATTAGGTGTAAACCCGGGGTATGCAGGTGCCGAAAACACAATTAGCGGCATTTTACTCAATCGTTATCAGTGGGCGGGATTCGAAGGAGCTCCGAAAACACTGGTTTTTAGTGTTGATGCAGCAATTAATGCTTTAGGTTCTGCCGGTGGAATTGGAATAAATGTAATTAGCGATGAGCAAGGATTTTACCGCAATACATGGGTGAATTTTAATTATTCATATAAAGTAACAACCGCATTGGGAACGCTGGGGCTGGGTATCTCACCCGGAATTTATAATTTCAATATCAATCCGGAGTGGGAAGTGCCGCAAGGAGATATGTTTACGCAGCCTGAATCAGATCCATCGGTACCAAATGAAGAGTCAAGCCAGATTACTTTCGATGTAGGTTTTGGTGCGTACTTGTACACCAATAAATATTACGCCGGATTTTCGGTAACGCATATCAACCAGGGAGAAGTAAAGTACGACGATGTAGCGGTTGATTTTCTCACGCGTCACTATTATTTAACTGGCGGATACAATATTAAGCTATCCGATCCGTTATTTGAGGTGCGGCCGTCGTTCTTGCTGAAATCCGACTTGGCTTCGTGGCAAATGGACTTGAATGCAAACGTGGTTTATAACGATAAATTCTGGGGAGGAATATCCTACAGAGTTCAGGACGCGGTAGCTTTACTTATGGGAATGGAACTGTTTAACGGAATGCGAATAGGATATTCGTTCGATTTGGTAACGTCTGCACTAAAAAGTAACGGCTTTGCTTCGAATGAATTTTTTGTAAGTTATTCGCTTGATTTAGAGAGAAATCGTAATCAGAAATACAAGAGTATTAGATTTTTGTAAAATATGTTTAGTGAGAATACGAATAGGAACAGAATTTAATATTTTATTATTTCATTGTTTCTACTTATTTTTAGCAACTAATCAGAGCTCGTAAAGTATAAAAGACACATTATGAAAAAACTACTTTCTATTGCAACCTTGTTCTTGATTGCACTTAGTTTTGCCGGCTGCTTTGGTGGTGGCGGGGGAGGAAACGGAGAGCTAACAGGAGTAGAAAGAAGGCAGCGATTTAAAGAAACCCAGCCCCTGGGAATGGTATATGTTCGCAGAGGAAGTTTCAATATTGGGCCTAGCGATGAGGACGCAAGTAGGGCAGGTGTTCCAACAAAAACGGTATCGCAAGAACCCTTTTGGATGGACGACACCGAAATTACCAATAACGAATACCGACAGTTTGTAGAATGGGTAAAAGAATCGATGGCACGTCAAATGCTAGGCGACCAGTATCCTGAATTCATGATTACTGAAGACAGGAGAGGGAATATTATCGATCCTCCACAAATCAACTGGGACGAGAAAATTGACTGGGAAGACCCTGATATGCAAATGGCAATGGAAGATCTTTACTTGCCTGAAAACGAGCGTTTCTTTGGTAAAAAAGAAATAGATACCCGTAAACTGGTTTACGAATACTGGTGGGTTGACCTGGATCAGGCAGCCAAAAGAAGTAACAGTTATAACTACGAAACACAACGCTACGAAGGTAATGTGTACAACGAGGAAGGCGATTTGGTTCCTATCGAGAACCGTTCTTCGTTTATGATGCAGGATCAGGTTCATGTCTATCCTGATACGCTTTGCTGGATCAGAGACTTTACCTATTCGTACAACGAGCCCTTGGCAACACGTTATTTCTGGCATCCCGGATTCGACGACTATCCTGTTGTAGGTGTAACCTGGAAACAGGTAAATGCATTCTGTAACTGGCGCACAAAAATTCAGTCGGATTACCTGTCGGAAAGAGGAGAACCAACATTAATGGCTTACCGTTTGCCAACCGAAGTGGAGTGGGAATACGCTGCCCGTGGTGGTAAAGATTTCTCGATGTACCCTTGGGGAGGTTATTATACCCGCGATGAGGATGGTGTATTTTTAGCCAACTTTAAGCCACTTCGCGGAAACTATGTGGAAGATGGCTCGATTGCAACCATAAAAGTAGGAAGTTACGATCCGAATGAATACGGATTATACGATATGGCCGGTAACGTAGCTGAATGGACAAGCACCGCATACGACGAAGCCGGTTACAATTATTTCAGTGATTTAAACCCAACTTTTACATACAATGCCCGCAAGGATGATCCCGCTGTAATGAAACGTAAAGTGATCAGAGGAGGTTCGTGGAAAGATATCTCACAATTTGTGCAGGTTTCTGCACGTAATTACGAATATCAGGATACGACTAAATCGTACGTTGGTTTCCGATGCGTTCGCTCTACATTTGGCGAAGAATTTTAGTAATTAAACAAAACTTTATACCAAACGATATGAATCTGGGAGAACTTTTTAAAACTAAGCGCTGGAAAACATTCATGGGGTATGTTTATGGATGGGGGGCAGCAGTCGTTATGGTTGGTGCCTTGTTCAAACTTGAACACTGGAAAGGCTCCAGCGAGTTACTAACCGTAGGTTTGCTTACAGAGGCATTTATTTTTTTCCTCTCAGCATTCGAGCCTCCAATCAGTATTCCTGAGTGGGATAAGGTGTATCCTGAATTAAACGAAGACTATGAGCTTGAGGAAGTAAAAGAGTTAAGAACCACCAATAAAAGTACTGGTTTGGAAACAATTTTTGGCAGCTCAGAGCTTACTCCGGAACTGATGGACCGTGTTGGAAAAGGATTAGCCGAATTAAGTAACACCGCCAAGGGAATAAGCGACATATCTTCGGCTACACTTGCTACCGATATGTACGTTAAAAACCTGGGGTCGGCTTCCGAGTCGATGAATTCTTTTGCTCAAATTAACAACAAGGCAAACGAATCAATCAATAGCTCGGTAGATACCTTACTCGATTCATACTCGGTTGCAGCCACAAAACTTTCTGAAACCGGAAAAAATCTTTCTGTCGTTTATCAAAAATCATCCGATATTATTTCGGGTGAATTGGAGAATATTGGAAGCAGTTCAAAACAATATTCGGGGAACCTGGAAAGACTAAATAAAAATTTAGATAGCCTGAACAGCAATTTCGAAAACCAACTGAAAGAAACTCAGGGGCAATTTAAAGCCAACCAAAAGTTTAACCAGGATCTGGCAGAAATGAACAGCATCCTGACCTCTTCGGTTGATGAATTGAAAAAGTATAAAGAAAATGCTGAATCACTCAATAAAAACCTGGAAGCCTTAAATACCATTTATGGCAACATGTTGGGTGCAATGAGCTATAAAAAATAAAGTCCTGGCTTATGGGTGCAAAGTATTGTCCGGAAACACCGAGGCAAAAAATGATAAATCTGATGTACATTGTACTTACCGCAATGTTGGCACTTAACGTTGCGGCTGAGGTACTTGAAGCGTTTCGTGTGGTTGACAGTAGTTTGCTGCAAACGCTCGAGGCAGTGGACATGCAGAATGCACAGATCTATTCATCGTTTGAGCAAGCTTATATCGAAAATCCAACCAAAGTTCAGGAATGGAAAGATAAAGCAGATCAACTACAGAATAAATCGGAAGAAATAATAAACTACGTTGGGGCATTAAAAGACGAAGTTGTTGCTTACTCCGGCGAAAAACCGGTAAATGAAGATAACCCGATGTATGAAGAAGGTTATTATCATACAAAACTAGATGGATCGGTTGTGGAGGTTGCTAAGAAAGATGATATGAACGGCCCGTCGGAATTACTGATTACCCAGAAAAGAGCAAACGATCTTAAAAACGCCGTTATCGAATATCGTGAGTTTCTTTCTTCATTGGTAAACGAGGATGACAATGAACTACGCGAGCTGATTAAAAGCGAGCTTAAAACTGCAGATCCGGATAAAGGTTCGAAAGGAGAAGGTAACTATAAAACATGGGAATCGGAGCACTTTGAAGATAAGCCTTTAATTGCGGTAATGACCTTGCTTTCAAAAATTCAGATTGATGTTAAAAACTCTGAAGCATCAGTAGCAAAATATTTGTATGCTGAAATTGATGAAGGCTCATTTAAATTTAACCGTTTGGGAGCCCGCGTTATTGCCAATTCGAATGTAGTACTGATGGGCGACGAATATAAAGCTGAAGTTTTTCTAGCTGCAGAAGATACTACACAACAACCTGTTATCCTTATCAATGGAAATGAGGTTGAAGTTAAAGATGGTAAGGCAACCTATATCGGGAATACCAGCCAGGCAGGAAAGTTTACCTGGAGCGGTTTAATAAAATACAAAACGCCGGGAGGTATTATTAAAAGCTATCCGTTTGAGCAGGAATACCAGGTGTCGGAGCCAACAGTAACCATGTCGGCTACCAAAATGAACGTGTTCTACAAAGGTCTGAAAAACCCGTTTGATGTGGGGGGCGGAGCTATTCCGAATGAAGATCTCGAAGTTCAAATGACCAATGGTAAGGTTTCAAAACAAGGCGAAGCGTATGTTGTTGAACCGACTGACTTAGATGAAATGGGGCGTAATACTAAAGTTAGTGTTTACGCAACAATTAACGGAAGCCGACGTTTGATTGGTACAACCGAATGGCGTGTAAAACGTGTTCCCGATCCGGTAGCACAAATTAATGGTCAGTCGGGCGGCGAAATTCGTAAAGAGGTTTTACAGATACAGGATGGTGTTTTAGCTGTACTTGAGGATTTCGATTTTGAATTTGGTTACAGAGTTACCCAGTTTACAATGGAAACAACAAGCGGAGGATACACCAACCGTTATCCGGCCAGTTCGAATCGTTTTACGACTGAACAAAAAAATGCGCTGAGAAATGTAAATGTAAATAGTATAGTTTATATCGGAGATATTAAGGCTGTTGGAGATGACGGAACAACAAGGGATCTCGACCCAATATCATTCAAAATAAAATAGGTAGTTATGAAGAAGATAGTTGTTTATATAGGAATAGTTGTTTTTGCGTTAGGCATTATGCATAAAAGTGCCGATGCCCAAATTGTAAACGGAGCCTATAAACAAAACGATATTTACGAGAAAAAACCAATGCCATTGGTTCCGGTTCGCGAAGCTGATGTTTTCTGGCAGAAGACCTTGTGGCGTGTTATCGATTTACGCGAGAAAATGAATATTCCGCTTTATTATCCGACAATACCCATTGCCGACCGTAGTAACCTGATCTCGTTACTGCTTAAGGGAATTGAAAGTGGTCAGATTACGCCGTACGATGCACAGGCCGATGATGATTTTAAAATCCCGATGAGCTTTGCACAGGTAAAAGCAAGGTTTGGTGCGGAAGCCCGTACTGAGGAGAAAATTGACTTTGATACCGGTGAACGGACACAAGTTCAGGTTCAGGGCGAAATTCGCCCAACCGAAATCAAACAATACATGCTTAAAGAACAATGGTATTTTGATAAGCAAACATCAACCTTAAACGTGCGTATTCTTGGTATCTGCCCAATTCGCGAATACATGCGCGAAGGCGATACATCAGGACAACCACAGCGGCAAAAAGTATTTTGGATTTATTATCCTGAAGCACGTCCGTTGTTGGCAACCAACGTGGTTCAAAATCCGTACAACGAAGCTCGTCAGCAATCGTTCGACGACCTGTTTATAAAACGTATGTTTAACAGTTATATCGTGCAGGAATCGAATATTTACAACAATCGCGAAATCAGTTCATACCTGGTAGGTAAAGATGCGATGTTGGAATCAAAACGAATTGAAGACGAGATTTTCAACTACGAACAAGATCTTTGGGAATATTAATGCGTTAACCAGCATAAAAAAAGCCTTATGTTGTCATAAGGCTTTTTTTTGAAACAATTTTAAAACTGATAAGGCGTTTAGAAATGTAGCATCCAATAGTAATTGATGAGAAAAGCCATAACATACTTGTTTATACTGGCGCTTTTGTTTGCCTCGTGCAGGAACGAAAGCAACAAATACCTAAAATTGGGTAAAGGAACAAGTGAAAAATGGTTTGAACCTACACCCTACGGAATGGTTTATGTGCCAAGAGGTGCCTACAACCTCGGGCCAAATGATGATCAGTTATACGCCATAACACAAAACCGGACTGTGTCATCAGAGGCCTTCTGGATTGACGATACTGAAATTACCAACGATGAGTATCGGCAGTTTGTATATTGGGTACGCGATAAAAAAGCACGCGAACTTCTTGGGCAAACTTATACCGATTTCCTGATAACTGAAGATAAATACGGTGCCCCGTTGGAAGAACCCAAAATAAACTGGGACGAACGAATTGAATGGGACGACCCGGAATATCAAATGGCCATGGAAGAATTGTATGTTCCGGAATATGAGCGTTTTGGCTATAAAAAGGAAATTGATACGCGTAAATTGGTTTACGAATATTACTGGGTTGACTATAAACAAGCCGCAAAGCGCAGCAATGCGTACAATTACGAAACGCAACGTTATGAAGGTTCTGTTGTAAACTCAGATGGCGAGGTGGTGCCGATTGAAAACCGTAGCTCATTTTTGATGCATGAATCGGTGCCTGTTTATCCCGACACCTTATGTTGGATACGGGATTTTGCTTACACCTACAATGAACCATTTACAATTAAATATTTTTCGCACGTTGGATTCGATGATTATCCGGTTGTTGGAGTAACCTGGAACCAGGCACGGGCATTTTGTAACTGGCGTAATAATTTAAGAGATTTTGCCTTCAGTCATTCAGCAGAAGCGCCGGCACATGAATACCGCCTGCCAACCGAAAGTGAATGGGAGATTGCGGCGCGGGGAGGTATGCACAATACGATGTACCCCTGGGGAAGTTATTATACCCGAAATGTAAGCGGGTGTTTTGTGGCCAATTTTAAGCCGTTGCGTGGAAACTATGTGGCCGATAGTCCCACTACCACAACAACTATGAAAGTGGGGCTATTCGATCCAAACCCGTATGGCGTTTACGACATGGCCGGTAATGTGGCCGAATGGACTTCAACAGCTTTTTTTGAAGCCGGCTACGAGGCTATCGATGATTATAATCCGGAAATTCAGTACAATGCCCGGCCCGACGATCCGGCCGTAATGAAACGAAAGGTTGTACGCGGAGGATCGTGGAAAGACATTGCTTATTTCATACAGTCGGGTACACGTAGCTTTGAGTACCAGGACACCGCAAAATCGTATATCGGCTTCCGTTGCGTTAGAACTTCTTTCCGCGACGATTTAGGTGGCGGTCGCAGTATTCAGGAATAAAATCTGACTCTACGATTTTTCTCAAATTCTCTTTTCAGAACATTAAACTCAACCCGCCAAATACGGTAATTTCAGGCATAGTATAATAACGGTTAACCGCATAATTCGTACTCAACAGGTTTTCTGCACTAACATAAAGTTTTACATTCTTCGTCAGACTGTAGCTGGCCTTGGCATTTAATAAAGAATAGCTTTCCTGGTTGGTAACCGGCGTTGGGTCGTTATCCAGTCCCGAAATGTGTTGCATATTGGCCACCAGCAGCAGTTTCTTTATGCGGTATGATGCATTGACGAAAAGGTGATGTTCGGGCGTGGCATAAACCGGATTTTTCATGTTGATATAACTGTATGTTGCATTCAATGTGAGTTGTTTTGTTGGCGATGCATCCAGCGAGAACTCGATTCCTTTATTCGAAACTTCCCCGGTATTCTGATAGCCGTTTGGCTGGCCCGTATTAACAATCAGATTGTCGCCTTTCACCAAAAAGGCCGTAAGTTCTACCTGCATTCTACGATCGAAAAAGGCCTGTATGATGCCTGTTTCGTAATTCCAGATCGATTCCGGGTTGAGGTTGGGATTTGGTCCCCACATAAACAGTTCGCGCATTGTAGGGCTTCTAAAGCCTTTTGAAATGGTTCCTTTCCATGTAGTGGAGGGCGAAAATGAATTGGAAAAACCTATGGATGGAATCCAAACTGAACCATACTCGCTGTGGTTATGGTAACGAAGACCGGCGTTGATAATTAGTTTTTCGCCAATACTTTGTTGCGAAAACAGGTAGGCACCAATTTCGGTAATGGTGGTGTCGGCAAAGGTGAGCCCCTTTCCGCCCATGGCTAAGGTATTTTCAGCTTCTCCTCCGTAATTCATCAGGTCAAGTCCGGCGGTAAGGTTGTTGCCCGTAAAAAGTTGAAAGGTTTCGTACAGGTTTAATCCGTAGTTATGGTCGTTGGAGTGGAAGCCATCAGTAATTTCATGCTCGCCAAAATTGTAGAAAAGCTTTAGTGCACCCGAGGCTTTCTCGAAGTTATTGCGTAGTGATAACGATCCGTAACCACGCAAAATATCTATTGTTTCTCCGGGTGATGCATTAAGGGTATCAGGTCCCGGATCAGAAGCATCAAAAGCAGCTACACTAAAATCGGCTGAAGCATTAAAATGGTCACTGATCTGGTAACCCAGTTTCACATATCCGTTGGTTATTTTGAAATCAGAATTAGGGCGGTGGCCATCGGTCTGATCGTGATTTGCTGAAATAAATACACTGAATTTATCCTTTTTGAAACCCACAGATCCCATGTATTTCTGTGTGTTGTACGATCCGTATGAAATGCGGGCATTGCCATTAAAACCTTCCGTATCCTGTTTTTTTGTGATAATGTTGATTACCCCTCCCATAGCATTCGATCCGTAAAGAATCGATGCAGGTCCGCGAATTACCTCCACGCGTTCAACATCTGAAGCTACATATGAATCGGGAAGTGGATGCCCCATAATTCCCATGAACTGGGGGTGACCGTCAATTAGCATTAAAACGCCGGTGGTTGGACTGCCACCAATTCCGCGAATTGAAATCTGGCCTGCCGATCCGGCTGCAACACCAAAACCGGTTACACCACGCTCGGTAACAAATAATCCCGGCACGCGGCCATTTAAAATCGGTAGTATTGCCGACTCGTCGCTTTCCTCAATTTGAGTGCGGTTAACAACCGAAACGGCCATCGGAACGTTGTTGCGGTTTACCTGAACCTGTGTTCCGGTAACCACCACTTCGTTAATTTTAATGGTGTCGTTGGTTTCATAGTGCATTTGTGCACTGGCAATTCCTTGGGTGATGAGTAGGATGAAAAAACTGAAGATAAATATTCGCATTATAATAATTAATTGTGTTACGTATTAATGTAATCGTGTTACTATTTGGTCAAAATTTTTTATTCGGCTTTGCTCATCACCAATTTTCCGTGCTGGATTCCTTTCAAGCTGATGAGCTGCTCTGAGATTTCTGTTAGTTTTCGAGAGGGACCTTTAACAGCAATAATTTCCATGTAATTTAATTCGTTTAAATAAAAGCCCTGCGACGAAAGAATAAACTCCTTGTGTTCGTATTGAATTTCTGCCGATTTCTTTAGTATATCTTTTTTCTCGTGGTTGAAAACGATGATAACGGCTCCGGCCACAATGTTATCGCATTTCCACTTTTCCTCCACTAAATTCTTCTCGATAAGGTGACGAATAGCGCGCGAACGATTGGCAAAAGCATTGTCCTCAACGTATTTGTCGAGTGCCTCAAGCAATTCTTCATCTAACGAAACGCCAAATCGGGAAACGGCCATGGTAATACTAATTTTAATATTCGTAACACGAATGTATGAAAATAGAACGAATCAACGGCAGTAAAATCAGGATTGTTCAAAATGCTTTATCTTTAAGCGAAACAAAATAACTTCATATGACTACGATAAAAACCATTTACCTGGGCGAATTACGCACCGAAAATGAGCACCTGCAATCAGGTAATAAAGTAATAACCGATGCGCCGACTGACAATCGTGGAAAAGGAGAGTATTTCTCGCCCACCGATCTGTTGGCAACGGCTTTGGGTAGTTGTATAATGACGATTATGGGAATAAAAGCCCGCGATAACGGAATTGATATTGAAGGAACACAGGTTGATGTTACCAAAATAATGGCTTCCGATCCGCGACGTGTGGCAGAAGTGGTTGTGGAATTTACTTTTCCGGCAAAGAATTATACCAACGAAGAAAAGCAGCTGGTTGAAAGTGTTGCCGGTGTTAGTCCGGTGCCGTTAAGTTTACACCCTGATTTGGTTCAAACCATCAAGTTTAACTGGTAGATTTAGTGTTTGATAAAACGGCCTTGAAAAGTTCCGCCGGCCAGTTCGGCTTTTACCAGGTAAATTCCTGGGGCAAGGTCGGAGATATTTATTTTATCCGGTTGTACGGAGAAATGTTTTACTTCCGCGCCGTTCATCTCAAAAATACGGATGCCGGTGATTTCTTTCGACGAAGGAATTCGTAAACTGATTTCAGTGGTAGCCGGATTAGGGAAAATTGCGATGGTTTGAGTTTTGAGTTCTGCCGGAACACCAACGATTTCCTGCGTTGCAGAAATCAGCCAAAGATCAGGATCGATTACCGCTTCGGCAACATGGAATCCGCTGTTTACCAAAAATTGTTGCTGATTGCTGGTGTGATTCAGTCTTACATCAAGCGAATCCGTTCGGCCGGCATTGTATAAACGCACTGGCACAGGCATTTCGAAAAAGTCAACCGATTCGTGCGTTGTGGATTGACTCAGTGTTATCAAGGTTTTTTCTTCGTCTCCCGGTTTAAAACTGGCAGTATAAATCGGGTATCCTTCACCATAAAGCCAGTCATTAAAGAACTCAGTCAGGCTGGTATTGGCTACCTGTTCAAAATGGTTTATTACATATTCCGAGCGGGCAAAACCATTGGCAACTGCCGGGTCGGTGAAATAATTTTTAAGGCCCTGAAAAAAGGCGTCATCACCAATCACCCAACGTAGCATGTGCAGCAAATAGCCGCCTTTTGCGTACGATAAACGGCTGCTAAAAATGCGGGCAACTGATGTAGTATCATTGACATAAACAGAGCCATCGGGTTCTTCTTTCACCTGGTCGGAATACACTTGTTTCCACACCGGCCACCAGTCGGTTTCGATGTTTTCGTACGACAGTCCTGTTAAGTAGGTAGCAAAACCTTCGTTCAGCCAAATATCCTGCCACGAACCCAGCGTTATATAATTGCCAAACCATTGATGGGCCAGCTCGTGGGCAATTAGTCCGTAGCCAAAATTCCCCATAAAACTCATGGTTTGATGCTCCATGCCGCCTCCCCAGCCAAATTGCGCATGGCCATATTTTTCAGCAGCAAAAGGATAATCTCCAACCAGATTTTGGTACAGTTGTATAATTTCGGCAGTTACCGGAGTTTTGCCTTTTGCATCTTCAAGATCCTCAGGATAAACGTAATTCAGAATTTCAATGGAGTCGCCATTTTCCGTTTCCAGATAATCGGAATAGCGCTCATAATCCGTAACGGCAATAGCAACCAGGTAGGTGGCAATAGCAAAACGGTGTTTCCAGTGCATGGTTCTGGTAGTGTTGTTCAATTGTTCAGAAACCAATATGCCGTTACTTGCTGTTTTATACTTTTCCGGTGTGGTTACAATCACATCAATCGAGTCGATTTTATCGGCCAGCGATTGTTTGCAGGGCCACCATTCCCTGGCGCCGTATGGTTGGGAGAGTGTCCATAAAACCGGTGTAAATTCGGTTCCGTGGCTGCTGGTTTCAAAAGAGCCTAATCCTGATTTGGGTGGAATTCCATGGTAATAAATCGAAGCAGAATCAAGCTGATTGAGCAAAAGTGGTTCTGGCAAATCAATTTCAACTTTATTATTCTGGTGGGTGAAGGGGGCGCTATGGTCTCCAACAAAAACAGAGTCGACAGTTAACGAATCGGAAAGATCAAATTCGATCGTGTTCAGCAACGCTGTTTTACTTTTAAAATGGGTGCTTACTTTCCCGGAAATGTAGCGTACTGCCGGATCGACCTGCCACACCATACGTTGATATACAAAGTCGGTGAGGTAATAGTTTTGGCTTTCAATAAAGGATGATTTCAGCCGAAAACTCCGGCTTTCTTCCAATGCAATTTTGTCTGAAATGAACAGTTTATTTTCCTGAGCAATAGCATTTAGGCCGAAAAAAAGAAAAAGAAGGATATTGGCGCATCGTATCATTGCTTAAAGGTATAAAAAACTGAATTGAATTTTGTAAGGCAGCAAAAAGGCGAATCTCCGAAGAAACCCGCCTTTAAATGGATCGGCTTTACTTTTTATCAAGAATCAATTTCCTGACGATCCGTTGTTCGTTTATTTTTAGTATTACGAGGTATGACCCGCTAATATGCCTGGATAAATCGAAAACTATCCGTTCATTGCTCTGATATCTTTTGTAAAGTATTTGACCTCCCAAAATGTCGGTTACCAGTAATTCGATTTCTCCTGTTGGCGGATTAGTAAAATCAATGTTTACAGTTCCTTTACTTGGATTAGGATACAATTTAATTTCAAACTTATTACGATCCAGTTTATCAATGCCAACTACTGACATAACACAAATTTCGAATGTATCAGTAACGGTTTCTCCGGCGGGGTCGCTTGTTTCAACAATGATATTAAAACACCCTGTATCAGCAGATGAAGGAGTAAAGATCAGGTTATAAATATCCTCGTTTTCTGATTCAGTTATCCAGTCAGGAAATGCTTCATTTTCCATGGATGAAGCGTATGCTAAACTGTTGTCGTCAATGTCACTAAAAATATTTCCATCCAGCTTGTTTATAGAAACAGTTAATGTATCTCCCGTATCCATTAACTGGTCTTCCATGGCATGAATAAGCGTTGGAGGATCGTTTACAGTATTTACAGTAATTGTAAAACTTTCAGTGGTTATATTTCCGAGCGTATCTGTTACTTCGACAACAATAATGTCAGTTCCGCTTTGATCTGGTATCAAAACAATATCAAGTATTGCTACAGTATCTAATGGAAAGTATTTTACCGAAAGTTTTTCAACTAGGTTGGTATTGGAACCAGTGGCTTCTATACTTACTTTCCTTGTTTCGCACTTATTCCCTCCCGAAATACCGCTTAAGGTAATGCTTACCGAATCATCTTCGTTTATGGTTAAATCAGGTATTTCGTTAATTGTTGGAGGAGAAATTCCAATATTCACCGAAATTGTTGTTTGGCAACTTGCCTCATTCCCTGCAGTATCACTTACCGTAACCTTAACGGTGTTCTCTCCTAAATGCTCGCAAGAAAAAACAGAAGTTGAAACCTGAATATCAAGGTCTTCATATGCACTTACATTGTCAGTCGTCTCCTGTGTAATGGCTTTTTTATCAGCTTCTGTTAAAGTATATGTGCCATCTGTCAGTAATTCAACATTAATTGCATTACAGATAACTACCGGAGGAATATTATCCTCAACCAGTAGATGAAGAGTGATAATGCTGTCGCAGCCAAAGGCAGTAAACAATGAATTGGTGTAGTCCCCGCTTTCGTATAACGGTTGATCCCCAAAAATATAGGGCAGCTCAGTTTGTTTAACGCTTTCATTTAGTTTGATATTGTAGCTTTTATGAATCCAAAGATCCAGTGCAACCACGCTGTCGCAACTACTTGCCGAAGTAAAGGTTTCGGTATAAGTGCCAGAAGAAATAAGCAATTGGCTGCCAAAGACATAAGGCAATTCGCTTTCGCAAACAGAATCCTTTAAGTTTACAGAAAATTCAGGATGCACAACCAGGTCTAAAGTAATAATACTGTCGCAGCCTTCAACCGTTTTCAGCGTTTCTTTATACTGTCCGGGCGCTGAAATTGACTGGCTTCCGAAAATATAAGGCAATTCGCTTTCGCATACAGAATCCTTTAAGTTTACAGAAAATTCAGGATGCACAACCAGGTCTAAAGTAATAATACTGTCGCAGCCTTCAACCGTTTTCAGCGTTTCTTTATACTGTCCGGGCGCTGAAATTGACTGGCTTCCGAAAATATAAGGCAATTCGCTTTCGCATACAGAATCCTTTAAGTTTACGGAGAATTCAGGATGCACAACCAGGTCTAAAGTAATAATACTGTCGCAGCCTTCAACCGTTTTCAGCGTTTCTTTATACTGTCCGGGTGCTGAAATTGACTGGCTTCCGAAAATATAAGGCAATTCGCTTTCGCATACAGAATTCTTTAAGTTTACGGAAAATTCAGGATGCACAACCAGGTCTAAAGTAATAATGCTGTCGCAGCCTTCAACCGTTTTCAGCGTTTCTTTATACTGTCCGGGCGCTGAAATTGACTGGCTTCCGAAAATATAAGGCAATTCGCTTTCGCAAACAGAATCCTTTAAGTTTACGGAAAATTCAGGATGCACAACCAGGTCTAAAGTAATAATGCTGTCGCAGCCTTCAACCGTTTTCAGCGTTTCTTTATACTGTCCGGGCGCTGAAATTGACTGGCTTCCGAAAATATAAGGCAATTCGCTTTCGCAAACAGAATCCTTTAAGTTTACGGAAAATTCAGGATGCACAACCAGGTCTAAAGTAATAATGCTGTCGCAGCCTTCAACCGTTTTCAGCGTTTCTTTATACTGTCCGGGTGCTGAAATTGACTGGCTTCCGAAAATATAAGGCAATTCGCTTTCGCATACAGAATCCTTTAAGTTTACGGAAAATTCAGGATGCACAACCAGGTCTAAAGTAATAATGCTGTCGCAGCCTTCAACCGTTTTCAGCGTTTCTTTATACTGTCCGGGTGCTGAAATTGACTGGCTTCCGAAAATATAAGGCAATTCGCTTTCGCATACAGAATCCTTTAAGTTTACGGAGAATTCAGGATGCACAACCAGGTC